>CAZUIH010000087.1:0-9958 GCA_964620365.1 uncultured Desulfobacterales bacterium | reverse complement strand
TGATCGTTACAGTCTTCTTGCGTCCAGAGCATAGAAATGGGGATAAAAACAAGGGTTTGGTCATTTAGCGGACGGAAAAATTGAGGGACTTTACGCATGCATCAACCTGAAAATGGCCTTTCTAGAGGTTCCCTAGAATATTTAGAGGGCACGACCATGGATTCAGGAAGAATCAAGACAAAATTTGGCCTCATTTGTTATATGGACATGGGAAACAGAAAAATATCCTTCTGTGCACCGAACAAAGAATATTTAAGGGGTAGGTAGATGAAGGCGCTTGTGGTAGACGACTCCCAATCCATGCGAAACATAGTAAAGAGCGGTTTGCAGCAGATGAACATATTCGACCAGATAGAAGAGGCGGAAAATGGAGAGGAAGCCTTAAAAATTCTTGAGGAAAAAGGCCCTTTCGACATAGTACTGCTAGATTGGTACATGCCTGTAATGGAAGGTTATGACTGCCTGGTCAAAATCCGAGAAAATACCAAATGGAACGACACCAAAATCATGATGGTCACCACGGAAAATCAGCAGAAAAACGTGATACGAGCAGTTATGGCCGGCGCAAATGAATACCTTATGAAGCCCTTCTCTCCGGAAATGCTCGAAGAAAAAGTGCGCATGGTACTAGGGTTATGATCAAGGTTCTCATAGTAGACGACTCTATCGTATTCAGAAAAATTCTTCAGGAGGCCCTGGGAGCGCACCCTAACATAAGGGTGGTGGGAACTGCTCAAAACGGGAAAGAGGCCCTTCGGGCTATCAGGACCTTAAGGCCCCATCTTCTCATCCTGGATGTGGAAATGCCTGAAATGGACGGCCTAGAAACCCTTGATGAAATTCGCCGCCAGCGTCTCAATGTCGGGGTCATAATGTTCTCCACCCTTACATCAAAAGGGGCTAAGACCACCCTGGAAGCTCTATCCAAAGGAGCATTCGACTTCACTCCTAAACCAACGGGACAAGGCGCCTTTGCAGAGAGTGTAAAACGGATAAAGGAAGAACTCATACCCAAAATAGAAGCATTTGGGCAGACTCGCAAAAAAACAGTAACAAAAGGCCCTCTATCCACGAGATTTACACAATCAAGGACCAGGCCTGCAACACGGCCTCATACACCCGTTTACACCAAATCGACACACAGGCCATCGGTCGATAAGCCTGGAGAGCTGCCAAGCAGAAGAGCATGCAGCACCCGACGAATAGCCCAACGCCCGGAGGCAGTTGCGATAGGAGTATCAACTGGTGGTCCCAACGCATTGAATCACGTAATACCCAAGTTTCCCAAAAACTTTAGACTGCCAATATTTTTGGTACAACACATGCCTCCGGTATTCACAAATCAGTTGGCTAAAAGGCTGGACGAAAAATCACCCCTTAAGGTGATGGAAGCAACGGATCGCCAAATAGTTCAGCCGGGTACAGTCTATGTCGCTCCAGGAGACTATCACATGGAGGTCCATGCCAATAATTCGGAACGCATCATAAGACTGAACCAAAATCCACCTGTTAACAGCTGCAGACCAGCAGTAGACGTACTTTTTCACTCGTTATCCCAAGTATATGGAGGAAGGGTTGTAGCAGTTATCATGACTGGCATGGGACAAGATGGATTGGAAGGAGCCAAGGAACTCAAAAAAAAGGGGGCTTTTATAATTGCTCAGGACAAGGAAACCTGCGTGGTATGGGGAATGCCAAGATTTGTTCAGGAAGCGGGCATTGCAGATCGCGTTTGCCCTTTGGACTCTATTACTGAGACGGTTCTCGAATTTTCATGCTTTGCAAGGCAGATAGGACGTAACAATGTATCCTGTTAAATTTTATTTTCCCATTACAGATTTCAAATGCACAAATCTTAGTAGAAGGAAGACTTAAGATGATCAGTCCGGAACAGTTCCGATTTTTTGCGGACTTAGTAAAGACATCTAGTGGAATCTCCTTGGGCAAGGGCAAGGAGTATCTGATAGAGAGCCGTCTAAGCGAACTGGCAAAAAGCCTGGGGCTTAAAAACCTCGAGGAGCTGTATCGCAAGGCGAAATTCCAGATGACGCCTAAGCTAAAGGAACAGATCATCGAGGCCATGACCACCAATGAAACATACTTTTTCCGTGATCAACACCCGTTCGACGCCCTGCAAAAAGAGATAATACCCGAGCTGATCAAAAAAAATCAGAACACCAAGAAAATACGCTTCTGGAGCGCAGCATGTTCTACCGGTCAGGAGCCTTACAGTGTAGCCTTGCTCATTGCCGAACATTTTCCGGTACTTTCAAACTGGAGGATTGAAATTCTAGCCACGGACATATCCCAACAGGCAATAAAGAAAGGTACGGAGGGCCGCTTCACACAGGTAGAAGTCAATAGAGGTCTTCCTGTTACAATGCTTATAAAATATTTCAAACAGCAAGGCGCTTTCTGGATGATCAATGAAAAACTCAAAAAACTCATTCGTTTCAAGCAGTTAAATTTATTAAGCCCTTTTGTTGGACTCGGCACCTTTGATGTCATATTCTGCAGGTACGTACTCATATATTTTGACCAACAAACAAAGAAACAAATACTTGAAAAGCTGGTAAAAACATTAAATCCGGGAGGCTATCTGTTTTTGGGAGCTACAGAAACCCCAATCGGTCTTCCGCCTACAATGAAACGCGTCAGCATCGGAAGAGCAACATGCTGGCGCAAGGAAGAATAAAGTTGATCCACATTTCCTTGGTATAGGATACATTGTGGTAACCAGGGGAAAACGCCGTAGGAGGAAATATTATGGGCATGGAAGATGATATCCTCAAAGATTTTTTGGCAGAATCGAAGGAAAATCTCGAACTCCTGGACCAGCAATTTGTTGAACTTGAACAGGAGCCGGACAATGCAGAACTCATAAAGAGTATCTTCAGAACTATTCATACCATTAAAGGAACAGCAGGCTTTTTTGGATTTACCACCCTTGAAGGCATAGCCCATTTTGCAGAAGACATCTTGTCAAAACTTAGAGATGGGGTGGTAAAAGTAAATGAAGAGATCACCACTGAACTACTGAAGGCCGTAGATTATATCAAGGCTATCCTGGCCTCTCTTGAACAAACAGGTAAAGAACCTGATGATATCGTATACCTCGACTTCATAGTTGATCTCAGAAATTTTGCCGAAAAACTGACCAAAGAAGCAGCTCAGGAGGCCAAAAAAGAGGATAGTGGCCCGTCAGATAAGGCTGTGGAAGAAAAATCTGAACCTGCTCCCAAAGAAACTGCAAAAGCGGAAACAAGTGAGGAACAGGCAAAGACCACGGACACGGATAAAAAAGAGGCGGAAAAGGAACAAACTACGGAAAGCGCCAAACCTGCCCCCTCAACCAAGTCGGAAAGTGCTTCTGCCAGGCCGGCAGGTGGTCCTCCTGTTGCTACCCCCCAACTCACTGAAACTCATGTACGGGTTGATGTTCACCTCCTGGACAAGCTGATGAATCTGGCAGGAGAATTGGTCCTTTCAAGAAACCGAATGACCCAGATAGCCAACCAGCTCAACAATCCTGATCTCATTACTGCTAACCAACGGATGAGTCTTGCCGTAACGGAGATCCAAGAACAGATAATGAAGACCAGGATGCAGCCCATTGGAAACGTGTTCAATAAGTTTCCAAGGATAGTGCGGGACCTTTCCCGAAACGCACAGAAACAGGTACAACTGAGGATCGAAGGGGCTGATACGGAGCTGGACCGCTCGATAATCGAGGTAATAAAAGATCCCTTGACCCACATGGTCAGAAACTCGATTGACCACGGGATTGAACCTCCTGAAATCCGGATCCAAAAAGAAAAACCAGCTACCGGTACATTGGTTATGCGGGCCTACCACGAGGGAGGCCAGGTTATCATAGAGATCCAGGATGATGGAGCCGGCATAGATCCTGACAAATTACGCGCAAAGGCAATCGAAAAAGGCATCATAACCGAAGAACAGGCAAGGTCCCTCTCTGACAGGGAGGCGTTGATGCTGATCTTCCAGGCCGGGTTTTCCACTGCTGAAAAGGTGACAAATATTTCAGGACGTGGAGTTGGAATGGATGTAGTCAAATCCAACATAGAAAAACTCAGCGGCACCGTTGAATTACAAAGCGAGGTGGATCAAGGCACCACGGTAAGGATTAAGATTCCTCTGACCCTGGCCATCATCCCTGCATTGATAGTCAGGAGTGCAGACCAGAGATATGCTATTCCCCAGGTAAACCTTGTTGAACTTGTGCACCTCACCCCTGAAATCCAGGCAAGAGATGTCCAGCTCATAGGAGATTCAGAGTTCTACCGTTTAAGGGGCCAGATCCTTCCTCTCATAAGACTACGCAACGTACTGGGTAACCCCGCACAAGAGGATGACTCCTCCGGACTCAACATAGTCGTGTTAAACAGCGGAGACCGCCAGTTCGGCCTGGTGGTCGATGGCATTAGCGATTCCGAAGAGATCGTTGTAAAACCTCTTGGCAGTCACCTGAAACACATACCTTTTTATGCAGGCACCACCCTCATGGGTGATGGCCGGGTGGCATTGATACTTGACGTTGTGGGTCTCACATCTTCTCTTAAGTTAAGAGGAGAGGACTCACTACAACAAACCAAGATGGTATCGGAGAGGTCAGAAGTGGGAGAAGAACGTCAATTTCTGCTGCTCTTTACCGTTGCTCCAGAAGAATTCTTTGCTCTCCCTCTTGCCCTGGTAAATCGACTGGACAAGATTCCGGTTTCAAAGATAGAAGTAGTTGGAGGCAGAGAAGTGGTTCAATACAGGGGCCATTCTATGCCGATTATCAGACTAGAGAATTTCCTCCCCATCTCTCCATTGCCAGACATGGATGAATATCACCTTATTGTCTTCCATATGAACCAAAAAGACATCGCCTTTTTGGTCTCACGAATAGAGGACAGCCTGGATATAGCCATTGACGTGGAAGAGCATACCTTCAGACAAGAAGGACTTCTCGGTTCCGCAATTGTAAAAGACCGAACAACACTTTTCCTGGATGTTTATCAACTGGTCCAGATGTATGACCCTGACTTTTACTCCACACCCTCAGAAGAAGAGATAGCCAATGCCAAAATATTACTGGCAGAGGACTCCTCCTTCTACAGAAATCTCCTCAGTTCCTATCTGGTGGCTGCTGGTTACGAGGTAATAACCGCTGAGGATGGACTTCAGGCATGGGAAAAATTAAAAATGGAACCAGTGGATCTTCTGATAACCGATATCGAAATGCCAAATATGACTGGCTTTGAACTCACCCAGAAAATAAGAGAAGATACCCAGCTCAAAGATCTCCCCGTGATTGCCGTCACTTCCCTTTCCGGGGAAGATGATAGAAGACGGGGAATGGAAGTAGGTATTAATGACTATCAGCCCAAACTTGACAGAGATCTGGTGCTCGAGGCGGTTAACAACATTCTCATCTCAGAAAAACTCAAAAAGGCTGCTTAGTACGGGAGGACCTTATGAACAACCAGAGTGCGAACCTTCCTGTAGAATCTGAGAACATAAGTACGGACCTCAGAACTGAGGATGCTTCTCAGTTTGTGACTTTTTATTTCGGAGAACACTTTTTCGGTCTTCCTATTGATGATGTGATCGAGATCAACCGGGCACTTGAAATCACACCGGTTCCCAAGGCGCCCTATTATGTTTCCGGGGTAGTCAACTTGAGAGGTCAGATCCTGACTGCAATAAATCTCAGTAGCAGAATTGGTTTAAAAACAACCAGTTCAAAGGAAAGCGACAAGCTAAACAATGTCATTATTGGCCACCGAGACGAACCTGTAAGTCTCCTGGTAGAAAAGATAGGAGATGTAATTGCTGTCCCCAAAAACCAGATCGAACCACCACCTGACATTATTGCAGGTGTAGATGTAAAATATGTATCACAGGTATGCAAACTGCCTGGACAGCTCTTGATAATCTTGAATAGTGAAGCCCTGCAGGCGCCCCCGACAGGGGCCCAAAAGGATAGTTAACAAATTTATGAAGAAGATCTTTTAACCAAGATCTATGGAAATTGATCCCTGGAAGATACTTGGAGTATCACCTCGTGCTACACTCCAAGAAATAAAACAGGCATATAGGAGAAAAGTAAGGGCTTGTCATCCAGATGTGATTGGGCGAAGCCCTTTAGTCGATTCGAAGGCCTTTTTCAGATTACGATATGCCTATGAACAGATCCTTCAAAAATTTGACAAAACAGACAAAACTTCATACCAAGAGCAGGCGTACAAGATTCAGGAAAACTATGCAGATGAAATAACCGACGGCGCATTTTTATTCCTGGAAGTAACGGCAAAACAGGCAATTGAAGGGGCCAAGTTAGAAATTAAGGTAACGGATGAAGAGGATTTTTGCCCCAGATGCAACGGAGCCGGACGAATTCCGGGCAAAAACGAGCAACTTTGTAAAAGTTGCCATGGAACAGGACACCAGGTCGTGCCGTGGGGTGATGAAAGGCTTCAGGTCCTGTGTACCGATTGTGGTGGAACAGGTTTCAAGGGAAGACCACTGTGCCCTCTTTGCCATGGGCAAGGACGCATCTGCAGGGAAAGAAACGTCTGCATACGGCTCCCCAGAGGCACTAAAAACGGTACCCTGCTGAAGCTGCCTGGCCAAGGTCCATGGAGACCTGAACGAGGCTCACGTGACCCTTTATATGTAGAAATAAAGGTAGAGCTTCCTGGAGACTTTGTTTTAAAAGGACTAGACGTTCATTCCAGGATGAGCCTTGATATATGGACTGCTTTAAGTGGTGGTATAGTGACTGTTCCTACCGTTGAGGGTGAAGCTATATGCAAAGTTCCCCCTGGTGTGTCTCAAGGGGCAACTATCAGAGTCCATGGTAAAGGATGGGTGGACGAAATAGGCAACAGGGGAGATCACGTTTTAAAAATAGACTTAGAACTTCCCAAGGGTAGGCCGTCTCCTTTAGTGCAATCGCTGATTAGATGGCTTCGCATACTCTGGCCTGTAAAAAGAAAAGGGCCTTTGGCCTTACCCCGATAACTGGTCGTAACTCATCAAATAGGACATTTTCAATTTGGTCGTTTGCGCGGTAACGCTATGAAATTATTTATCGGGCGTCAGCCAATCCTAGATTCGGCTAAAAATACAATAGCCTATGAGCTATTGTATCGGTCCGGTAAGAAAACCAATTTTTTCCCAGAAATTGACGGTTCCGAGGCAACATCCCGCGTACTTTACAATCTCTATTTTGGAATGGGTATCAGAGAAATCACAAGAGGTAAAAAGGCATTTGTAAACTTTAACAGGGACCTTCTTCTGGCAGACCTTCCCAAAAATTTAAAGCCTAAGGATATCGTAATTGAAATTCTAGAGGGACAAAAAGTTGATCAGGCCCTGCTATATTCCTGCGAAATCCTCAAACGGTCCGGATTTAAGCTTGCCCTTGATGACTTTATACTTAATAGTAAAACAAAGGCTCTTCTCCCTCTAGCATCTGTAGTAAAGATCGACTGGAGACAAACCCCCCTTAATGAAATAAAAAAGTTGTGCAAGACCCTTGAATCATATGGTGTAGATCTGCTTGCGGAAAAGGTAGAAACCCTTGATGACTTTCAAAGGGCCAAGGATCTTGGTTTCAGATTTTTTCAGGGATATTTCTTTGCAAAACCTGTCATTCTTGAAAGCAAGGAAATCCCAGTCTCCCACTGGAGTTGGCTCAAAATATTTACTGCTCTTCAGCGACCTGACCTCGATTTTAATGAAATCACTGAAATAATTTTAAAGGACCCCGCTCTTTCCTATAAACTCCTTCGCATCGTTAACTCCGCCTTCTTCGGATTAAGCCAAAAAGTCTCTTCCATCCAGCAGGCAGTTATACTGTTAGGAGAAAGGGAAATAAGAAAATGGCTTTCTCTACTGTTGTTGACCCGCATAAGCGATGACAAACCGCAGGAACTGATGGTCACGGCGTGTATTAGAGGAAGACTGGGTGAAATGGTGGCGCAACACACCAATCATAGCGAGTTAGCCCCCTCAGTATTTTTGATGGGAATTTTGTCCCTGCTGGACGCAATCATGGGACGACCCTTGAAAGAGCTGCTTGCAGAACTTCCCTTGAATAAAAATATCACATTGGCCCTTCTGGAAAAAAAAGGTCCCTTGGCCCCTTTCTATTATCTGGTTAGAGGCTATGAATATGCAAACAAAAGGATAATCACCAAATGTGCCAGGGTACTAAAATTAGATGAAGAAACCCTTGCAAAATGCTATCTGAACGCTATTCAGTGGGCAGATACCCTGTACACGGTCGCCCAATAGATGTGTCGTCACTTTCAGACAAAGTCTAAGCCATATCCCCTTATCTCAGCCAAGATATGGATTGAAATAGCCGAACCGCAAAGAAGGAAAACGTTTTTTAAGTATTGAGACCATACCTTTTATTCCAGTCCGCCTCCCACCATACTCATATCCAATCTCATTTAAATACCAGTCTGGATCTATGTTGTGATTCCTCAATTGAATAAGGTCCAGTCCAAATTCAGCGATCAGCCCTGACAGGACATCAATTTCTTCCATTTCGTCAGTCAGTCCAGGCAAAACAAACAGGTTGAGTGAAACAAAACGGTTATTTCGCTTCATGATCCTCCATGAAGAAAAAACATCCTCCTGTACGTAACTCTTAGGCCTGTAATAGCGCTCATAGTAGTGCTTTCTTACGCTATTCATACTGATACGCATGCTGTCCAGGCCGGCAGAAACCACTCGTTCAACAGCCAAGGGCACACTTGCATTGGAATTCAGGTTTACGGTACCACGAAGGGTCTCCTGCCTGATTCTTTTTATGGCACCTTCAATGAGTTTCCCCTGCAAAAGGGGTTCACCTTCACACCCCTGACCGAAACTAACCACTGCCCGTTTTGCTTTTTTAAGATGAGGAATGGCTACTCCTGCCACCTCATCCACCGTGGGCACAAAGGTTATCCTGTCCTGTGTAGCAGGAGGACCCTCGGAAGGCTGGCTTGACAGACAACCTAGACAACGGGCATTACATTGGGGCGAAGTGGGCAACGGGGCCTCCCATCGCCCCATAAAAAGATTTCTGGCTGCCGGGCAACCATAAGTAAGACTGCATTTTCCAAGATGTTGAAAGAGCCTGTTATTTTTTTCGGACCGAAGTCTACCCAGTGTCCTTTTTCTGATCACATCTGGCCTGAAATTTCTGTAATCCTGTCTTGGATCAGGATCACTTCTAAATCCCGCGACCCAGAAAGTATTTTGCCACCAGCCAACTGCGGTATAGGCAAAAAGGGGAAGCGGACTGCAATTTTCATCTTCTCTTTTAAAGGCTGCTAATGCTGTCTGGGTATATGCGGGCGACATAAATGCTGCGACAGCCTGAACCCTTTTTCCTGGCTTAAAAGGATCTTCCTCGATAAGCACCATCTCATCATGCTTGTCATCCCATCCGACTGGAAGCCTTTCTGGCAACACAAAAAGCTCACTGCCTGGAGGCAGGGGAATCAAGTCCTTAAGATCCACAGGATGAAAAAGGTTTCCACTCCTTCCCGCCATTTTCAGGCCAGGAAAATCATAAATCTGTCCCTGCTCATCCGCAAAGACTAGGGATGGCATATCATCAGGATGTCGCTTCATAACTAGTCATGATAACCGCATTTTATTAAAATGGCTAACCACATATGTAAAAAAATAGCTTATCCCTATTTACCGGGATCATGCACTTGCCAAGGCCACCCGAGATTCAAGACTGAGGGCAGCATAACCTGCCTTGTCTTCAAACAAAAAATCTAATTCTTGGCCCGGATGATGAAAATTTTTCACAGGCAACCTGCTGTTAACTTAATGATTTTAAAAAGAAAAAATGTTCCTTGGATGTTTGAAATGCCTATTTAGGGTTAAACCCAAATTATGCAGCTCGGGGGCAATGTCTGAATAAGTGTATAGTTGAACG
>CAZUIH010000086.1:0-10382 GCA_964620365.1 uncultured Desulfobacterales bacterium | reverse complement strand
GGACAAATGGGGGCAACTGTCTGAAAAGGCCTATTACGATTACATGACTGGATAAAGTTTATAATTCCAAATTATTCACTTCAAATGCCGAACAAAAACAAATTGTTTTCAATTTCAGTATGTTGTGGGATATTGCTTACAACTGGTATCACCCAAAATGTTCGGCATTTGAAGCCACAAGGGACTCGCAATTTTACCGAATCTGCGGTTTTGTCGTAGAGTTTAAGTATCAAGAATCTTCAGCAAACTTGCAAGTAAACTCTCCTGCTATGGTCCAGCTACCAGTCTTGGAAGCCAGGTAGCCGCTTCAGGTATGAGGATTACCAGGAGGAGGCCAATTATCTGGAGAATAACGAAGGGGATGATTCCCTTGTAGATTTGCGTCGTTGTTACGCCGGGAGGTGCCACTCCCTTTAGATAAAACAAGGCAAACCCGAATGGCGGGGTCAAAAAGGAAGTCTGAAGGTTTAAGGCAAACAGTATGGCAAACCAAACGGGATCAAAACCCAGGTTCTTCATTATAGGTGCCAACACAGGGATATGAATAAAGGTGATCTCGATAAAGTCCAGAAAGAAACCTATTATAAAAATCACCGTCATTACAACGGCCAAGATTCCCCATTTTCCAAAAGGAATGTGCTGAAGGAAATCCCTTACCACTCCGTCCCCACCAAGCCCTCTGAATACCAGTCCAAACGCAGCGGCCCCTACCAGGATTATGAAAACCATGCTGGTAAGTTGGGTAGTTGTCTCCATTACTTCCCTAAGTACCTTTAGGTTAAAACGCCGGTTCAGGATACAAAGTAGGGTGGCTCCGCTGGCGCCTACCCCGGCAGCCTCTGTAGGCGAGGCAATCCCCGCAAAGATTGAACCCAGCACAGCCAACATGAGTATGATAGGGGGAATAAGGGCCTTGCATATTCGAAGTGCTGCAGATATTCCATTTTCTCTGGTGATATCACGCAAGGAAACCGGAGGGGCATACTGAGGTTTGAGTTTAGCCACAATAAGGATGTAAAGTATGTATAATACGACCAGGATAAGACCAGGTATTACAGCTCCTACAAACAGGTCTCCCACAGACACACCTATGATGTCTCCTAAAAGGACTAGCACTATACTTGGGGGAATGATCTGGCCAAGGGTCCCAGAAGCAGTTATGGTGCCAGTGGCAAGTTCATGCTGATATCCCCGTTTGATCATGGTTGGAAGAGCCAGGAGGCCCATGGTTACAACAGTGGCTCCAACAATGCCGGTTGAAGCTCCTAAAAGTGCCCCAACCACGACCACAGCCACTGCCAAGCCTCCTCCTATCCTGCCAAATAGCATGGCCATTGCTTCAAGGAGTTCACTGGCAAGACCTGAGCGTTCTAGCATCACCCCCATGAATACAAAGAGTGGTACTGCCACCAGGGTGAAATTAGACATCACTCCCCAAATTCTCAGGGGCAGCAGGTTGAAAAAATCCCATCCAAATCCAATCAGTCCGAACACCAGCGATGTGCCAAGCAGGGTAAATGCGACCGGGAATCCTGCTAGTAGCAGAATAGTAAGTACAAGGAACATCCATCCCGCAAGATAATCCATAGGTTAAGCCCTCTTACGTTTTGGATCCTGCCCTAGCAGGACAAGGATACTGCTAGACAGAAGAGACAGGCCTTGCAGGGCCATGAGTGAAAAGGCAACAGGGATCGCACCCTTCAAAAGATATCTGGCTGGAAGACCGCCTGGATTTGGAGAAGCTTCGGAGATTGACCAGGAAAAATGAACAAATGGTAAAGATGTTTTTATCACCAGGTAACTGCCTGGAAAGAGAAAAATAAGACACCCAAGAATATTGACCAGGGCTTTTCCTTTTCGGCCGAGCCGCTGATAGAATACATCGACCCGTACATGCCCATTATGACGCAGCGTGTAACCTCCGCCTAGAAGAAAGACAAGGGCAAATAAATGCCACTCCAGTTCTTGAGAAGCCACAAAAGTTACCTTGAATAGGTATCTTAGGGCAACATCTACAGTTACAAGCACCACAAGAACAGCTGTAAGCCATGACACGGACCTTCCTATCCGTTCATTGATGGCGTCAATTACATGGCAGATCTTTTTTAAGAAATTTATCATGAATCCCTATTTATACTGTTTTAGGCTGCAATGTTTTAAAACCTGTGCTATTGCTGTAAGACACAGTTTATGCCAAAAGAAGCAATATGTAAATTTTACTCTACAGAGAATTAATTACAGATTCACTATTTGCTTTTTTGGGAAATTGCCATATATATGCCTATTAAAATTGAAGTGAGCGATTGTAAAAGGATGCTCAATTCAGCTAAAATTCAGGTGAAGGGAGGAATACATTATGCGTCTTATTCTTTTGGGAGGCCCAGGGGCCGGAAAAGGGACCCAGGCTAATTTCATTAAAGAGAAATTCGGAATCCCACAGATTTCCACAGGGGACATGCTCAGGGCCGCGGTTAAGGAAGGAACCCCCTTGGGACTGGAGGCCAAAAAATACATGGATTCTGGTGGACTCGTACCAGATGATGTAATTATCGGTCTCGTTAAGGAGAGGATCAAGGAACCCGATTGTGAAAAGGGTTTCCTTTTTGACGGATTTCCCAGGACCATACCTCAGGCCGAGGCAATGAAAGATGCCGGTGTGAAAATTGACTATGTGGTTGAGATCGCCGTACCTGACGAGGAAATCATTAAAAGAATGAGCGGCAGGAGGGTGCATCTCGCTTCAGGACGTACATATCATGTGATCTACAATCCACCCAAGGTTGAAGGAAAGGATGACGTGACAGGCGAGCCACTGATCCAGCGTGACGATGACAAGGAAGAGACCGTACGTAAACGTCTCGAGGTCTATCATGCCCAGACAGAGCCCCTCGTAGACTTCTACAAGAAGTGGGAGGCCTCCGGGGACCCTGATGCGCCCAAGTACATAAGAATTAACGGTGTAGGAACAGTAGAAGAGATCAAAAATCAGATTCTTAGCGCCCTTGGCGGCTAAATGGAAAAAAAATGAAAGGGCGGAATCATTTTTTCCGCCCTTTTTTGCAGTCTTAAAGTCTCTTTTAAAGTCTCAATGTGATTCCCACCAGGTCAACAACCCCAGATCAAATTTATGTCCTAATTCCTTCTTGTAGGGATAGCACCTTATGGTGAATCCTATGCGGCCGCTGGAAAGGCAAAGCAACTTGCCTTCAAAATAGTAGTGATTGCCTTCCTGATTTCCAGTATAAAGAAGCGGCAATGGATGTCCTTCAGGTATCTCCCCCTTTTCATCCAGTCTTCCAATGTATGCTTCAACCCTTACCTCGTCTGGAGACAATTCCCCAAGATGGACTTTCACCTTGATTGGAAGTCTGTCGCCCACCTTTGGAGAGTGTTCCAGTGGAATCTGGACATCAACGATGTTTACTTTATCCCATACCTGCTTTGTTTTTTGTTTCCACTGGGTAAGGGTGCGGGTCTCGTGCCATGAATTGTCGGCGAGAAGGTGCCATTTATTTATGTTGGGCAGATAAAATTGGCTGGCGTATTCTTCCACCATCCTATTGGTATTGAAAAACGGACAGATCGTCTTAATTGAGGTCTTTATCATTTCGATCCATCTATGAGGTATGTTGTGAGTGGACCTGTCGTAAAAAAGTGGTACCACGGTATTTTCTAAAAGTTCATACAAAAGACCACTTTCGACCTCATCCTGATAATCATGTTTATCATATTCCTCGCCAGCACCTATCGCCCATCCGTTTTCTCCGTTGTAACCTTCACACCACCAACCATCGAGTATGCTCAGATTGATACCTCCGTTGGCTGTAACCTTCATGCCGCTTGTTCCGCTGGCCTCCATGGGCCGCCTCGGAGTGTTGAGCCAAACATCAACACCCTGGACAAGATTTCGGGCAACTTCAATGTCATAATTTTCTATAAAGACAATATGTTTGCGAAACTCAGGCATGTTGGCCATCTGGACCACTTTATGTATGAGTTCTTTTCCATATTTGTCCTGAGGATGTGCCTTACCGCTAAAAATCAACTGTACGGGACGTTCTTCGTTGGTCAAAATCTTTTTTAATCTCTCGGGATCTTGGAACAATAAGGCAGCCCTTTTATAGGTTGCAAAGCGTCTGGCAAAACCGATAGTCAACGCCTCTGGGTCCAGTACTTCGTCCGCAAGTTTAAGCTGGTACCTAGGAGCCCCTTTAGCAGTAAGCTGGTTTTTCAATCTGTTTCTGGCAAAGGATATCAGCCGTTCCCGCAACCTTTCTCTGCTTCTCCAAAGTTCAAAGGCAGGGATTTCTTCAATTCGCCTCCATATTGCATGGTTGGTAGGCTCATCTATCCATCTTGAACCCAGATATCTCTTATAAAGCGTGGCCATCTCGCTGGATAGCCATCCAAGCGTGTGGACGCCATTTGTTATATGGGTTATGGGCACCTCATGAACAGGTATCTGGGGCCAAATGTTTGCCCACATTTTGCGTGAGACTTCTCCATGCAGCTTGCTTACGCCGTTGGTCTGAGAGGCCATTTTTATTGCCAGTACAGCCATGCAGAAAGTCTCTGATGGATCATTCGGATTTATTCTACCAAACCCTAGGAAGGTATCCATACTGATGCCAAGACGTTCCACTATCCTTGAAAAATAATGGCGAATCATTTCAGGGGGGAATCTATCGATTCCGGCTGGCACTGGCGTGTGGGTAGTGAAGACATTTGTTGCCTTTACAGCCTCCAGAGCTTCATCAAAGGCAAGACCGTTTCTTACGATTAACTGTGTAAGCCTCTCAACAGCCATAAAGGCTGAATGGCCTTCGTTCATGTGGCATACGGTAGGGGTAAGCCCCAATGCCTCGAGGGCCCTGATTCCACCAATTCCCAATACTATTTCCTGTTGAAGCCTCGTCTCAAGACTTCCTCCGTACAAAAAAGATGTAATCTGTCTGTCCGAAGGTGTATTTTGCGGAACGTCTGTGTCCAGCATGTAGATCTTTACACGTCCCACCGTGATGGACCACACACAGGCATAGACATCCCGGTCGGGGAATTCAACTTTGATTGTGACCGGCTCTCCCTCTGCATCTCTTTCCAGGCTGACGGGCATGTTGTAAAAGTCGTTTGATGGATAGGTCTCAAGCTGCCAGCCGTCAGGGTTGAGATACTGTTGAAAGTAACCGTGTTTGTAAAGTAGACCTATACCAGCCAACGGCAGGCCAAGGTCACTGGCTGATTTCATGTGGTCCCCTGCCAAAATTCCCAGCCCTCCGGAGTAGAGAGGAAGACTTTCGTGAAGTCCGAACTCAGCCGAGAAATAGGCGATCATTCCATCCTTTTGATTTGATATGATCTTGTGGTACCAGGTCTTGGCCCTGAGATAGCGTTCGAGCTCCCCGGCCACTTCTTCCATCCTGGCAAGGAATATCTCATCCCTTTCCAATTCTTCCAGTCTTGCCTGCTCAATGGTACCAAGCAAGGCCACTGGATTATGGTTGACCCTTTCCCATAGATCCCTATCCATATCCTGGAAAAGATAAATTGCCTCGGGAGTCCATGTCCACCAGAGGTTGTTTGCGATGGAGAGTAAAGGCTTAAGGCGTTCCGGAAGATTTGGCAGGATGGTAACAGATTGTATTACGGGCATGACGGTAAAATCCCTTCTTTACTAATGCTTCAGAATAAAATTATGATCTATCACACTGTACCACCAGTCATCTGATTCAACTTAGGTTCAGTACCAGTTTGTCATTTTTCAGGTCAACCAGAATTTTGCCACCTCGTTTGACCTTATGGAAAAGTAGACTGTCCGCAATCGAATCCTTGATCTCCTGCTGTATGATCCTGCCCAGGGGCCTGGCACCATACTTGGGGCTGTAACCCTTCTTGGCTAACCATGCCCTGGCTTCGGACGATATTTCAAGTTCTATCTTCTTGGGACTGATCTGTTGTCTCAATTCATCAATCAGTTTGTCCACGACCCTTTCCATGGTCTGATGGGAAAGTGGTCTGAATGGGATTACGGCATCCAGTCGATTTCTGAACTCAGGGGTAAAGAGCTCTTTTATCGCATCCTTACCTTTATAGTCTACTTTTTCATCACCATTTGCGGAAAAACCTATGGAGCGACTTTCCATCTCCCTTGCACCGGCATTTGAGGTCATGATAAGGATTACATGGTGAAAATCGGCCTTTCTGCCTGTGTTGTCGGTTAATGATGCGTAATCCATGACCTGGAGCAGGATATTGAATATGTCCGGATGCGCCTTTTCTATTTCGTCCAGCAGCAGCACACAATATGGATTTCTTCGGATGGCCTCTGTAAGCAGCCCTCCTTGTTCAAATCCAACGTAGCCTGGAGGAGCTCCAATAAGCCTTGCTACCGCATGTTTTTCCATGTATTCGCTCATGTCAAAGCGCAGAAATTCCACTCCAAGTGTTTTGGCAGTCTGTTTGGCAAGTTCTGTTTTCCCCACTCCAGTGGGACCATAGAAGAGAAAAGATCCTATTGGGTGATCTGGGTTGCCAAGGCCTGCACGTGATCTTTTGATAGCCCTTGTCAATAAGGAAACCGCTTCGTCCTGGCCAAAAATAGTGGACTTGAGCGCTGGCTCCAGTTCTTCCAGGCGACCAAGATCAGACTTGGAGATGGTTTTGGCCGGGACCTGTGCCATGTTGGCAATAACATTCTCGATGTGACGGGCGGTGATCAGGCTTGGGCGGCTTTTCGGATCGGACTTTAGACGCAGGAGTGAAGCCGCTTCATCAATTACGTCTATGGCCTTGTCTGGAAGAAACCTGTCAGGAAGATAGCGAACGGACAATTCGGAAGCCGCCTTAAGGGCCCCCTTTGTATATTTTACCTCGTGATGTTCCTCGTAACGTCCCTTAAGACCTTCAAGGATCTTAAGGGTTTCGGTGACACTCGGTTCTTTTACCTCGATCTTTTGAAAACGCCTTGAAAAGGCCCTGTCTTTTTCAAAGAAGTTTCTGAATTCCTCGTAGGTGGTTGATCCAATGCATCTCAAATCGCCGCTGGCAAGGGCGGGCTTTAAGATGTTGGATGCGTCCAAAGACCCTCCACTCGTGGCGCCGGCCCCTACAACCGTATGGATTTCATCGATGAATAGGATGGAATCCCTGTCTTCTTTCAACGCCGTAATGACATCTTTGAGTCGGGCCTCAAATTCTCCCCTGTATTTGGTGCCAGCAAGTAGAGCTGGTAAATCCAGGGCATACATCCTGACATTTTCCAACGGGCTGGGCACGTTACCCTCCCATATCTTTAGGGCAAGGCCCTCTGCAAGGGCAGTTTTGCCTACACCTGGCTCTCCTACGAATATGGGATTGTTTTTCCGCCTCCTGCAAAGGATCTGCATGGCCCTTTCAAGCTCTTTTTCTCGCCCGACCAAGGGATCAATCTTTCCTTCCGAAGCCTTTTTTATCAAGTCTATGGTGAAGGCCTCAAGGGCCGATGAGGAGTCCTTTTTTTCCTTGGGCTTGCGTTCTTCGGTATGTCTGGTCACAGGCTGTGAGCCGGATTCAGATTCAGATGGGGGAAGCTTGGATATGCCGTGTGATATGTAGTTTAGGATATCCAGCCTCGTGATACCTTCCTCTTTCAAAAAGTATACGGCGTAAGAATCCTCTTCCGTCATGATGGCGGCTAGAATATCCTTGATCTCAGCCTGTTCCTTACCTGCTGACTGTACATGCATTATCGTCTTTTGCAGAACCCTCTGCAGGGCCACTGTGGGCTGGGGACCAGTGGAAGAGGGCGTGGCCACTTCTTCAAAATGCGTCTTGAAAAAATTCTCCAGCTTGGCCTTCAGCTGCTCCAGATCACCTCCGCATGCGGAAATAATCCTGGCACCCTCCTCGTGATGCATTATAGCGTATAGAAGGTGCTCGATAGAGAGGTATTCATGGTGGCGAATATGGGCTTCACGAGCCGCTGCTCCTAACATTAACTCTAATTCTTTACTTATCATTTTTTTGTCTTTTTTTAAACCTTTTCCATGGTGGATTTTAAGGGGAAACCAGCCTGTTCGGCTTTTTCATGAACAGCTTTCACCTTGGTCTCTGCAATCTCTTTTGTGTAAATACCACATACACCTATTCCTTCATTATGCACTTTAAGCATTATGGATGTGGCCTCAATAGGACTTTTATGAAAAATTTCCTGAAGAATATGAACCACAAAATCCATTGTAGTATAATCATCATTGTGAAGTAACACCTTGTATAGATCAGGTTCACTGATCTTATCTTCGGACTTTTCAACCAATTCAATTAGTTCGTTAAAATCTGTTTTTCCCATAGTCCTTCAAGCTACTCAATTAACTAAAAAAATAACTTTATATTCCCATACAGACAATATATAGCCATTTTTAATTATCTGTCAGCTCCCAATAGCATAAGGAACTCCTTATTGCCTTTGGCGCCCAGGATAGGAGAGGGGATGATCCCGTGTAGTTTCATTTTCAGGCTCTCACGAAAAAAATTAGATAGATCCCTAATCACCTTTTCATGTAACGTGTGGTCCTTTACGATTCCTCCCTTTCCAACAAACTCCCTGCCCACCTCGAATTGGGGCTTTACCAGAGTTATTATCAGTCCTTCAGGTTTAAGATGAGGGATTACCGCCGGTACCACTAATTTAAGAGAAATAAAAGAGGTATCTATTACCGCCAGATCAATTTTTTCCTTTATCGTGCCAGGTTCAAGGTGTCTGATGTTTGTGCGTTCCATCAAGACAACCCGCGCATCGTTTCTCAATTTCCAGTCGAATTGACCATATCCCACATCTATGGAATACACTTTTTTTGCCTTTTTTTGAAGTAGACAGTCGGTGAATCCCCCTGTGGAGGCCCCAACATCCATACATACAAGGCCCTCAACCTCTATGTTGAAATGATCGATGGCATGGGCTAGTTTGACACCGCCTCGGCTGACATAAGGATGGAGTGATCCACGTATTTCTATTTCGGCATCCGGTTCAAATTTGTGGCCGGCCTTGTCACTTAGTTTGCCGTTTACATAAACCTTGCCGGCCCCAATAAGGGCCTGGGCCTTTTGCCTTGTGGGAGCCAATTCTTTTTGGACAAGCAGGATATCCAGACGTAACTTTTTTTGTGTCAAGTTCGTACCTTTGTGGTAATTTTGAAAAAAAAAATTTAATCCTGGTATCGGACTGGGCAAAAAGTGTATCAACACTGAGACTTGATGTATATATTTTTTTCTTGGATTACGCTATACTTGACTGTAGCCATTGACCTAAAAAGATGCAACGGAGCTAATTTATGTCAATTACGAAAGAGACAGTGTTAGATGTTCTTAAAACGGTTAATGACCCGGAACTCAATAAGAACCTGGTTGAACTAGGCATGATTCAGGATGTAGAGGTGGCTGAGACAGCAGTTAAGGTGACAGTGGCCCTGACTATGGCGGGATGCCCCATGAAACAACGCATCAAGGAGGATGTAAAAAAGGCCGTCGAGTCGATAGAAGGTGTCACCGAGGTACAGGTCGTACTTACCACCATGACCAGTGAACAGCGGGCAAAGCTTTTTGGCAAGGAACCTTCCGAGATGGAAGGGATCAAACAGGTTAAAAATATTGTCGCTGTGGCAAGCGGAAAGGGTGGTGTCGGAAAATCTACTGTAACAGTAAATCTGGCAATAGCCCTTTCAAAGACAGGGGCGAAGGTTGGCATACTTGATGCTGATCTTCATGGACCTGATATACCGATTATGCTGGGCATTAACGAACGTCCGGTTGGTTCCCAGGGGATGCTTTTACCCCTTGAAAGATATGGAATCAAAGCCATGTCCACAGGAACCCTGGCTGGAGAAGGGGTCCCAATAGTATGGAGAGGCCCGCTGGTAAACAAGGCCATCAAGGAATTTTTGGGCCGTGTCAAATGGGGTGAGCTCGATTATCTGCTCGTGGACCTGCCGCCAGGTACCGGTGATGCCCCTTTGACACTTGCTAAATCCATTCCTCTAAATGGAGTAGTCATAGTCACAACACCTCAAAAGGTGGCTCTTTCTGATGTACGGCGTTCCATAGGGCTTTTTACCAGCAGTAAAATTCCCATTTTGGGAATTGTCGAGAACATGTCATATCTTCGCATCCCAGGTGGATCTGAAAACGAGACCATGGAGGTCTTCGGAAGTGGCGGAGGGGAAAAAATAGCAAAGGCCTTCAAGGTACCATTGTTGGGTAAGATTCCACTGGACCCGGCCATCAGACAGGGTGGCGATGAAGGAAAACCCATTACCCTGGACCAGGATAATGAAAGCACGAAGGTCTTCCTTGAAGTAGCTGAAAAGATAAAAAGTCAATTAACGTGTTAGGACTATTGTAAAATGTTTGAG
>CAZUIH010000085.1:0-10535 GCA_964620365.1 uncultured Desulfobacterales bacterium | reverse complement strand
TTCTTTCGTGGGGTGGCCGGAGGTTGCCTCTTCATGCACTGCGTGACCTACTTCATCCACCATTTCACGCATTTTTTTGCCTTTTGGCTTGAGATAGATGTGATAAGCCCTCCGGTCATTAGGATCGCGTCTGCGCTCAATAATGTCCATATCCTCCATCCTGTCCAGGGTACGGACCAGGGTAGGACTTTCAATATAGAGCCGGTTGGCAAGTTCTGTCTGGGTAATACCTTCTTCTTCAAACAGTTTGGCCAGGACACAAAACTGGGCACTTGTAAGTCCGTAATCCACCAGTCTCTTATCAAAGGCCTTTTGAAAGACCCTCACCAGTCTGTTTGCAATGAAACCCAAACATTCATCTATTTTGAAATGCTTATTCATAATTCCACCTTTGAATTTTTAATTTTTTTATCATTCTTTGTATAACTTCTTCAAGTCCTAAATTTGATGAATCAATTATTTCAGCATCTACTGCTGGCTTGAGAGGGGCCAAAGAACGGGAGGCATCTGCCTCATCTCTTGAAATAATTTGCATTAATATATTATGATATACCACATTCTTGCCCTGTTCTTCAAGCTGTTTCTGGCGTCTCCTGGCCCTTTCCTCGGGGGTTGCCGTGAGAAAAAACTTGTATCTTGCATCAGGAAAAACTACTGTACCCATGTCACGGCCTTCAGCAACAATTTTTCCTTTTTGACCAATTTGTCGTTGAAGTTTGCCCAAAAAATCTCGAACGACAGGCGTTCTGGAAACATCCGAGGCTGCCCTGTCGATCTCCGGCGTACGGATCAGGGATGAAACATCCCGTGAGTTCACATAGATGCCGCTTGCTTCGATCTTGAGCTCAAGGCCTTTGCACAGTTCCTCCAGTCCCTTGGAGTCAGCAAGATCAATTCCCTTTTCAAGGGCAGCCCAGGCGACAGCCCTGTACATGGCTCCCGTGTCAAGGAAGGTATAGCCCAACCGTTTTGCCAGTTCCCGGCTAACCGTACTTTTCCCTGCCCCTGCAGGGCCATCTATCGTGACAATATCCTTTTTCCTATCCAAAGCGACCTGTTATGTAATCCTCGGTTTCTTTCTTGGACGGCTTCGTGAACAGCTTTTCCGTGGGGCCAAATTCCACGCAGCGTCCCATGTAAAAGAAGGCAGTGTAATCAGAGACCCTGGCAGCCTGCTGCATGTTGTGGGTTACAATGACTATGGTAAAGCGTGCCTTCAACCTGTCTATAAGTTCCTCAATTTTATACGTTGCAACTGGATCAAGGGCTGAACATGGCTCATCCATGAGGACTACTTCGGGCTCTACTGCCACCGCTCTGGCAATGCACAGCCTCTGCTGCTGACCTCCTGAAAGAGCGGTACCAACCGAATGAAGGTGATCCTTTACCTCGTCCCAAAGGGCTGCATCACGCAGGGCCTTCTCAACCCTTTCAGACAGTTCCTTTTTGTTGAACCGTCCTTTTAGCCGTAACCCATAGGCAACATTGTCAAAAATCGACATTGGAAACGGTGTGGGCTTTTGAAATACCATTCCCACCCGTGTCCTCAATGTGATGAGATCTGTATCATCTGAAAGGATATTTTTACCATCCAGTAAAACTTCACCAGTTGCCTTTTGGTCTGGATAAAGGGAATACATCCGGTTGTAGGTCCTGATGTGAGTTGATTTACCACAGCCGGATGGACCTATAAAGGCGGTCACCTTTCTTTCCGCAATATCTATATTATTGTCAAAAAGGGCCTGACTGTTGCCATAAAAAAAATCGAGATTTCTTACCCTTATCTTCACCGGGACTTCCGGTGGAAGAAACGTGGATTTCGTTTCCTGTGTCATGATCTACCTACCCGGTTTACCACAAGTCGCGCTGTTATATTCATGATCAAAACTGCAAGAGCGATTATGAATGAAGCCCCCCAGGCCTTTACCTGCCAGTCCTCATACGGTGACATGGCATAGTTGAAGATGGTAACGGTAAGATTTGCCATAGGCTCTGTAAGGCCAGTAGGCCAGTAAGGGCTGTTCAAGGCTGTGAAAAGCAGGGGTGCGGTTTCCCCTGATACCCTTGCGATAGCCAGTATTATGCCTGTAAGCATGCCACTTCGAGCGCTACGATATACCACTTTCCAAACTATGTGCCAATAGGGGGCGCCAAGGGCCAGTGCAGCTTCGCGCACACTGCTTGGCACCAGTCTTAGCATTTCCTCCGTAGTTCTTGTGATCACCGGGAGCATGATGATGGCCAATGAAATTCCACCGGCCAATCCGGAAAATCCTCCCATTGGGACGACCAGAATCGCGTAAACAAAGACGCCTATGACTATTGATGGTGCGCTGACGAAAATGTTTGCCAAAAATCTTATTATCTCGGGAAGTTTTCCATGTCCGAATTCGGACAGATAAGTACCTGCTAAAATTCCCAGGGGCACCCCCATGATGGTGGCAAGGATGGTGATTACAATGGTCCCGACCATTGCGTTGGCCAGACCTCCGCCTTCTTCTCCAGGGGGAACCGGGAGTTCTGTAAAAAAATGCCAGTCTATAGCGGAAAAACCCTTTGAGAATATCTCAACAAGTATCCATATCAGGAAAAACAGACCTATTGCGGCTGCAAGACAGGAGCAGATAAGTGCGGTTCCGTTAACACATTTTCGCGCTAGAGGTGAGCGTTTTCTCATGAATTCCTTCCCTTGGGTCTGGAGTGCTTCAGCCACCATTCAGCAAGTCCAAGAACAATAAACGTTATAAGAAAAAGTACCAGTCCAAGTTCCACCAGAGCTGACAGATAGATAGGGTCCGAGGCCTCAGTGAATTCATTTGCCAGTGTAGACGCAATGGTGTTGGCCGGACTGAACAATGACCATGAAAGGTCGTGTGCGTTGCCGATAACAAAGGTAACTGCCATGGTCTCCCCCAGTGCCCTGCCCAGTCCCAGGAAGAGTCCACCTACAACGCCCCTTTTTCCATAGGGTAGCACAACCTGCCAAACCACCTCCCATGTGGTAGCTCCAAGTCCGTAGGCAGATTCCTTCAATACCTGGGGGGTCATCGCAAATACGTCTTTCATGACAGAAGATATGAAGGGCAGAATCATTATTGCCAACACTATGCCAGCAGTAAACATTCCGACCCCCATAGGAGGGCCTTGAAAGAAGGGTAAAAAACCCAGGTGCTCTCCAAGCCAGGGCTGGACGTGATCCGCCATTAGGGGAGCGAGGGTAAAAAGGCCCCACATGCCATATATGATGGAAGGGATGGCTGCAAGGAGTTCTATGGCTGTTCCAAATATGGGTCTTAGGAACGGTGGTGAAAGCTCGGTCAGAAAAAGCGCTACCCCTCCCGCCAGAGGGACAGCCAATAACATGGCAAGCAATGTTGACAAAAGGGTACCAACTATGGTTGTGAGGGCACCGAAATCACCCAAAACCGGATTCCATTCAGTGGAAATGAGAAAATGGAAGCCAAATTTCTTGATCGAGGGCCATGCTTCGTAAAAAAGGACTCCCAGCATTGCCACGAGGAGCAGCAGTATGAAATATCCTGCACCCTGGGTAGTCAAGCGGAAAACGGTTTCTAGCACAGGAGAATATGTGGAATCGGATTTTGAGCGCTCCATGGCCTTGGAATCCCTCCTTTGAAGAGCCAAAACTGGACCATCAGGTCGGTGTCTTAACTACCACGCAGAGCTTAATATTTCATCATGTTGTAACGCAATTGTAACATTTGCTAGGAGCCGGGAACCCAAATCGGTTTCCCATTTGCCGTGATGGATTCCGCCCATACCCTTTCGATCAGGGCGATAACTTTTTCCGGGACCGGGATATAGTCAAGGCTGAGGGCAAGGTCTTTGCCGTTTTTAAAGCACCAGTCGAAGAATTTGAGCACTTCTCTGGCCTTGTCTGGATCCTTCTGTTCCTTTTTCATAAGGATGAAGGATGCCCCGGTTATAGGCCAGGAATTGTGACCAGGCTGATCTGTCAATATCACGGAGAGTCCCGGGGTTCCTTCCCAGTCAGCATTGGCAGCAGCAGCGGAAAATGTCTCTGAAGAGGGCAGGACGAAATTTCCTTCCCTGTTTTTTAGGCTTATTGCAGAAAGTCTGTTCTGTTTGGCATAAGCGTACTCGACATAACTAATTGCGCCATTGATCCTTTTTACATAGGCAGCAACCCCTTCATTTCCTTTGCCGCCAACACCCACGGGCCATCTGATTGCCTTGCCCGTTCCAACATTATTCATCCACTCTTTTGACACTTTGCCCAGGTATGATGTGAATATCCATGTAGTACCTGATCCATCAGAACGGTGAACAACGGTTATGGCCCTGGAAGGGAGATCAAGACCGGGATTGAGCTCCCTGATCCTTGGATCGTCCCATTTTTTTATTTTTCCCAGGAATATGTCAGCAAGTACCTCGCCGCTAAGTCGAAGATGGCCATCCGGGACGGATTTAAGATGAAATACCGGCACCACTCCTCCAATAATCATTGGAAACTGTACCAGGCCGCTTGCTTCGAGCTCCTTTTCATTCAGTGGGGCATCTGAGGCACCGAAATCAACGGTACCTTTCTTGATCTGCTGGATTCCTCCGCCAGATCCTATTGACTGATAGTTTAAACGGACTCCGGTTTCTTGTGCATATTTATAGGCCCATTTCGCGTAAATCGGATATGGGAAGGTTGCGCCTGCTCCCACTAATCTTTTGGCGCCGGAAGATGACCCATTTGATAAAAACACCGAAAGGGTGAGAGCAATCAAAAAACACGCGCTTTTTAAAATGATATCTTTCATCCTCTTATCCCCCTAAAGGAAACCTTTAAAAATAATGATCAAGCCCATTATTTTTCCTTTTACAAAGTTACATAACGATTCGACCTTACTTCACTTCCTATATAATGGGTCAGTGAATAAACTTTTTCAAGGAACTCTTTAGATAAAAGAACAAGTATTTTTTTTTACAATTCAGGAATATGTGATCTCTCTCATGAAAATTGAATTTTAATTTTAATTTCAGGATATTTTGCATTTTAGCCATAGAACCTTTCATTCCCTAAATGAGTAGGCCTGCCAGGGGCTGAATCTATTTTGAAATGGAGTTCATGGGGTACAGACTCGGTAGTTGCATGATCTGGGTTCAAATGCAATTGTCATCAAGGGGCTGTAAGGTTAAAATAACAACTGTTTTTTATAAGTTTGGACCAGAATATCAGTTGCTGTCTATAAATTTGGGGAAGGTCCTCATAAGGATTAAAGGTAAATTATGGAACTTTGGTATACAGAACAGCATACCCCCAATGTAGGGCTTACGCTGAGGGTGAAGGAGACCCTTTGTGTCAAAAAATCAGCTTATCAGGATATCGTAGTCCTCGATACCTATGAATATGGCCGGATGCTCCTTCTTGATGGCATGGTCATGACTACAGACAGGGATGAATTTGTGTATCACGAGATGATCACCCACCCCTCGCTCTTTGTACATCCTGATCCCAGGGAAGTCTTGGTGGTTGGAGGAGGGGATGGTGGAGCCGTACGGGAAGTCTTGAAGCACCGGTCCGTTAATAATGTGACTCTTTGTGAGATAGATGAGACGGTTATCGAGGTTTGCAAGGAATATTTCCCTAATATCTCATGTGAACTTTCCGGGAACCCCAAGGTGAGCATAGCTGTGGAGGATGGAGCGCTGTTTCTGGATCGTCATCCTGGCACCTTCGACATTATAATTGTGGATTCAACCGATCCCGTGGGACCCGCGGTGAGTCTTTTTTCCCAGGATTTTTTCAGTAAGTGCCTGGCTTCATTGAAGGAGGGCGGGATTCTGGTGGCCCAGTCCGAATCTCCTCTTTATCATCTTGACACAATAAGGGATATGAAAAAGTCCCTTATGGAAGCCGGTTTTAAAAAAGTAAGGTTTTATTGGGGAGTGGTCCCTACTTACCCAAGTGGCATGTGGAGCTGGGTAATAGCCAGTAATGCTGTCGATCCGGTTGAAGATTTTTCAAAGGAACGTTTTTATAAATCGCCGGTTCCTACAAAATATTATACCCCGGAGATTCATCTTTCTGCGTTCAGTCTTCCCGCCTTTTTCGAGAACGCGCTGTCATAAAAAGTGAAGCCCCTTGAGTTTGACCTCTTAAGCTTAACGTCTCTGTCCCTGATACCTGCCAGCCCAGGGGTTTACCTTTTCAAGGATCAGGCAGGAGAAGTGCTCTATGTAGGCAAGGCAAAGGAACTCAGGAAAAGACTGGGGTCCTATTTGAGAAACAGCATGGCTTTACCACCAAAGACAGCCCTCATGCTTTCAAAGGCAAAGAGTGTGTCGGTAATGGCGGTATCCACGGAAAAAGAGGCCCTCATCTTAGAGGCCTCCTTGATAAAGGAGTACCGCCCCCGTTTTAACGTCCTCTTAAGGGATGACAAGGCCTATCCCTTCCTGAAATTGGACGTAAAAAATGACTTTCCTCGGCTTTCCATGGTGCGGAAAAGGACTCCGGGCCCGGCCCTTTATTTTGGTCCATACCCTTCCGCAAGGGCGGTTCGGGAGGCGCAACGTCTTGTGGCAGCGGTCTTCGGTCTCAGGACGTGCAGCAACAGTCAGATGAAGAACAGGTCCAGGCCATGTCTTCAGTATCAGATAGGAAGATGCTCTGGGCCCTGTATCGGCGCCATCAGCAAAGACGAATATCGCGACCGTGTAAAGCAGGTTCGAATGTTTCTAGAGGGTAAAACCGATTCCCTTGTCAAAGCCCTTGAGAGAAAGATGTCAGATGCAGCCGATGCGCTCAATTTTGAACTTGCTGCCATCCTGCGTGACAGAATAAATGCTCTTAAAAAGATTACGGAAAAACAGGCAGTTGTAGGGGAGGTGTCCGCTTGTTGGGATGTAATTGGTTGCGCAAGATGCGCAGAAGAGGCTGTCATTACGGTCATCAGGGTAAGACAAGGCGTGGTGAAAGGGCAGGAAGTACATCGCCTGGACGGGATAGATGACGAAACAGTGCCGGAGATAATGGAGGCCTTTATAAGGGATTTTTATCAGGCGGGTCCCTATCCTAGGGAATTGCTGTTGCCTTTTTATCCAAGCAACCGGGAACTCCTGTCAGAATGGTTGAGAGATCTTGCCGGACGCAAAATTCTGTTCAAATCATCCTGCAGGGGAGTACGGGCAAGACTTCTTTCCTTGGCAAGGGAAAATGCCGAGCTAGCAGCAACGGATCTCAGAAAGAGACAGGAGGAGTGGAGCAGGATCTCAATGCTGCTGTCGGAGTTTCTGGGACTGAGAAGAAGGCCCGACTGGATAGAGGGTTTCGATATTTCGAACCTTGGCGGAAGTTTCCCCGTGGCAAGCATAGTTTCCTTTTTCAAGGGAAGGCCTGATAAAAAAAATTATCGTCACTACAACATGACACACATAGCAGGTCCGGATGATTACGCCATGATAAAAGATGCTGTGGGGCGTAGGTTGGACCGGGGATTGAGAACAGGGGCCCTGCCCGATCTTTTGTTGATAGATGGAGGAAAGGGGCAACTGGGCCAGGCGGTAGAAGCCCTGAGGGAAAAGGGAGTGCTGGACCAGGTGGAACTCGTAGCCCTGGCCAAGGAGTCTGGAGATGGAAGCGAGAAAATATACAGGCCCGGTACAGATGAACCCATGCTACTTTCTTTTCATGATCCCGTTCTGTTGTTTTTGCAGAGGGTGCGTGACGAGGCCCACAGATTTGGAGTCAAATTTCATCGGCTAAAAAGAGAAAAACATCTGATTTCATCAAAATTGATGGGAATACCTGGAGTCGGTCCCAGAAGGACTAGCTTGCTTTTAAGGGAGTTTGGCAGTGTAGATGGGATACGTAGTGTCTCCGTGGAAGAAATCATGAAGGCTGCCTCTGTATCTCGGAAACTGGCAGAAGAAATATTGGATCGTCTTGATTGACTGTTGAGACGGGCAGTTAACTTTGCCTTGCCGATTCAGCATATACAAATCTATGCCGCCAAAGTGCTGGGGCTTCTTACCATCAGAAGGATGGTTCCTTCCCCGAGATACATGTCGTCCCCTATATAAATACATCATTACCATTAAAAAGTGGTTCTCCATTGAATACACGAAATCTGGTCGTTTGTCTCAAAGATCTACAATATGTTTGATTTCTATTTTTTTATTGTGATAAACTTCATAAAAACAGATAGTTACGTTTTCGAGCCATGACATGGGACAGTCAGTGTTTTTTTTCATGTTAAAAAGGTTAATCCTTTCGATTTTAAGGTCGATAAATAGATTGATGGAGGCCAACCAATAGACATGTCGTTCAACCAGATCAAAGTGCTTAACAAAGTAAGGGGAGGGTTTTCATGAAAATGGGCTTTTTATTACGGGTGCTCATCTTATCTCTTTCCATTTTGGTTTTTCCTGTTTCCCATATCGCCCAGGCCCAGGGGGTTTTAAAATTGGGAGTGCTTGCAAAGCGTGGAGCACAGGTGGCCAAAAAGAAATGGGGCCCCTTGGCCGATTATTTGGGCGAGGCGACCGGGACACGTGTAGTGCTTGTACCCCTTTCCTTCGTTGCTATTGAACCCGCGGTCCAAAAGAAAAAGATTGATTACCTATTGGCCAATCCTGGATTTTTCGTTGACCTCAATGAAAAGTATGGGGTTAAGGCCCTTGCCACGATGTTGAATAAGCGTCAGAACAAGGCACTGGATCAGTTCGGTGGAGTTATTTTTGTCAAGGCCGATAGCCCAATAGATGGTATCGCTGACATAAAAGGTAAGAAATTCATGTGTGTTAAAAAGACCTCTTTCGGTGGTGGCCAGATGGCATTTCGCCATCTTATAGAAAAGGGGGTGGATCCTTTTAAGGATGTAACGCTTCTTGAAGGTAAGAAGCATGATAGCGTGGTTATGGCAGTAAAAAAAGGTATCGTGGATGTTGGCACGGTTCGTTCTGATACCCTTGAACGTATGGAATCAGAGGGAAAGATAAAGCTTTCCCAGTTTAAAGTCTTGGATAAGGCGAACGATTCCTTTCCATTTGTGCATACCACGCGTCTTTATCCTGAGTGGCCCTTTGCAGCCCTTAGCCACGTTTCAGATGATACCAATAAAAAAATTTTAGACGCTTTGCTTGCCCTTAAACCTGGCAGCCCTGCAGCCAAGGCAGGCAAGATTGTTGGCTGGAAAAAGCCTCTTGACTATACCCCGGTTGCCGAGTGTCTAAGAATTGTTCGTACAAAAATGGGTAAGTAGTAATAAGGGAGGGGGAAATGGCTTCGTTCATGTCTTGTCCACTTGAGAAAACAAGGAACATTTCCATAGGAACCAGGATTCTGGTTCCTGTTATTGGCATAATCTTGCTTTTAATTGGGGCCCAAACCTGGACTAGCTGGCACAATGCTATCAACGAAAAGGAAAGGTTGATAGAAGATCTGACCAAGGCCCATGACAGGTTGGCCATAGAGGCTGACAAGATTGCCAAGGAAAATCTACAGCTTGCCCTTTCCCTTGCGGCCATTGACGGGGTCAAGGAGGCAATCGGCCTTGAGGATAGGGAACGGCTTCAGGGGCTCGTTTCTCCCATATTGAAATCCCTTAAGAGTCATGCCGATCGTGATATAAGGGTTCATTTTCACGTGCCTCCCGGGAAGTCCTTTTTAAGGATGTGGAAGCCTCAAAAGTATGGAGATGATCTCACCAGTTTCAGACATACGGTAGTTGAAGTTCTGAAAACAGGTAAGGATGTGTATGGGATAGAGGCTGGCCGGGCCGGACTTGCGATACGTGGGCTTGCCCCGATTTTTTGGGGTGGTAGCGATGTTCCGGTGGGAAGTGTTGAAGTAATTTCATCACTGAACAACGCGGCAGAGGATATAGCAAGGGTTTCCAAGGAACATAATGCTATTTATGGGATCTCAAAAGTCAAGACAACGGCCTCCGCCTTTGCTTCAAAGGGAAAGATTGGACGATTTGGGGTCCTTAAATCGCCTCCCGTCGAGGATGAAAACAAACTGGTCGATGAGTCCATGCTGGAAAAGGCACTTCGGCACCCGGTAACGGTTGAAAAGGAAACAATGTTGATCACTGCTTCCCCCCTCAAGGACTACAAGGGAGAACCGATAGGGGTGTATGTCAGGTTTGTCGATCTGTCAGCCATAAATCAGCGGATCAAGTCATCCATTTGGGCTGCTGTGATTTCTTCTTTTGTGGGTATGGTTCTTTCTCTGTTAATAATATTTTGGGTTATAAGGACGAGTCTTGCCATACCGTTGAGAAAAGCACTTTTGGCCATGGATCTGGTCAGCTCGGGCAAGCTCGAGAAACCCCTTCCAATGGATGGAGCAATAGAGATCAGACGTCTCATGGCATCTGCCAATTCCCTGATTTTCAGTATCGGGAACATGGTAGAGGCCTTGAAAAATCAGTCTAGCACCCTTGAGACAGCCTCGCGGAATCTTGAAGTGGCAGGAGAGGCGGTAAAGGACGGGGCCAATGACCTCGATAACAAGGCAAAGAGTGTAGCCGAGGCTGCTGAGCAGGCGTCGTCTCACC
>CAZUIH010000084.1:4546-10587 GCA_964620365.1 uncultured Desulfobacterales bacterium | reverse complement strand
GCACGTCTTTTCAGTTCCTCCGCTTTAAGGAGATAAAGCTTGTTCAGCTTATCAAGTCCGTCAAAGACCGTTTTGGAGGATGGGTTAATATCCTGATTGTAAAAATGTATCATTCTCTCTTCTATATCTATGTCCTCTTGTTGCTTAAAAAGAGCACGGATCTTCTTGGCTCCAAGGTGCATACGCTCATGGGCCGCCTTTATACCGTTAAGAATGCTCTTTTCCTCATCATCTCTAGGTTTAACCTTCAAAAGAAATCTGCCAAAGGAACACGTGGTTGGATCGACCCCAACCTTTGGCTCCGATTCATTGATGAGGGCGGCCAGAACATTTACCTTCCACCTTATATGATCCGCCAGGATGTCACGCATTTCTATCACCTTTGACTGTGCCTCAGAGGCCATGTCTTCATACTTGGTGGTCTGATCCTGGAGATATAAAAGCAGACCAAGATTGGTCAGATTTATCGCGATCACCGCCAGGAAACCGAGTCCAATTTTTTGCCAAACGCGCATTTGAATCATCCCCCCTTATCACTAACTATAAGCGCAGAGACTGCACCCCAAAAAATGAAAAACTCTTTTTTATTTGGGCAGTTGAAGCTCCAGAATACATGGAAATATTGCCCACCTTGGGTCTTTGACAATCCAGGCAAATATGTAACAATCAGGGACACTAGTCCTCTTTCATATGTTCTTTTTGTCCCATTACCTTAATATTCGGAAAAATTAAAAACTTTCTTGATTGCTATCCCAGCTTTTTTGGGGACTGTGATATTTGGAAGGGACCGCTTTTATAACATAATGCAGGGGGACATATGACAGAAGGCCATGTGGGGAACAAAGTAAAAAAGAAGACAGCCGTTACAAGAAATGGGTCTTGAGGGTCTAGACTGCAGGTCCTTAGGAGCATCTCTTTTTGCGATCCGAGAACCGTCGCGCCACCCAAAAAACATTTTAATAATTTGTTATTCGCAACAAGGACTGCTTTTTGAGAAAATCTCAAAAAACAGATGGCTCCCCTATATCCCCCGGGATATCAAGGCACCAGGACAGCCGCTCCCTTGATTTTCCCGGCCCTCAACGCGTCCAAGGCCTCATTTGCCTGGGTTAAAGGGAAGACGGTGACTTGAGTGCGGACAGGCACCCTGGGAGCAATAGCCATAAATGCCTCACCATCATCCCGGGTAAGGTTTGCCACAGATTTTATGGAACGCTCCTCCCATAACAGATCGTATGAAAACGATGGGATATCACTCATGTGAATGCCTGCACATACGACGATCCCACCCTTATCCAACGCCTTTAAGGCCAGAGGAACCAGGGCTCCAACTGGTGCAAAAATTATTGCCGCGTCAAGCCGTTCTGGAGGCAGCATGTCAGAGCCTCCGGCCCAAACCGCTCCCAACCGCTTGGCAAAATCCTGCCCTTTTTCATCTCCGGGACGGGTAAAGGCAAACACCTTTCTTCCCTGGAAGACTGCCACCTGGGTTATTATATGGGCTGCGGCTCCAAACCCGTAAATCCCTACCTTTTCTGCATCACCCGTCATGGTGAGAGAACGGTATCCAATAAGTCCTGCACATAAAAGCGGGGCGGCCTCAGGGTCCGAATATTCTTCAGGAATGCGAAAGCAGTAGTTTTGATTTGCAACGGTATATTCCGCATAGCCACCATTAACGGTATAGCCGGTAAATTTTGGATTTGAGCACAGATTCTCCCTTCCTTTGAGGCAGTAAACACACTTTCCGCATGTGTACCCCAGCCATGGGACCCCAACCCTATCTCCCATCTCAAAGGAGTGAACCCTTTCCCCTTTTGCCACCACGGTACCAACTATCTCGTGCCCGGGGACCACAGGATAAACTGCTGAGTCAAGCTCTCCATCCACAATATGGAGATCCGTCCTGCATACCCCGCAGGCACCTATTTTTATAAGTATTTCATCAGGGCCAGGTAAAGGTTGAGGAACCTCTTTAGGAATCAGCCGATTGCTGTTTTTTTCAAGAACCATCGCCAACATCTTCAACCTCCAAAAATCCTCCAACCGGATAAACTATACTAAAATCCCAATTTCAAAAAACCCGTATAACAAAAATATGCAGCAAACAGTATCAATACAATCCCACAGCATCCGATGAGAGCTCTATATACTTTGTCAGACAAGAGTTTGGTCCCCTTGGAAACAGAATATGAAAGGAGTGCGTAAAAAGCCAGATCTGCGGAGATGTGACCTGAAAAAAAGGAAATTGTTCCGGCCAACCCCACCTGTTCGGCATTTAGAACGTATCCAAGACCTATTGTAGCCCACCAGACTGTCCAATACGGATTGGCAAGGCTCATCAAGGCCCCTTGCATAATCAGATTTGCCGAAGGCAACTGAGACGAAGTATCTTCATTTAGAAACACAAGCTCTGGTAGCTCACGAAACATCCCAAAGGCCATCCAGAAAAGAATCAGGGATCCTGCAACTGAAATTATTCCTATGACACTTTCCTGTTTGACCAGTGGGGCAAGACCAAGGAGAAGCAATACCATCAGGACGAGTTCCAGCAACCCATGACCTGCTATCAAAACAGGACCTGCCCAGAAGCCCCTCTTGGCGCCTTCGCTAATGGTTGCGGTCATGAGAGGTCCAGGCATCAGGGCCCCAGAAAGAGCTATCATAAAAGAAGACATATAAATAGTGATCACATCAGAAAACATAGGTCCTTAAATATCAAAAAAATTCCACCTCTTCGGGACACCCGACAGCTCGCAGGGCATGACGTTAGCTTCGGCTAAACAACTCGCTTCAAATCTGCTCAGGTTATTGTCCAAAATCTTAAATTCAAGCAATTATGTTAATCTTCTAAAAAACTTGACTAGCCCCTATTAAAAACATACTGTCATATTATAGAAAAAATGGTATTTGGCCAAAATATCAAACATACCCTCTGAAAAAAATATGACAAAAAAAACATCAGCCTTTTTAATCCTCAATTCTAAACCAATCAAGGCAATCGTTCGGTGTTATTCAGGATATAAGGGTGAGGAAAAACCAAGAAGCGTAATTATACAGGGTACTGAACACCTGATCAAAAAGATCGAAAAACATTGGCGCGATCCCTCTAGTGATTTCTTCCAGGTATTAACAGACAACTCTACCAGGCTCTTATTGAGTCATAACAGGTATAAACACTCATGGTCTGTCTTTTATGTAAACTCCAAACAGAAAAGGAGGACATTGAATGGATAAAAGCAGGTACGGAAGACGAGACCGTCTAGTCCAAGAAAAAAGGCATGATACGTACAAAGAAAGGGGGAAATGGCCTGAACCTACAGTCTGTTCCCAGTGCAAGGCGGTTTTCCAAGACGGACGATGGTCATGGGGCGAAGTGCCAGAAAAAGCCAATAGCACTTTGTGCCCAGCATGCCAACGCATAAAAGACAACTATCCAGCAGGAGAATTAGAAATACGTGGAAAATTTTACATACATAATAAAGAAGAACTCCTCAATCTCATTAAAAATGAGGAAAAGCGAGAAGCAGGCACCCATCCCATGGAAAGGATCATGAACGTAGAAGAATCCGATGGGCTGACCACCATAACAACCACTGGAATTCACCTTGCGAGACGCATTGGGGAAGCCCTTTCAAAGGCATATCAGGGAACTCTTGACTTTACCTACGGGGATGGAGAAAAAAGTATCCGGGTATACTGGGAAAAATAGAAGATAGAACTCCCCGATGGCTGCAGTATCCTGATAAGACTGCAGCCATTTGTTTGACCTCACACTTTTTGACCTCGCATGCTAAATTGGCAACCTGGTTGGTATGTCAATCGCAGTAATATTCAGGATCCCCTGACGACCTTTAGCACCTGGCCAACATACACCTTACTCGATGACAGTTTGTTGATCTGACGAAGTTTTTTAGGTGTAGTGTTAAATTTTTGTGCTATAAGCCAGAGAGAATCGCCTTTTTTAACCACATATCTCTCTTGAGCAGGCGTCCTCGAACATGAAGCCGACACAATGTTGCGCCCCCTTCTACCGCCAACTGGAATTTTCAGCCTTTGCCCTACCCTTATAAAATGTTTATGACGTATCTTATTGGCCCTTACTATATCCCATACTGTCGTGTGATATCTTTGCGCAATCAGAGAGAGGGTCTCCCCGCGCCTTACCCTGTGATATGTAAAGGCCTTTTGGGGCGGCAACCATTCAGGGATCTCGTCTATCTTGGCCATGAGAACTGATCCCATCCCTTTGGGTACCTTGATCTTATAAGAGGTTCCTGGGGTAGCCTGATGTCTCAACTCAGGGTTCAGTTCTTTCAATTCCGCATAGGAAACCCCCAGAACCTTTGCCAAGGTCCGAAGGTGGACCTGTTTTTTTATGGGGACTTCCTCATACATAAGAGGTTCGTCAGGCTCACCCAGATCAAATCCGAACTTTTCCGGATTTTTCATAATATGCAAAGTTGCGAGAAATCTAGGGACATATCTGGCTGTTTCTCGTGGAAGTCTCTCATACAGGTCCCAGAAGTGATCCAAATAATTCACCTGCTGCTCTCTGATGATCTTAAGGACAGTCCCCTCTCCACAGTTATATGCTGCAAGGACCGTGGTCCAATCACCAAAAATCTGATGCAATTCTTTTAAATAAGCAATGGCAGCAGCAGTGGATTTTGCGGGATCAAGCCTTTCATCTATCCATACGTCCCTATTCAGTCCGAACTTATATCCTGTGGAGGGGATGAACTGCCATAAGCCCAAGGCCCTCGCCCTGGAAAGGGCCCTGACCTTGAACCCGCTTTCTATAAGGGGTAACCACGAAAGTTCCTCAGGTAGACCGGCCTCCCTGAGAGCTTTTACTATCTCTTCCCTGTATTTCCCGGATCGCTTATATGATTCCAAGAAAAACCTGCGTTCACGCCCCTGAAAACTTTTGATCTCCTTTTCCACATACTTATTCATGATCAGAGGAATTGCATCATGATTGCCATTTACCGTTGTATATCTGGACGCGTGGATCTCAAGTATCCTTTTAGCGATCATAAATCGCAGGTCCTCTTTTTGCTGGATATAGCCAGGGTTGTCATCCTGATCCACTTCTAAAATTAGGGAATAGGCCCTGTCCAGCGCGGCTATAGCCTCATCCAGCTGCCCATCTGCCCAAAGGGCCTGGGAAGTCTTACAGAGCTCAAGGGCCGCATCAAGTCTCTTCTGAGTCCAATCAGAAAGCGTAATACTGTTTTCACACAACTCCTGAGAAGAGGCTGTATCTGTGGCTACTTGGACCTTCTTGGTGGGAGAATTGCCAATATCAGGCTTGGCAGTTTCCCCCCCGGCTGAACTCTTTTCCTGTGTTGAAACAGCCCCTTGGGGAGCAACCCCCTCAATATGCTTTGAAGGCGAATTGGCAGCACAACCAGACAGCAAAAAAGCCAAAAGGCTACATATTAAAAATGACGTTCTCATGTCAAATCTCCTCGCCAAATGTATATAAGAAAAATGGCAAGTCTGTCTAAAATCATTATTTAAAAAAATAGAGTCAGGACAGCGAACCAAAAGATTTTGAACTGTTTTCTAATTACGGCAACAAGATGCTCCTCTCCGACTTACATCTTTCAAACGGAAACTAGTCGCTTACCATCTCGTACCTTGTCAAACCTAGTTATTGTTCAAAAACACTAGCTTTGCCCGGAACGACCCTCCTGTCCTACCAAATTCACCAAGAATGGAGACAAGCTCTCATAAATATGCCCGTTACTTATATTAGTGGATTATGTTAATCAATAGAAAAGCGATACGCAATGCAGAAAGCCCTAAACCCGGATTATGCAGGTGGTGATCTCACCGAAGATGTGAGGCGTCGGCCGACTGCCTAATCCGGATTCATGCGGCCAAGAGGGTCAACTCATTCAAAATGACGTTTCTTTTCCAAAAAAGCCCTCGTAAACAAAATCGTTCAATTCTTTTCTTCGTGGCGCTTGAGGCTTATGCGCCGGATAACCAATAGGTATTATGGAAACGACTTCATATCCTTCGGGGATTTT
>CAZUIH010000084.1:0-4446 GCA_964620365.1 uncultured Desulfobacterales bacterium | reverse complement strand
GCGCCGGATAACCAATAGGTATTATGGAAACGACTTCATATCCTTCGGGGATTTTAAGCAATTGTCTGGCCTTGTCATGATCAAACGCGCCTACTATGACAGAACCAAGCCCCAGGTCAGAAACAGTAAGGCAGATATTCTGGGTTACGATTCCAAGATCATACATAAACCAGTCATGAAACTTTGTAATTGGCTCTCCCTTGTAAAATCCAGATTTTTGTAGTTTGGCTCCAATGGCCAAGACAACAGGCGCATTTTTGACAGCTAAAGTGGCCGGATTCTTCGGACTCAAAATTTCAGCCAGCTTTTCTTTTTGCTGCTTATCCCGAATTACAACAATTTCCCAACACTGGGTATTTGCCCATGATGGCGCCCACCTTGAAGATCCTAATATTTCAACCAACTGTTCATCTGACACATCACGATCTTCAAACTTCCTGATACTTCTTCTATTCTTGATAACATCTTTTATACAAGACATTTTCACCACCAATAACCTAATATTGAGCTATGACCATTTTGTTGTAAGTGAACATTGAAAAATGCGGCGTATCCTGCTGAAATGATGTTGCGAAGAATCATTTTCAGCAAGGAGGATATGCCACAGGGGAAATGATACCGTAGAATCTCTCACAAAACCAGTGGCGTTTGAGGATAAACAGACACAACTGCTGATGGAGGAAACAAGGCAGTCTCTGAGGCCGGCTAAAGATTGAGTTATAATAGTTTCTTACAAGCTACAAGCATTTTAGTGATATCAGGGGACGAAGGCCATGGTTCGGCTTGGCAGTTTCCCGGCTATTTCTCCAAAATAATGGGTCAGCAACACGACTACTGCTACAATCAACAAATGCTCCAGAATAACCTTTAGAGGATTGACATTCTGAGCTTTAGCAATAAGGTAGCTCAATACTGTCAACACCAATACACTCCATGCCACACTTATAAATATGGCCAACAACAAATCAAAAAGAAGGACAGGCACTACGAATGTCAATGAGAAAAGCATCTTTGAGACAAATGTGGCGACAGTGGCCATCCATACCTGCCCGGTTGTGTGCACATTCTCTGATTCTTCTGAGATATGTACCCCCAGGGCATCAGAGAAAGAATCCGCCACTGCTATCGTGAGAATTCCACCAAGTACAGTCAACTTGGAATGTGTGCCGGAATGCAGCCCAACCATGAGTCCCAGGGTGGTAATGGTACCCGACGCCAACCCGAATGTAATTCCTGTGCGGAGAGATTTATTCATGTTCAATCAATAGCTCTGACGGATCACCTGCTGCCCCAGGTTACCGGCAAGACTCTCAATCTCATGTACACCAAATACACCGCATTTTTGCCTTTTGGCGCCTTGCCTTGGGGCAAAATAACTATCATTCTAAGCCGTAAAGATAAAAACGAGTTGGCCTCAAAATATGTTCAGACCAATTACTTGTTTCCCGCCCTAACCTTAAAACGGCGCCCACGCTCTTTTTTTAGTATTGGTTCGGATTTGCTTTTTTTTATATAATTTCGCTGCCTTTTATGCTCGTTCAGCTTCGAAATTTTCAATTGCTGACCAGCCACCCAAACCTTTTTAAGTATGCGAAAGATATCATTCGGCATACCTTCCGGCAGATCAACGGTACTAAAGTCATCATAGATATCAATCCTGCCGATATATTCACTGTCCAACCCCGCCTCATTGGCTATAGCCCCTACAATATTTCCAGGTTTCACCCCGTGTAAGTGGCCAATCTCGATACGATAGCGCTCCATTCCCCTATCTGGGGCCGATGATACGGTGCTGTGCCTGGAAGGACTTCTTTCTTTTCTGGGTCTTTTATCTGACTTGGCCTTTGGCCTGCTCAGGGTATTCGTCAAGAGCAAAGGACTTTCTCCCTGGGCCAGTTTGGCCAGTGCGGCGGCAATATCCATGGCATGCACATCATGCTCCTGCTGGTATTGTTCGACCAACTTATGAAAGAACCCCAGATCTTTACCTTCCAGGGTATCGGTTATCAGCTGTTTGAAACGCGAGATTCGCCTGTCGTTGATCACATCGACAGAAGGAAGCTCCATTTTTTCGATTTTCTGTTTTGTAGCCTTCTCTATAGCTCGCAGCAACTTTTTTTCCCTTGGGGTAACAAACAAAATGGCATCACCACTACGTCCCGCCCGACCAGTACGGCCAATACGATGAACATAGGCTTCTGTATCGTAGGGGACATCGTAATTGACTACGTGACTAATGCGATCCACATCCAGCCCCCGGGCCGCCACATCCGTCGCAACCAGGATATCAAGTCTCCCTGCTTTCAAACGTTCTATGGTACGCTCTCGTTTATTTTGGGCGATGTCACCATTCAATGGTGCAGAAGCATAACCGCGGGCCTGGAGTTTTTCAGCCAATTCCACCGTAGCGGTCTTAGTCCGCACAAAGACGATTACGCCATCGAGAGACTCCGCCTCAAATATCCGTGTCAGCGCGTCGAATTTGTGGACTCCGCTAACCATCCAAAAACGTTGACGGATGCTTTCTGTAATGGTGGTGCGCTCCTTTATTGTAATCTCTTCCGGACTTTGCAGATGCCGCTGTGCAATTCGACGTATGGTCTGGGGCATTGTTGCAGAAAACAGCGCGACCTGACGTCTTGGAGGCGTCTTTTCCAGAATCCACTCTACGTCATCGACAAAGCCCATACGCAGCATTTCATCCGCTTCATCAAGTACCAGACAACTGAGCGTCTCTAAATTCAGGGTTCCGCGCCGTATATGATCCATCACCCGCCCTGGTGTTCCCACTACGACGTGAATGCCGCGCTTAAGCTGACGAAACTGTCCTTTATAGTCTTGGCCACCGTAGATGGGTAAGACATGAAACCCCTTCATATGGGCCGCATATCGCTGGAAGGCATCTGCCACCTGGATGGCAAGCTCACGGGTAGGTGTCAAAACCAACACCTGAGGTACCAGCCTGTCGAGATCTATGCGTGACAACAATGGCAGCGCAAACGCGGCAGTTTTGCCCGTACCGGTTTGTGCCTGCCCCACGACATCCCTCCCTGCCAACACATGCGGAATGGTCTGGGCCTGAATGGCTGACGGCATTTCATAACCAACGTCATCCAATGCCTTTAGCACCGAATCAATAAGATCCAGTTCACGAAAACCTTGCTGTGGAAAAGATGAAGAATTCATAAGGAGCACCTATTTATTATATACGGGCAGGCTGGCAATAATCCCAGCGGACGTTGAAAAATCATGCGAATCAAAGGGCGCACGTCACAACGCCATAGACTACACTTCCAGTATCGAGGCTGATCCGCGGGGAAACGAGTCTCCCTATGACCAACCGTCCAGTTCCAGTAAATCTTCATATTTATACCTCGGTTAAGTAATTCCAAAATGTATCCAAAATAAAGCTATATCCATGTCAGCCTATGTCCTGTATCAGGCCAACAAACTGTTCTAATGTCCCGCGACACTTCCGCCTCCTCGCAGTCCTTCAATCTCAGGTAAAATCGCCTGCTACCTACCCTCGTCGTATGTCGTATAAGGAGACACGGCATGATAGCCTGGTATATTAGACTCGCATCATCGTTCAAATATTCGTCGGATTTGAGATTAAGAATTCCTGGATTCTACTCAAAGGCTCAACACCCCTGTTTCTGAGGCTTACCACCAGACCCCGTAAATTGCTCTAGGCCTCATGAAACGATTTTTTACATCAGTAGACACGCTTTAAGCCGGCAAGCTCTTCCCCCGGGTCATGCGACTTCCAAGTTCGCCGAAGCAGTAACGCGGCAGATTTTCGACATTTGGAGCGCGTAATCCGAGTTTACTGTTCCCAGAAGCTAGTTACAGACCCGATTGACAAGAAGAACCATCTTTAATGGGACTGACTACAGCTACAATCCAACCTCTTTTAAGCTTTTATCCTCTTTGGCAGAAAAGACCTAAGGCCGAATATTCCGACACAACCAATCTTCACCAGTTGGTCATTGCGCCATGCACTGACTCACAGGCCTTACCAGGTTTCTTCTTGTGTCATACGGTTCGAAACGGCTTAATGGCTGTTTTGCGAAGCGTCCATTGAACTTGAGGAGAAAGGAAGAGGGCACCTTTGATCTTCATGATATTTTCATTATAGCTTTAAGCAAAAAAAAGTCACCTTTTTTGTGATCAGATCGACATCCTTTTTTAATTTACCGAAAACGACCCTGTATTCAGTGCATTAACACCGCCTCATTACTGCAGGATATCTCTAGAGCGCCGATCCATGACCACGAGATCTCAAAGATAAAATTACGCTGGACGTGCTTTCTGGTTACCGGTTCCATTACGAATGAGATGGACGACAGTCATTTCATAGTTCAACCAAGACATTATCCATATGCTAACTGGCCCGGATTATTCATGAACAATTTAACTAAGTTTCATATCTACCTGATTATGTTT
>CAZUIH010000083.1:0-10589 GCA_964620365.1 uncultured Desulfobacterales bacterium | reverse complement strand
GCTGTAAGAAGTTGAAACCACAAAGTTGGCGAACCGTAAGGTTACAGACAAGACACCAATCCCCTTTGACAGGAGATTTAAGGACTAGACTAGACCAACATACCCAGTCGGTATGGTAGTTCATAATTCAGATTTTGGCAATTAGCATATTTGATTTTTTCATTTAATTTTTAGAAATTTCAATTAATTACCAACCAATAATTTTCATCCAGACTTATCTGTTTCAGATAACCTTGCAATATTTTTATTTTGTAAAACCATCGAGTTACTGACTTCACCACATTTATTGTGCCGGATAGTTGAGGCAAATGAATTACGTCTGTGTGTCCGTTGTTTGCCACTTAGACGATTCGGTAGCTGCGTAACCCGAATTCATAATTTGTTAAAATATTAAATTTTATTTTTAGAATATTTATTCTACACTTAAATTCAGATGGATCAAAATATAGCAGTAGGTCACTTGACAATTTTGTAACACGATGATAGTTTTTTTTTATGGTGGGTAAAAAAAATCGGAATTTAACCAAGGTAGGTATTTTGTAGTGTCGTAAATTTCCGGTTCTTTCCAGATTCTTGAAAGAGAATTCTTATTTTGTGAGATAATAAGCTAAATTGTTCCAACTACGAGGGAACCTCTGAAAATTAGGTCTTTTATTCGGAAAAAGGCGCAAGAAGACACTTCGAGAAACAAGCTCCGCAAAAGTGGGGTCGGGAGGAGAAGTGTAGTTTAAACAATTATCATCTTGTCGGTCTTTTTTGTTTGTTGGTCGTTCAGTTTGGGTGAAAACATCTTGCCGCTCTAAATCCGAGTGTTGCATGGAAACCGTCAACACCACCGACAATAGGGGGAAATCGGTATCCATTGTCATGTCCAGGTAGCTGGAAACCTGGTCTATGAATTTTGTGACCAGTTGTCGTTCGGTTCCCTGCTATGGTGGAGCTACCCAGACGTTATAACCTAAGGAGAAGTCATATGTCTACGGTACTAGAAATTAGAGATGGCGAACCGCAATGGTGGAACAGCCCAGATATCTGGGTAGTGCCTGGCACCAACCCTAATGGCCCTCCTGGCCAGCCAGTCGCGGGGCAACCGGCTTTTCTTTGGTGCAGGGTTCACAATAGAGGAGAGCAGCCTGCATCAGGAGCACAGGTCAACTTCTATTGGTCCAATCCCGCGACCGGGGTTCTACGAAGCAATTCAACCCTGGTTGGCTCGGCATTTGTCGACCTCAATCCTGCTGAGACCAAGGAAGTCTTGTGTGTTGTTCCATGGATTCCTGTAGTTGTAAATAATGGCCATGAATGCATCGTTGCAGAGATCATCCACCCCAGTGATCCGCTCCCACTTCCGGAATCAGACGCATTTAACCCTCCTGACCACCGCCAAATCGCCCTGAAAAACCTCACAGTGCTTGAGATAGCGAAAAGCATGATGGTGCTGCCTGTCCAGGTAGCTGCCCCTGCCAGACAGGCAAAAAAGCTACTAATTGAAATCGAAATTGGCGGAACACTGGACAAACAAAATCTGATTCAAATCGGCCTAAATGATTATCGACCGGCGAAATGTCAATCATTGTACGCAGGCCTTTCTTTTGAGCAGGGCTGTGATGATATGGATGAAAAGGAGTTGTCAAAGGCACTGGAGATCTGCCTTGACGCTGGCACCGCCAAGTCAGTTTATCTGAAGGTTTTTCCGCCACGACTGAACCCAAAAACTTATGTGCTTCTTCATGTCATTTCCCGCAGTGAAAAAAGAGTTGATGGGGGAATCACGTACATAGTTATTGGCGCAGAGGAGGAATAATACAAATGGCTGTCACACCAATGGATATCAGAAGACGCCCATTTTCAGTGGAGCCTTTCACAAATATCATGCTGCCTGACGGAATCTTTGACACGGCGCTAAAAAAGCAGCGTATCACCTGTTTCTATACGAACACGTCAGGCGCAACCTTACACGAGGTTACTATTTATCTAGAAGGAGTAGGCGATCCTGGGATAGTGCCTGTGGCGCAAAGTTACTTCTTTCCGGAAATCAAGCCGGGGGCATCCGTTCGCGTCTCCTGGCTCGCCGATTTCGAGAACGGTACGCCTGGCAAAAAGATGGTAAGCTTCATTGCCCATGCAAAGGGAATGGCCCCTGTCAGAAGACTCAAGAACATTTTCGTTTCAAAAACTACACGTGACGCTACTACAGGGGAATATACCTGCACAGTTGAAGAAGGCACTCTGAAGGTTTCAAACCTCGATGTCATAGGCCCCAAGGACAAGTGGCAACCTTGCAGCGACAGATACAAGGACTGCCGGCCAACTAAGGGACCTTGGGTGCCAGCAAGGATGACCATGACCTTTTATCCCAACCCTGCATACACCGGAATCCACGGTGATTTGCCTTTTAGCGATCCATGGTGGAAAATTCTCGCCTGGATCGTTGCGGCCATAGCTGCCATTGTGGCCATCGTGGCAGCGGCATTGGGTGAAGGCACTGCAGGAACCGCCGTCAGCGGAACTTTCGACGAAACTACGGGTGATGTCGATTGCTGCACCCCAGACCCAGGCGGCATACCCGGTGATGACAGCTTAACGGTAGCGGGAGTCGCATCGGTGATTGCCACAGCCGCCGCAGCCGTTGGCTTGTCGGACAAGGCAGATCCGTGGTGGCGCGGACAGGAAGCCACTCCCCCGAAAAAAGGTGAATACACGACAGCCGAAAAAGTTGATGTGGTATTCAGCTATCCTGATGGAGCTCCAAAGGCTGGTATTCCTTATCCTGTTCATGTCAAATGGAAATACCATCGGATCACTACAGGAAATGTATATACCCATTCTGTTGAAGAGACCCAGAAAAACATTCATATCAACGGCGGTGTAGAGGTCGAGGTACCTGCATTGCATCACGCCTTTGACAAACCCTTGGTCATAAAATCCCGGTTCAAGAAAGATGATGAAAAGTTATTCGTTGGCGAGGATCTCTATGCGTTTGCCTTACTGAGATCACCTGATGACATGTACTTCATGGTTGATCTGCTCGACGATGGCATTGACTACGATGAGAAACCCAATGACGGGACATACACGGGTACAATTAATTTGGAAGAAGTATACCGAAGACTACTAAAGCAAAAGTTGAAAATTGAAGGCCTATGGCGGGTATATGTATTCGCGCAGGACGTCAATAATGCTACACCCGACATGCTCCCACAAATTGCTGCCCAGAGAATAGGTGGATTCATGGTGGCAAGCGGCCTGCAAATCACATTCGATCCTTCTTTGCCATGTCCGCTTCAGGCGCAGGCGACGGTCAATGTGGTTATATAGCGCGAAGGAGCTGACGGGATACCGGATACATAAGTTAGCACGTTGAAATTACCGGCTCGCGGTAAATTGTTCATAGGTGGGTAAGACAAACAAATCTGAACAACCATTAGATCTAAAAACAGAACGGGACTCCAAACATTAATTTTTTCGGCGAACTGTATACGCAGGAACAAGAAAGGAGGCAAAAAGATGGCGACCTTTGGCATAGAGGGCATCCGTCACTTCTCCCATTTGCGAGCATCTGGGACTGTGTCCAATGGACCACGTTTCCACGCTGGATCCGGAGGATGGGGCCAAACGGGTCCTGGAAGAACTTCAGGTAGCCTTTCCCGGTGGCAAATTCACCCTGGAAGACTTCAGACCATCATGCAACCCGTGTGGGTGGCAATGTTTCGCTCAAGAGGCTGGACGAGCCTGAATCGTCTCATAGTGGTGCCAGCCATGAGTACCCCTTACGAGCCGATATGCCGAACGATCCAACTACCTCCTCAGGATGCAGTAAAACCTGCTCCCACACTCCCCAAACAACGATTTCACATGCTGCGACGCTAAGAAAGAATAATTCTGCCAGCCCCCGAGTTTCGAGGGGCTGGGCAGTCTAGGCTAATCGAGAAAATATTTCAGTCTGTCTCGCCTGCTGGAGTGTCTCAGCCTGTTCAAGGCCTTTTTCTCAATCTGGCGGATTCGTTCACGGGAGACATTGAATCTTTTACCAATCTCTTCCAGCGTATATTCACTGTCTTCTCCAATACCGAAACGGAGTCTTATGATCTTTTCCTCTCTTGGACTGAGAGTGGCCAAGATGCTCTTGATGCGCTCGGTAAGTTCCTTGTCCTTCACCGTTTCGTACGGAGAAACAGCATCTTGGTTTTCTATAAAATCACCAAGTGTGCTGTCCTCATCCCCGACAGGGGTTTCCAGGGACACAGGCTCCCTTGAGGCCTCAAGAATGAAGAGTATCTTCTCCATCGGCAGTCCCGTATGCTCTGATATCTCGGCAGGTGTGGGCTCTCTGCCAAGTTCCTTAAGGAGGGAATAAAACGCCTTGAAAAACTGGCTGCGCAGTTCGAGAAAATGGACCGGCAGTCGGATGGTCCTGGTCTTGTCCAGAATGGCCCTGGTTATGGCCTGGCGTATCCACCAGCTCGCATAGGTGGAAAACTTGTTCCCTTTTGTGTAATCGAAGCGGAAAACCGCCCTCATAAGGCCCAGATTGCCCTCCTGGATGAGATCCGCAAGAGAAAGTCCCTGGTGCATGTAGCGTTTTGCAATGCTTACCACCAGGCGCAGATTTGCGTTTATCATCTCATCCTTGGCGATTTCAATCTTGGCCCTGCTTTGCTTAACGAAATTCAAAAGTTCCTTGAGGCTCTCATTGTCAGGATTGATCTCACAGATACTCTCGACGGACTTAACCAGGAAATTGAGCTGCTGTTTCTTGGGCTTGAGGCTTGGATCACGGCGTCTCCAGGTTCGTATCGTCTCCCTCAGTGCCTCCATCTCAGGCAAATCTGAAGGATGATCCATAATTGCCTGGACTATGCCGTTAAAACCATTTCTAATGGTCTTGCTAAGTTCCTCTTCCTTTTCAGGGGTCAGGAGCTCGTAACGCCCCATCTCCCTTAAATAGGTAGTGGTTACCTCTTCCGAGTCCGTATATGTACCCGTGTCAAGGACGACAGTTGGCGACTTTTCCTCTTGTCCCTCTTTTACTTTCGGAGGGGTCACCGCTATCTTTCCCAGATCGTCCGGCTCCAGCTCTTTTGCGACCTGCGTCGCCACCTGGGCCTCTTCCAAGATTTCTATGTTGTTTTCACATAAAAACTCATAAATTGCTTCTATCTTTTCCGGGTCCTTGACATCGTCGGGTAACAGCTCATTCAAGGCCTCGTAGGTGAGTCCGCCCTCTTTACCCGCTGTGAGTAGTTGTTCCAAAAAATTTTCTGATGTAGATTCCTTTTTTTTGGCACTCGCTTTCATCGTCTGATATCATCCAATTTTCAAAATTATATATTTATTACGGGCCGCATGAAATTCAGTACGTTGACTAGAAGACTTGACAGTTTTTGGGTTACGTGAAAACGCATCGAAAGATACGGCCCCCGGAACCCCGAACATAGAAAAATACCGGACAATTTCACAAAATGCAACCCGTATCGATGCATAAGATAGGCACTATGTATTCTCATGTAAAGAAGGAAAATAACTCTATACAAAATTGGCCAAAGACTTGCCATACGATACCGCCCCTCATTCTCGCCCCGATGGCGGAGCTTACCCACGCACCATTTCGCCAGCTGGTAGCTGAAATCGGGGGCTGCAGCGTATTTTATACCGAGATGATCAACTCCAGGATCGCCGCAACCCAGCCGTTGGAATATGATCCTTACTGTCAGAGGGCACTTATTGACAGACCCGTTATCGCGCAGATTGTAGGTAATGACCCCAGGCGTATAGCGATTTCGATAGGAAAGCTCGAAAAAATGGGCTTTGATGGTTTCGACATCAACATGGGCTGTGCCAGGAAATCTGTGACCCGAAGGGGCTGGGGCATTGCCCTCATGGAAGACCTGAAACAGGCGGAACTGGTGGTACAAGCCGCCAGAGACGCGACACGCAGGCCACTTTTTCTCAAAATCAGGTCCGGAAAAGAACATGATATTAAAAAACTGGTCTCATTTGCAAAGAGGATGGAAAAACTCGGAGTGGATGCAATAATCCTGCATCCCAGGTCTGGCAGGGATGGTTTCAAACGCAGGGCTAGATGGGAAGAAATAGCCTGTTTGGTCCAAAGTCTGAAAATACCTGTCATTGGAAACGGAGACATAACATCGCTGGATGATGCCCTGAAAATGCACGAAGAGACCAAGTGCAACGGGATCATGATAGGCAGGGCGGCGCTTGTAAGACCATGGATATTCTGGGAAATGGTCAACGGGACGAACTGGCCAGGGAAGCCGATTGAAATCCTTGAGCGAATGGCCTGTCTCGTTCAGACACTTCTGCCGGAATCGATCCGGGCCAAAAGATACTTCATTTTCTGTTCCTGGTTTGTCAGAAACTGGGAATTTCACCATTATTTGTTAAGGAAAATAAATCCTCGGATGGATATAACAGAAATATGCTCTATTTTGACAAAAAGGATAAAAGAGCTTAGACCTCCATTGAAAAAAAATCCATTTTGCGTAAGACTCTAAATTATCGGCCCCGTCAAAACAAGATGGACCATCCTTAAATCGCAACAGTGAGGAACCTATGATCAAAAAGGATCTATATGACGTACTTGGAATCTCCCCGGATGCTACAGAAGATGAGATAAAAAAAGCATTTAGGACCCTGGCCAGAAAATACCATCCAGACATAAATCCCGGAGACAAAGAAGCTGAAAACAAGTTCAAAGAGATCAATGAAGCATATGAAATCCTGAGTAACCCTGAAAAGAGAAAAGAGTACGATGAACTGCGTTCCGCGGCCTCGGGTGCCAGCTTCCGGACTCCAGAAGGAGAAACCGCCTATGACTTTACAGACTTCAATGTGAGATACGGCGGTGATTTCGGCTCCATTTTTGAAGACCTGTTTGGATTCCGCAAGGGAGCTGACTACAGTCATGGCCCGGCACGGGGCGAAGATCTTTTTTTCAGACTCGCTGTCGATCTCAGGGATGTTGCCTTTGGAAGAAAAATCGAGATTACCGTCCCAAAGGACATTTCATGTCCTACATGTATGGGACAGGGAATCGACATAAAAGATCCCGGCGCCAAATGTCCGTACTGTAAAGGAGAAGGCAAGATCACCCAAAAAAAAGGCAACGTGCAGATGATCCAGCTGTGTCCCCAATGCGGCGGCAGCGGCAGGACAAGGTTGCGCCCATGCCCTGCATGTCACGGAACAGGACGTATCAAAAGCACCGAAAGGCTGAAGGTGTCCATTCCCAAAGGGGCCGATGACGGAACAGTAATACGCCTCAATGGAAAAGGAGGTCCAGGACTGAACAACGGTCCTCCAGGTGATCTGTATATCGAGCTTTCCATACGTCCAGACCCAATTTTTCGAAAAGAGGGCAAGGATCTCCACATCAAGGAAAAAATCAATATTTATGAGGCAATGCTGGGGTCCAAAATTGAGGTTCCCACCTTGGACGGAAAAGTCCAGGTAAAAATTCCTCCAGGGACCCAATGTGGCCAAAAGTTAAGGCTTCGGGGGAAGGGATTGCCGGACCCCAAGGGGGGATCACCAGGAGACCAGTATGTGGAAATAACAGTAGTCATTCCAAAGCAACTGAATAACGAGGCAAGGGAACTGATCAAAAAACTGGAAAAGGTCCTCCCGCAGAAGGTGAGATAGCGCGCTGAACAACAGGATCTGCTTTTACCGCCTGTACAGAAATCTTGCATCTTGGTCATTCTTTGCTATTTTTAATACTTCTTGCTACACGACTCTTCACCCTGTTTAAGGTCGCGAGGGAAAATTAAATTTAAAATTTATCGAAATGCTGGAGTAATTACTATGGAGCGTACACCTATCACACGGGAAGGATATGAAAAGCTGAAAAAAGAGCTTGAAAGACTCGAAAAAGTAGAAAGATATGCCGTAATCAAGGCGATCGAGGAAGCCAGGGCCCATGGAGACCTTTCCGAAAACGCAGAGTATCACGCGGCAAAAGAACGCCAGGGCCAGATAGAAGGAAGAATTCAGTATCTTAAAAGCAAACTGGCAGCTTGTGAGATAATAGATTGTTCAAACCAGACCTGTGAACGGGTCGTTTTCGGCGTAAAAGTCAGACTTGAAAATATCGATACCGGAGAAGAAGTAGTATATCAGCTCGTGGGGCCGGATGAATCAGACGTTCAATCCGGACGCATTTCCGTTACATCTCCCTTGGGACAAGCCCTCATAGGGAAAAACGAAGGAGACGAGGTAGAGTTCAAGACTCCCGCAGGACAACGCTGTTACGAAGTGCTGGAGATTTTTGTCTAGGAGGGATGTCCATCCAACACAAAAAGCCACAACAACAAATTGTAGGTGGACAGATATTGAAGAAGCACAGACAATCTGGACAATTGAATTTCACGGTCAAACAACTTGTTCCACAGATTCCGACCAAGGCCCTTGAGGCAGATACAGAGAAATTTCTAGGATATTCAAGACATGAGCCCAAATTATGTAGCTCGCAAGTTTGATGAAGATTCAAGGTGGAAGAGGTGCAGACGTACTTTGATACTTCAACCCCACGACAACACCCGAGATTCGGTAAAATTGCGAACCCTTTGTAGCTTCAAATGCCGAACATTTTTGAGCTGAATTGACTTCACCTTAAACAGTTTATTTTTGTTCGGCATTTGAAGAGAATAGTTTGGGATGAGTAGTCTGAGGAAGACAGACTGAAAAATGGCAGCTATTCAAAGATAATCTAGTCCATCTCTGTTGTCCATCCCAAGGGTACACACAGGACCGGGCAGGGAAGAAGCCTTACTACTTTTTCAACCGTACTTCCAAAAAAGATTTCATCAATATGGCCCTTGCCCCTGCTACCATAGCCACCCATAAGAACCAAATCGACCTGTAATTCCCTTGCTTTTATGGCAATTTCCTGAAAAGGTGGACCGTATGATACGATGGTTTCCTTCACCAGGTCGGACACGTTACATTCATTGATAAATTTTCTGAAGGACTGATGGGCCTGATTAGTCAATCTTTCTCTCACCTTTTCTACGGATTCCTTGCAATACCCTGCTATATTTATGGCCAGTCTCTCGTCTATCACGTGTATCAACATAAACTCCGACTTCCATAACGGAGCTATCTGTTTCGCGTATTCAATTGCAGTCACAGCTGACTCTGAAAAATCAACAGGGATCAAAACCGAAGAAATGTCCATAAAGCCGATCTCCTTTAATCAGTACTCATTGATCTGAAGATATTCGTCTCCCAGCCTTCGACCACCTTGGACCAGACAGGTTCAAAACCATGGCCACGAATCATCTTCTTGATGTTTTTGCTTCCATCCGTCCTATATCCTGACGCCACTAAAAATCCGCTGCTAGCGAGACATGGAACCATCTCCGGCATGAGACATGTAAACACGGAAGGGGTCAAGTTTGCCAAAACAGTATCTATCTCCATGGATTGGAATAAGGCAATCCTGGAATCAGAAACAAGTATCCTGCCCTGAACCCCATTAATACGTACGTTGTGCCGCGCCATCACTATGGCTTCAGTATCCACGTCTACAGCCCAGACACACGCTGCCCCCATCTTTGCCGCTACGATAGCCAGTATACCTGTCCCAGTACCGACATCCAGCATTTTGCGTCCATGCACTAAGTCTCGCTCATGAAGCCACTCAAGTGCGTAAACGCATCCCCTGGTGCTGGGATGCGCCCCGTTGCCAAAGGCCCAGCCGGCCTCCAGAAGAATTTCACCTTCACTCAACGACGTTTTCTCGTGGCTGGATTGGGAACTCAGCCCATCGACAGCGATTACCTTCCACCTCTCGGTTATTGGAAAATTTCTCTGACTGTTGGACCTGTAGGCATCAAGGGACATGACCTGCCACTCGAAGGCATCCTCCCCAAACACTTCCTCTATCTGGGTGAAAACCTCTTGAAACCGTGACAGTTTTTGGTCCAAGGAACTGTCATCCCCGTCTATCTGAACCGCTATCTGGCACCTTCCAGAGGGATCTTTTCTCTCTTCAATAACATTGAGGTCATCACGCCTCAATATTTCATTACCAAGCAACTTCTTTAAAACAGCCTCTGAGGCCCTGATTTCTAATACTGCACCCTTCACTAACATCCCGCATTTCAACGTAACAGGCAAACTAACATGGCGTCATCCTGAAATATCAAGTCTCTTAGCTGGTGACAACTTTCTTCATCTTTTCAAACAAGATTTCGCTTTCCTTCTCCACGTCCTGAAATTGCTCCAGCGCAAGGCCCTTCTCCAGATCCTTGATTTTCAACCGAAACTCCAGAATCGTCTTGGCGCCTTTCTCATCCCTGGCCATTTTACTACTCATTTTTCTGAGGAGCACATAGAGTTTGTCCAGCTTCTCCCTGCATCGTTTTCTCATCTCATCCCGGGTCTGTTTGGCCTGTTGCGCGGACATCTGCGCAACTTCCACTGTTTTTCGGGCCAAGTAGAGAGCTTTTCTGTATTCTTTGTTTGCAGCGTATTTTCTTGCCCTCTCAAAAATTCTGCATGCCTCTTTCCATAGTGCAGGGGCATATCTGTATGCACTCTCAAACCTTGCATCATTCAAGGCCGTT
>CAZUIH010000082.1:0-10992 GCA_964620365.1 uncultured Desulfobacterales bacterium | reverse complement strand
GTTGGGTCGGAGATGGTTGTAAGAGCAAGTCTGCTGGCTTAAAATTAATTGTGCATGGAACGTGAAATGATGATTTCCCATGACTGCTTGTTACAAACGGTTTACTGTCTGCATTACGCTGGTGATATTTGCTGGGGGGACCCGGTGGGCCTGTGCCCCCACCCAGTCGAATTATGAAGGTGCCGCCGTGGGCGGGGTGGGTGGGGCGGGTGCCGGGGCGCTGATTGACAAGGATAATCCCTGGAGGGGGGCGGTCGTGGGCGGTAGCTTGGGGGCAGTAGCAGGGGCAAGCCTGGCAGAGATATCCAAGAGGGCAGCCAGGGAGGCGATCCGCTACGGACGACCTGTAAGTTATGAGCGTCAGACTTCCAACGGCTGGCAGCGGGTGGAGGCCATACCTCGACCGGGTTGCGTCAAACGGTGCGTGGTGGTGAAGACCTTTGAAAATGGACGGGTGGTGGATGAGCACATGTCATGTGAATAGCATCTTCCGGTATGGTCATACCTTCTGACCGTTAATCAGGATGGTGCAGCCCGCAAGTCTGACAAAGCGGCAAGGCGGCGGGAGACCCAGGCATACTCTAGTGCTTCAACTGTCTGTCAACGTGGTGGTGTGTGAATATTTGGATCGATTTCTACATCTGAAGTACGTTAGCCGGGATCAAACGATCGAGATGGCCCCGGACCTTGACCTGCTAGATGGCTGGCTATACCGTTTCCAGAATTTCGTCCGGGACATGACAGGTATTTGAGAAATTATGGATACAAAAAATAAAGGCAAAAAAGTGGTGATTTCAGTCCTTGGGACCGACAAGCCGGGTATCGTGGCAAGGGTGTCCAGACATCTCTTCGAGAAAGGCTGCAATATAGAAGATGTCAACCAGACGATACTCCAGACAGAATTTGCCGCCATATTCATCGTTTCCATTCCTGATGATTTGGACACGCGGGATATCCGGTCGCTCCTGCAGGATGGTCTCGACCATTTGGGACTCCATGTGCTGGTCAAGGAAATGGTAACCGATGAAAGGTATGCGTCCGGTGTGGAGACTGAACCTTTTGTAGTCACCACAATCGGTCCGGACAGGCTTGGTCTTGTCGCGGGCATAACGGAAGTCATGGCCGATTTCTCAGTGAACATCACCAATCTCAGGGCTGCATTCAGGGGTGGGGAAGACCCCTCACGCAACATCATGATTTACGAGGTTGACATCCCGGCGGATGTGGACCAGAAACGTTTCAGGGAGTCTCTTGGAAAGAGGGCGGCAGAGCTGGGGATAGAGCTAAACCTGCAGCACAGAAGGATTTTTGAGGAAATTAACAGAATTTGAACCCTTGATGTGAGGCGGAACCTATGTTGACTGAAAGAGAAATACTATCCACCCTTGAGATGCTGAAAAACGAGCACCTGGATGTCCGTACAGTCACCCTGGGAATAAGCCTGCTGGACTGTGCGAGCCATGACCTGGACACCTTCAGGGGACGGATCAAGAAAAAGATCGTGGATGTGGCCTGTAACCTTGTATGTGTCTGTAACGAGGTCGGGGACAAGTATGGCATACCCGTAATCAACAAGCGGATTGCAGTAAGTCCTGTGGCTGTCGCAGGGGCCCCTTTTTCATCGGAACAGATGGTTGCGATAGCCATGACCCTGGATGAGGCCGCACGTGAGGTAAATGTGGATTTTGTGGGCGGATTCACTGCGCTGGTTGAAAAGGGTTTTGCAAATGGTGATATTGCCCTTATCGAGGCCATACCAGAGGCCCTGTCTGGTACGGAACGGGTCTGTGCATCGGTAAACGTGGCCTCCACGCGTGCCGGCATCAACATGGATGCAGTCTATCTGATGGGAAAGATTATCAAGGCCTCTGCCGAGAAGACCGCGGATTCTGACGGGCTGGCCTGTGCAAAACTCTGTGTTTTTGCCAATATCCCCGAAGACATCCCATTCATGGCCGGTGCATATCTTGGCATAGGCGAACCCGACGCGGTCATAAACGTGGGGGTAAGCGGACCGGGAGTAGTAAAAAAGGCCATAGACAGGGCACGGGAGGCCAATCCATCCCTAACCCTTGGAGACATTTCCGAGATTATCAAGCAGACCGCCTTCAAGGTGACAAGGGTTGGAGAGCTTATCGGCCGTGAAGTGGCCGGCAGGCTGAATGTACCTTTTGGTGTTGCTGACCTGTCTCTGGCACCTACTCCAAATGTGGGAGACAGCGTTGGAGAGATCTTTGAAAGCCTTGGCCTGTCGGGTATCGGTTCCCCTGGCTCCACGGCCGTGCTTGCCATGTTGAATGATGCGGTCAAGAAGGGCGGGGCCTTTGCCAGTTCCTACGTCGGTGGATTGAGCGGAGCCTTCATCCCGGTAAGTGAGGATCTCAACATCGCCCAGGCTGCTCGCAACGGCCTGCTCTGCCTAGAAAAGCTTGAGGCAATGACCAGTGTCTGCTCCGTAGGTCTCGACATGGTGGCCCTGCCAGGAGACACCTCGGCTGAAACTATTGCAGCCATAATCGCGGACGAAATGGCCATAGGGGTGATCAATAAAAAGACCACGGCGGCTAGGCTTATTCCTGTTCCCGGCAAGAAGGCAGGGGAAGAGGCATGTTTTGGAGGATTGTTGGGAGAATCCACAATCCTGCCGGTCTCGGACAAGGGAAATTCCAAGAATTTTATCCAGATCGGCGGAAGGATTCCTGCTCCCATCCAGAGCCTTGTGAATTGAACTAAGATTGTGTCCGTCAAACTCGGCGGTTGCATAGTCCGGAAATACCTGCTTTAGACCAGGTCCGTTGAGATACTGGCAGCTATTTGTATTTGCTGCTAGCAGTTATCCTCGCATAGCCGGTGATGAAATTTGGGCCCGGTGGTCATACATGGCTGGACATCAATGCCTTTCATGTGCAACCCTGATTGATCAGAGCAAGGAAGTCACTGGCAGAAAAATCGGTTCTTCTCCTGGTGTGATAATCTATCGTCACGTCGGCATATTGCCTGTAGAGCCGCTCTCTGTCTGTGAGAAGCAAGGGATAACAGCGTATTAGCGCATCAAGGTCGCTTTCGTCCTCTTTTCTGTCATAGGTATCCATCCACAGCATGGGGCCGGGGTTTTCCAGGAAGGCGGACAGCATTTTGTCCTGTATCTCCGCAGGGGTGGAAAGATGCACGATGCAGGTTTGTCTTCTTAATCTTTCCATGATTTCCTCTCCGGTGTATATGACACTTCCGGTAGTGTCGATCACGATGTTTTCTGAATTCTCGTGGCCCCGCCCTGACACCTCATCGAGTATCCGGTGCATAACCTCCTTTTCATACTTCAAGTAGAGCGCTGCGCGTTCCCTGTAGCCCTGTTCAAAAGGGAGTCCCATCCATTTACCCATGTCCATGCGGGTACCGTCGGGCCTTACAAGCCTGAGACCAAGTTTTTTTTCTATGAGGTCGTCACAGCAATAACGGACAAAGCCATGTCTCTCCAGCTTTTGGGACCAGTAGGATTTTCCGCCTCCGGACATTCCTATAAGAGAAATACGCATCGCAGCACTCCTTTTGTTCTGTCGTCGTTTCTACAAAGTTCTTCAAGAGTATTCCGGATGGTAAAAATGTCGAGCTTTTTGAGGACAGGAATAATGGTCCGGAAATGATGTGTTGTCAATATGTTATCATTTTTTTCATGATTGTGGTTCCCTAAATTCGGAATAACGTGAAGAAACTTTCTTCACATGTCGGCGAAACATCTCTATGATTGAAGAAGGTGTTTTATGTCCCAGCGTCAAAATTAGTCTATATCAACCGTGGAGGGCAAAATTGTATGTGGAATGGGTATGTTTATGGTCTGGATGTTGGCTCTACCACGGCCAAGCTTGTTATTCTTGATTTGGATTTCCGTGTTCACCATGAGAGCGGGGAGCGAACCTACGGTAAACCCCTCGAAACAGCATGTCGTCTTCTTGAGGCTATTCCCCGCAATCTTTATCCCGACCAGGGAGCGCGGATAATCTATACTGGTACCGCGGGAAGGCTGCTCCTGGACGTGCTGGGCGGCGACTTTATCAACGAAATCATCGCCCATACTACTGCGGCAATCCATTTCTATCCGCATGTACGTACAATCCTGGACATGGGAGGGCAGGACACCAAACTCATGACGCTCTCACCTGGAGCTGACCAACGGCCCCAGATAGAAGACTTCAGCCTGAACAATCTTTGTGCCGCTGGAACCGGTTCCTTTTTGGACCAACAGGCGGAACGCCTGGGTCTCACCATACAGCAGTTCAGTGAACTTGCCACCAGATCAGACAACCCGGCCCGGCTGGCGGGACGATGCACGGTGTTTGCGAAGAGTGACATGATTCACCTGCAACAGAACGCCGTTCCGGATTGCGATATAGTAGCCGGACTCTGCATGGCTGTGGTCAGGAACCTGAAAGCAACCCTGACCAGGGGAAAAAGGCTTCGGGCTCCAATGGTTTTTCAGGGAGGCGTAGCTGCCAATTTGGGCGTCCAGGCCGCGCTGAGATCAGTATTTTCCCTTGGAAGGGATGAACTGGTAATTCCGTCACATCATCGCACAATGGGAGCCATAGGGGCCGCGCTATATGCTATGCAACAGGGAGAGGAAAATTTGACCTTTCGGGGCCTGGACGCCCTGAGAAGTCATCTGATGTCGCGTCCTGCCAGAGTCAAGAGGCATAGTGTCCTCGCACCACCTTCAAACAGACAAAAGGATGATAAGGCGTTCATGGTCCAGGCAGGGGCTTCAAACCCTGTTTTTGCCTGTCGTGATGCTGACCTGGACCCGGTCCAGGGGATTCTGGGTATAGATGTGGGTTCGGTGAGTACAAAAATGGTGGTAATCGAACCCCTGCGTGGGGAGGTTATTGCCAGCTACTATGGCCCTACGGCCGGACACCCTTTGGACGCCCTGCAATATGGACTGGGAGCTCTTAATCAGGATCTTCCTGCTGGCGTGAGGATAACGGCGGTAGGGACTACCGGCTCCGGTCGTCATCTTGCCGGTGATTTCGTTGGTGCCGACGCGGTGATCAATGAAATCACAGCACAGGCCGAGGCAGCCGTCTTTCTGGACCCGAAGGTGGATACCATCTTCGAGATAGGCGGACAGGACTCGAAGTACATCAGTCTCCAAAACGGTACTGTGGTGGATTTTATGATGAACAGGGCCTGTGCCGCTGGAACCGGCTCTTTTTTGGAAGAGCAGGCGGGACGGCTGGGCATCGGGCTGGAGGATTTTGGGGACCTCGCCCTGTCGGCAAGGTCCCCGGTCAAGATGGGGGAACGGTGCACGGTCTTCATGGAGTCGGACCTTGTGCACTATCTCCAGCAGGGTGTATCAACGCCTGATCTCGTGGCGGGGCTGTCTTATTCCATAGTGCAAAACTATCTCAACAAGGTAGTGGAAGAGCGGCCTGTAGGAAAACGTATCTTCTACCAGGGTGCAACGGCACTCAACTTGGGCGTGGTAGCTGCGTTCGAGGCAATACTTGGCCGGAAAATCATTGTACCGCCAAACTGTAATCTGACCGGGGCTATGGGGGCCGCCCTGCTTGCCGGGAAGGCGAAAAAGGAGGTCTCTGCATTTCGGGGATTTGACATTACGGCCACGCCTTACGAGATGCGTACGTTCGAGTGCACGGCCTGTCCGAACCAGTGTTCAATAAGCCAGGTTAAGGTGAGTGGAAGGAGGCCTCTGTTCTATGGAGGACGGTGCGAGCGCTATGAACGGGGAGTCCATACCCGCCAAAAGGAGTTGCCGGATCTTGTTGAACGCCGGCAAGAGGCCTTGCTGGATGATTGTTACCAGACACTGGAAGAGGCTCGGTCCTGTCCCCGGGGGGCGGTGGGGCTTCCTCTGGCCCTGTTATTTCACGAATGGCTCCCCTTTTTCTCAGCTTTTTTCAAGGAACTAGGCTTTGGTCCGGTGATCTCCGGTCCCACCACCAAGGCGCTCATTCGACTCGGAGTGGAGAATGTGGTCAACGAACCTTGTTTTCCCGTAAAGGTGGCCCACGGCCATGTCCTTACCTTGATACAGGCCGGGGTCGAGCGAATTTTTTTTCCCTCTTTCATTGATCTGCCCGGACATGGTAAAGGTCCGGCTCAGGTCTGTCCTTACGTCCAGGGTTTCCCTTATACCCTTTCTGCTTCCGTTGATTTTTCCGCCCATGATACGGAGTTCCTTTCCCTGCCTTTACGCATTGGAGGTAAAGCCGGCATAGGCAGGAAAATCATCAGGGATCTGGCACATCTTTTTCAGACCAGCCGCCGGCAGGTGACGCGCGGAGTGGAAGCAGGGTGGATGGCCCAGAGGAGATTCAATGAAAGAACAAGAAAACTGGGGGATGACGTCATTTCCAGGTTAAGTGATGGCGACCGCGCAGTGGTTCTCGTGGGGCGACCCTACAATGCCCTTGATCCTGGTTCCAACCTTGATTTGCACCGGAAACTGCGTCGTCTCGGAATGACTGTTCTGCCCATGGATGCTCTGCCTTTGGAAGCCTATTTCGACCAGGTCCCGGAAATTGAGTCCATGTACTGGTCTTACGGGCAGAAGATATTGTCCGCCGGCGCGGCCATACGGGATAACCCTCACCTCGACTGCGTGTACGTCACCAATTTCGGCTGCGGACCAGATTCTTTCTTACTCCATTTTTTCAGGGAGATACTGGGAGACAAGCCCTTTCTGGAGATTGAAATCGATGAACATAGTGCCGATGCGGGCGCACTGACCAGACTTGAGGCCTTCCTGGATACCGTGGGGGCGAAAAAATCGGGGAAAAAGTCGCACAAGATCAATAGCGAGGACCCCGTTGAGGGAATCGAGAAAAAACGGCCAACCATGTCACATGCTCCAATACACCTGCTGAAGCAGCGGACCATATATCTGCCCCACATGTCAGATCATGCGTATGCCCTGGCTGCTGCCATAACGGCCTGTGGTGGTCATGCCGAGGTCCTCTTTCCTTCTGACGAAGAAAGTGTAACCATTGGGCTGGAGCACACCAGTGGTAAAGAATGCTACCCGGCAATCCTCACCACTGGAGACATGATAAAATTGACCCGAAGAGCAGATTTTTCACCAGAAAAAGCCGCATTTTTTATGCCGTCCGGAGGTGGACCATGCCGTTTTGGCCAGTATCACCGATTGCACCGTAGAGTCCTGAACAACATGGGCCTTGGGGAGGTACCTATTTACACGCCGGTTCAGGATATTTCCCTTTACGATGAGCTGGGTATCATGGGCAAGGGGTTCAGCCGGCTGGCATGGCAGGGGATCGTGGCTGTGGACCTGCTGGACCGGTTGACCCGAAGCATTCGTCCCTATGCGCTTGATCAGCAGGGAGTCGACAGGCTGTACAGCCACTCTTTGGAGCGTTTATGTGCCGCTGTTTCCGACAAGCAGAGTCTCGCCCCTATACTGCATGATATTCGACAGTCCTATGAAAAGGTGAAGGTCCAAAGGCGCCGCGATCCAGTGGTCGTTGGCATTGTTGGAGAGATCTATACCCGTGTGAATCCTTATGCCAACGCCTTTTTGGTCCGGGAACTCGAAGCCCTTGGAGTGGAGGTCTGGCTGCCCACGGTCAGCGAATGGATTTTCTACATCAATTTTACTGCCAGGCGCAGGGCCTGGCGGAGCAGATCGTGGCGGGAATACATGAAACAGACCCTTGAAAACCATGTACAGGTGAAGGATGTCCAACGTTTGGAGGCGGCGATGGGTCCGCTGCCGGGGGGAAGGGAACCTCTTACCAAGGATCTCCTGGCGTGGGCAGCTCCTTTTGTGTCCGATGAGTTCGAGGGGGAGACCGTGTTGAGCGTTGGCAAGGCCGTAGAGTATCTGCATCTTGGCGTGGCAGGCCTGATCAATGTCATGCCTTTTAGCTGTATGCCAGGGAACATTGTCAATGCCATTCTGACTTCAGTCAGGGCGAGGGTGGGGAGCAGACCCTTTCTGGCCCTGTCCTGCGATGGCCAGCAAAATACTGGACGCCGGTTGCGTTTGGAGGCCTTTGCACATCAAGCAAAGAAAAATGGTTTCTCCCCGGCAGGCCAGTGAGTTTTATCCAATCTGTACATAAAGTTTATGGTTCTTGATTGTGCGACTGCCACGATTTGGTGATGTCGGCGTTCTCCCTGCGGTCTCAACTAATTGCTTTTCCAATGTTTGAGATGCATAAGCCGGGATGATGCCCTGATCCCAATACGGCAACTTCCGGTATCCTGGTCATTGTCAGGTTACTTCCTTGATATAGGTCCGTTAGATATCTTAAGCTACTTGGCCCACCTTTCCCGTGAATCCTTCCATTTAGTGCCATTTGAAAAAATTATTGACTTAAAAATACCAGGATATTAAGAGTAACAAATGGTGGTGGAGATGGTTTTTCTGTCTGGACTAGATCTTGCCTTGCCAGGATGCTTCAGGAGAAGAGCACCCACAAGAAGGGAATATCCCTTCGGGAGACGCAAGGGAACCTCAAAAAATCAGATTTTTTGCCTGCGAGGAACAGGTTATCGGGCAGAAGCGCAAATTTTAGAGGCTCCCGCAACTCTTCCAGGATAATAAAAAAGGAATTGGTGGAGGTAAAAAATGAAAAAAGATTGTTTGGTCGTATTGTTTGTCATGTGCATGGCCCTGTTGGCATCGGCAGGAAGTTACCAGGCGCTGGCGTCTACATTTACAAACGAGACTCCTTACAAGGTAATCCTCAAGATGGAAATCGACAGGGAAACCATGGACATTCAGCAGGTAGTCCATCAGGTTGCCGAGATCATCAAGGAAGAGATCGAGAGCAGTTCCGGGGGATTTTTCAAAGTAGTAACCTCAAACGATGGGATGGAACCTACCCGGCCTATTGAAATCCTGCATTTTCCGCCGGCACAGGTGAATGGCATGGTTCAATATGCCGCCCAGGTTGAGGTCTGGAGTGATAAGGATAACCAGTTTGTATCAGATTTTGGGGGAAAATATGCAGTCGGTGGGCCATGGAACGTAGCTGTTTTTTCAACACCAGACATGGCAGACATGCTTAAAAGTGTAGACACTGAAGGTTCGGCTGATGACGGAGCCTCCAGAACCTATGTCATGGTAAGCATTATCAACCCCAGGGCCGTGTCCAAGGTAGCCTATCGCGATTTGCCCTATAGGGAAAATTTTGTGTTCAATTTTCATTGCAGCAAGGTCCTTTCCAGGCTTAACAAGAGTATCGTTTCCATTTTGCGCAAGGAGACAGATTATAAATGGCAATACAATTCCAACCCCATTTACAACGGTCTCCCCATCACAAACAAGGATGTAGAGAGCCTGGCTGATGAAGAGATCAACCCTGCTGTTACCATTCCATACGTGGATCCAGACACCATTGCAGATGCATACACTGATTACGTGAGGTCTGTTGCCCCAAGATTCAAGCCGGGGGGAGACCAGTATGACTTTGGACGGGGAGTCCAAGTGCTGTTCAATGCGTTGTTTACCTGGATGGATCCAAGTCAGCCCTTTGATTGCGACCTTACCCCTTATGGGCTTCCAATCGTGCATTTTGACAACTTTGATGATTTCAAGGTGAGGTTCCCGGAGATGGTGAACGAAATATTCGTACCCAAGTGGCGGGCAAATCTGCCTACCCAGGGCTGGAAGTATGTGCGTAGGTTCAGAGAAGGCATGGATGGAGAGGTAAACCTGGTTGAGATGTGTAATATGTTTTATGCTGGCATGGCCACAGGTACAGGCTTTCATCATGCACCGGCCCTTCCCTGCATGCTGGGCTTTTATCCCGTCGGTTCTGATTCCCAGATAAACATGTTTTCGGCCAAGGCCACTTTCATGTTTTATTTCAAGGATGCCTCTGTCATGATGAAAGTAATGAATATGCCCATCCAGTCTTTCATGTTCGAGAGATTTCCAGATATGATATTCTACGAAATGGCTGCGTTGGTAAACGGTGCCTTAGATAACCTTGGGGTTTCAGGGCAATATTTCTTTGAAATAAAAGAGTGGTAAGATCAGGCGAAACAGGTTCGCATCGGCGTTTAACCTGGATTATGCAGCTGCCGAGTTTGCCAGAGTTGCGAGGTGTCAGAGACATGGATGTTCTCTTGCACTTCAGGTGTCTGACAACGTGACATCTTCGGCGAACTCACCAGATGCGTAATCCGGGTTATGTGAATTCATGTCATTTTTGTTGACTTTGTGTCTGAAAGGGGCAAAAAAATCTACCGAGGTGGTTGGAATCGTAGAGAGTTGGTCAAAAATTCGTAAAAAACGATTTCAGTCTCAAATACATAGGTCAAAAAATCACGGGCAGTTAACGAATGTCTGCTGATGGCTATGCATTGGTTGGTCACGTTCGGGTGCAGCCCCTATCAAAGGAGCATCCGGAAGTGATAAACCCATACAATTTTATCACCCGTATGTTGGTCGATTAATGGAGCAGGTCTAGATGTGCCGTAAGGTGACGGAGGTACCCTGTCATGGGCCCGCTGCAAATACATGCATCCATCGAAGAAAGCCCCTTTAACAGAGTCAGACGAGGACCTTGTTTGCATTGGATTTTTACATTCAAACAAGTGAGGCAAGAGGCGAATTGGCCTAGGAAATAGGAGAAGGAAAAATGAGAGGGAAAAAACTAACGGCTGCATTGGTTGCAATCTTCATGTTGGTGGGTGTCAGGTGGGCATTTGCTATAGGCGCCCATGATATGAACTGTCTGGAGTGTCACAATATTCATTATGCCAAGGGTGATTATATAATTGGCCCCCAGCCCAAGACAGACATCCAAAATCCCGCTACTACCCGGCTGAGTGTGAACGTCCAGGGTATTGATGCCCTGTGTCTAGGATGTCATAATGAAGACGAGGGCATCATGCCCATTAATCTGCATACCACCCACCCGACCGGAGTGGCTCCAACCTATGTGAGTCGATCCTGAAAAAGATCATTTTCAAGCAGATTGCCCTTGACCAACAGCTTTT
>CAZUIH010000081.1:0-11072 GCA_964620365.1 uncultured Desulfobacterales bacterium | reverse complement strand
TTATAATCCGGCCTAATCTTTCCCACCGCCACACCTGCCACATAAGATCCTTTATTCATGCTCTACATCCACAGATCAACCAAAGAACAAGGCGGTGCTATTTGGCTGTTAATAACAACGGATGGATGAATGACGGATACACCTGTAAAAGCAAGGGTACCTGGCCCTTTCGCGGCAAAATCTATTGTTTGACCATCTTTGATCAAAATTTTATTCCATGGATTCCTGTCATGGAGAAGCAGTGCGATTAAGCCGTCTTGATCAACCAAAAATCTATAGACTGCCCCCAGATCCAGGGAGGATACGACATCTCCATTGATAATAAAAATAGGCTCGTCAGGATTAAAATGGGAAATCGCATTTATTATCCCACCACCTGTACCAAGCAGTGTTCCTTCCCGTGAAAAGATCACCTCCATATCTAGGGGACACCCCTTGAGCACGGACTCGATCTGGTCCGACTGATGGAAAATGTTGATGATGACCCTTTTAAATCCGGCATCTTCCAGCTGGTACAAAATACGCACTATGGAAGGGGTATTTAATATAGGAAACAGAGGCTTGGGAAGATAGCGGGTTAATGGAAGCAGCCGGGTCCCTAGCCCAGCTGCCAGAATCATGGCCTGCATGGCTTCAAAGAACCATCAAATGGATACCCTAAGCGCACAGGATCGCTGTAATAAAGAAAAGGATGCCATTTCGCACACCACTCCGCTTAAGATTAAAATCTTATGCGGACGAACTGCTATGTTTTTTAGGGCTGTCCTCTTCTTTGGAAGAACTTGTGTTGTCTTCTATTTCGTTATCCATATCCTTCAGGCCTGTTTTAAAGGCCTTTAGACCCTTTCCCAATCCTGCACCTATCTCTGGAAGTTTTTTGCCTCCAAATACAAAAAGCGCTATCAAAAAAATTATGAGAAGTTCCTGGGTACCTAAACCAAACATGGCCTACTCCTTTTGGGAAATTATTGTGAGCCGTAACTATGAAGCCCTGACAATAAAAAATTCACTCCGAAATAGGTAAAAATCACGGAGACAAACCCTATTATAGAGAGAAAAGCGATCTTTTTTCCCGCCCAACCTCTAACAAATCTTGCGTGAAGAGCAGTTGCATACACAAACCATGTGATCAATGACCACGTTTCTTTTGGATCCCAACTCCAATAAGTACCCCAGGCCTGATTTGCCCATACCGCACCCGTTATGATGCCGATACTGAGCCATAAAAATCCGAAAATTATAGTCTGGTGCATAAGTTCGTCCAGCACCCTGTGTTCAGGAAAAAAGGATAGCAGACCGGTATGGGGCCTTCTAGGATCCCCTTTTAAGATATACATGATGCCCAGCCCGCAGGCTACAGCAAAAGCAGCATATCCCAAAAAACAAGTAATCACATGGGCAATGAGCCAATTACTCTGAAGGGCTGGAATAAGCGGCTGGATAGCATCTTCCACCTTAGGACTGAAGGAGGCATAGGCCATGGCCAAAGAGGCAAAAGGGGTGGCAAAGGCACCTATGACCCTCTGTTTTATTCTGAATTCTATAATCAGGTAAACAATGATGGTAACCCATGAAAAAAAGACTAGAGATTCATATAGATTGGATAGGGGTGCGTGACCATATCCAATCTTATACGATTCAACCCACCTTAGACCTATCCCCAGGGTCTGCATAACAAAACCTAGAATGGTGGCAGAGGTGGCAAGGACGCCGACCTTATTCACCCGGAATAACCAATGAATGATATATAGAGCGGCTGCCCCTAGATATACAAATGTTGTCAAACTCAGTAAATACGAACTAGAGAAGCTCATGACAGTCCCCCAAGCTCCCGAGCCAATTTCTCCTTGAGTGACTCGAAATCCTTTTCAAATTGGAGCCGATTCTTGTTTGTTTGCCCAGCCAAAATTACCACTGATTTGTTCCCGTCTTTTCCGAGCCACAGCCATACTCTCTTGTGAGCAACCCAGAAAACGATCACAAATCCTAAAATCAGCCCAGTACAACCTAGCCATACTATCCAAACGCCTGGATCTTTTTTAACCTGAAGTCCAGTCATGTATTTTTCCTTAACTCCAACAAGGGATATCCTGTAAAGATTATTGTTCCATGGAAGTTCCTTGTCGTGGTTTTTAACGATCCAGACGGCCGTGGCCGGTCTGTTTTCACCTTTAATCCAGAGGCGAACTGCGGGCACGCCATGGACATTTGGCAGATATTGCATTATGCCCAATGACAATCTGGCCTCCGGCCATGGAATCTTTTCAAAGGCCGGCATGGTAAAAATCTTTTGTTTCCCGTCTGAAGACACAATCCTCAGGGTAATCTCTGGCACACCCTGATAACTTGATTGATAAAAAGTAAAACCATTGTATTCCAGGGGCTGATTTACACGAATGGTGGCATGACGTTTCTCTGCCCCAGCTTCTAGGATAGTCAGGTCTGACCTGAACTCCTTTGGGGCCCCATTATCATAAAAACTGACTACAAAACGATCACATCTGACCTCAAACCCTAGAGGAATTTTTTCCCTGTTTTGTCTTGAGATCAGGTGATCAGTGGTATCACCTTCAAGTAGCAGTATGTTGCCTTTATATCCGTATATAGACCCGATAAGAGCCCCTGCGATGATTACCAAGATGCTTGCATGAAGTCCGTAAAGCCCCCAGTAACTCCATTTTCCCTTCTCAGAAAGATATAGGGTCCCCCCAGAAACAGAGCGGTTCCTGGTCTTTCCGAATGCATCTTCAAAAATACGCAACAGTTTGTCATGTATTTCCTTGGTGATTTCCCCTTTAATTTTCCATTCTTCGCGAAAGGGCATCTTGAGCAAGCGCTCCTTGTCGACAGCAAGATGGTCCCTTTTGTAAAGCCTGATGGTGAATGGCAAACGATTTGCAATACAAATCACCAAGTTAATGGTGAATAGAACTAAAAGGGTTATATACCACCAAGAATGATAAGTATCATAAAGATGCAATGTCTTTATGATACGAAAAAAAACTGGACCGAACTTCTCCAGATAGAACTGAAACGACTCCCCTTGGGGGATAACAGTCCCAACAATAGATGTTATTGCCAGAATAATAAGCAGGAAAACTGCCAGACGAACTGAGGAAAAAAATTTCCAGATGGGATTGTCGTGACTACTGGTTGGTGATGCTTTCATATGGGTTGTCGGGGGAACGAGACGATCGTGGCCGATACAATAACCAAGAAGACTCTTTACTTGTCAGAATCTTCAGTATTATCACCGTCTTCGTCTGCCTCACTATCCTCCTTTATAGATTTTTTAAAATTTCTGATGCCCTTGCCTAGCCCCTCTCCTATTTTTGGCAACCTGCTTGCCCCAAATACGATTAGGACTATGACTAGGATCACCAGTAATTCCGGCATCCCCAACCCAAACATTCATTAACTCCCCTTATAGAGTGCCCCTTGTGACTCAGATGCAAGCACAAACCGTTGAGCTTCAACAAGACCATCTTTAGTTGATCCCTTGAAGCAAGTAACGATACTTTACAAACACTCCAGCGCTGTGTCAATGAACAAGCTTTCCCTGCACACTATTGCATCGTAATAACAACAACAGATAGAAAGGGAGTCCATCTTAACTATAATTCCAACTTCTTCATCTTGTTGAGCAGGGTCTTGTAACTTATATTCAAGGATCTGGCTGCGGCTGCCTTATTGCCACCTGAGGCTTCCAATGCCGCTTTGATGAGTTCTCTTTCCTTTTTACTGGCTTCTATCCTTGTCTCTTTCCAAAAATTTCCACATGATTCCCGTTTCTGATCGTCCGTTTTTATATATTTCCTGATCAGCGAACCAGTTATGACTCCATCACTGATTACTGCCGCACGATCAAGTATGTTAAACAGTTCCCTGACATTGCCAGGAAAGCCATACTGGCACAATGTATTTACAGCCTCCTGTGAAAGCACAAGGGGCTTATTAAGGGTTACAGAAAGTATTCCAAGATGCTGGTTGGCCAGAGGGATGATATCATCTTTTCGATCTCTTAAAGGGGGAATTTCAATTGGAAAGGCAGAGAGCCGGAAAAAAAGATCCTCCCTGAACTCACCCTTTTTGACCATCTTCTCAAGATCCCTGTTGGTTGCAGCAAGTATCCTGGCTCCGCTCTTTCGCTCCTGCTCTTCACCTAGGGGAAGATAACTGCCTGAATCTAAAAAACGTAACAGTTTAGGCTGCAAGGCCAGGGGCAATTCGCCAATTTCGTCAAGGAAAAGGCTGCCCTTGTCTGCCGACTCAACGAGGCCCTTCCCACGATCTGTCGCACCGGTAAAGCTTCCCTTTTTATGGCCAAACAAGAGGGAGTCTGCCAGTTCAACAGGAACACTGGCGCAGTTCAAGGCGATAAACCCCTGTCTAGCGCTATGATCGTGGATGTAACGGGCCACCACCTCCTTGCCCGTACCTGTTTCGCCGCAAATTAGCACCGGGAAAGAGGTGTGTGCCACTTTTTCAGCTAGAGCCAGTACTTCTTTCATGCCTGCCGACTCAGCCACTATTCCCTTTTCAGCCGAACGAGGCATGAGATCCTCAAAACGTCTCAAAAGGGCCTCAAGATCCACCGGTTTTTCAAGAAAGTCTGCTGCCCCTAATCGCAATGCCTCGACCGCCTTTTGTACGGTACCATAAGCGGTTACCACTATGATGACACAGGATGGATTTTTGGCCCGTGCAGGTGCGATCAGTTCGATTCCTTCTCCATCAGGTAGTTGTAGATCTAGCAAGATCCCATTTACCTTCTCCAGATACTGCTTCGCCTCAAAGATGGATGAAACTATGATCGTATCAAAATTTCCTGACAGAGCCTCTTGAAAGAGATGGGCTAGCTTTCTATTGTCCTCAACAATAAGTATGGTTTGTTTCATACACACCGGATCACTTGGAGATTAGACAGGGATCGGGAAACAGATACACTTTTTTAATGGAAACGCGATATAATAATATCAACTTATGAAAAACTCAAAAACAAAAATTCTTGCGGCTCTTGATATTGGGACCCAGACATTCAGGCTGGCCGTTGTCAAGGTTGAGAACGGACGACTAACTACCCTGGAGACCTTTCGAGAAAATGTGCGTTTGGGAGAAGGCCTCCATGCCTCAGGTTCCATATCCGACACTGCAATGGATAGAGGTCTTGTCGCCCTAAAAAAAATAAAAAAAATTCTTGATAAATATCCCGTTACTTGTAGCAGGTGCTGTGGTACCGCTGTATTGAGAGAGGCAAAAAACAAAGATCTCTTTTTAGAAGAAGCGCTAAAGCTAGCTTTCAAAATAGAAATATTGGATGGTAAACAGGAGGCAGAAATCTCTTTTAAAGGGGTAGCGTCTACCCTACCTCCAATATCAGGACCTGTACTTTTAGTTGATGTGGGGGGTGGAAGCACAGAGTTCATTCTTAGCTCAAACCAAAAAATAGTGTATAATAATAGTCTTAATGTCGGAGCAGTAACTCTTTTCGAAAAGCATTTGAAAAGAGATCCCCCCGACACAACCGAGCTGGAAATGATGAACCGGCAAATCAGCTCGAAAATAAAAAAAATAAGCGGTGCCCTTAAGGGAAACTTTGATCAAATAATTGGAGTAGGCGGTACGGCTTCATCTCTTGCATCCATGGCCTTGAGGTTAAAAGAATATCACCCACAAAAAATTCGTGGTTTTTCCCTGGGTTACAACACCATAAAGGATTTGTGGCAGAAACTTGTCCGAATTTCATCGGATGAGCGAAGAAGCTGCCAGGGAATAGATCCAGAACGTTCAGACATAATAATTGCTGGAATTGCTATTTTTCAAACCATATTGGAAACACTTGGACACGATAAAATATTAATTTCAGACGGCGGGCTCTTGATGGGCCTCATTAAAAGTTTAATAGAAAAGGAGTTTAAACAAGATGCTCAACCACCCGATACCCGATGCCTATACATTTGACGACCTGTTACTATTGCCTGCTCATTCCCAGGTCCTTCCCACAGAAGTTGACGTGTCTACGCATCTGACCCAGAGTATAAAACTCAACATACCGATTCTGAGTGCGGCTATGGATACTGTGACCGAGTCAGATACGGCCATCAGTCTCGCCAGAGAGGGAGGGATAGGTATAATCCACAAAAACATGCCTATCGAAGCCCAGGTTAGGGAAGTGGAAAAGGTCAAAAAATCTGAAAGCGGCATGATTATCGACCCAGTGACTGTTGAACCCGAACAGCGGATTTGGGAAGTCCAGAACATCATGCGCGAATACAGGATCTCCGGTGTACCGGTTGTCGCTAACGGAAAGTTGGTAGGGATAGTCACCAACAGGGATCTCAGGTTCGAAACAAACTGGGACCTCAAGGTCAAATACGTGATGACAAGTAAAAACCTCGTTATGGCACCGGTTGGCATAACCCTGGAAGAATCCAAGGAACTTCTCCACAAACACCGCATAGAAAAACTGCTGGTAGTCGACGATCACGGAAATCTTAAAGGGCTTATCACTATCAAGGACATAGAAAAAATCAAGAAATACCCAAACGCCTGTAAGGATGAACTCGGGCGTCTTAGAGTAGGAGCTGCAATAGGGGTTGGGAAAAACCGCCTGGCCCACGCAGAGGCCCTTATGAAGGCAGGAATCGACGTAATCGTGGTCGATTCAGCCCACGGTCATTCACAAAATGTCATTGAGGCTGTCACCGATCTGAAAAAGACCTTTCCAGACCTTCAGGTGATAGCTGGCAACGTCGCCACGGCGGAAGGAGCCGAAGCACTTTTAAAGGCCGGGGCAGACGCAATCAAGGTAGGAGTAGGTCCGGGTTCAATCTGTACCACCAGAATTGTGGCGGGAGTGGGTGTGCCGCAGCTTACCGCAATTGACAGTTGCGCTAGAGTAGCTGACAAATATGATAAACCAGTGATTGCGGATGGAGGCATTAAGTTTTCAGGAGATCTAACCAAGGCCATTGGGGCCGGGGCACATTGCATTATGGTAGGCAGTCTTCTTGCAGGCACGGATGAAAGCCCAGGAGAGCTAGAGCTCTTCCAAGGACGTAGTTACAAGGTATATAGAGGCATGGGATCACTGGGCGCAATGAAAGATGGCAGCAAGGACCGCTACTTCCAAGACAAAGTAAAGTCCATAGCCAAGCTTGTCCCGGAAGGGATAGAGGGCAGAGTGCCCTATCGCGGTCCTTTGTCGGCCACCATCTTTCAGTTAATAGGAGGACTGAGATCCGGTATGGGCTATCTCGGATGCCGCACCATAGAAGAAGTCAGGAAAAAAGCGAAATTTGTCCGCATAACACCTTCCGGCCTTAGAGAAAGTCACGTCCATGACGTTATCATAACAAAAGAGTCGCCCAATTACTGGGTTGAGCGTTAACTTTTGGTTTGACCTCCATCCCGGTGCCTTGGTAACGGAAGAAATTCTACGGTAGGCTCTTTTCTAACCGGTTGCGGATAGAGGCTCATGAGCTGGTAAATCTCTGGAGGCATGTTCTTGTGCACTGGAAGACCCAGCTCCTGGGCCTCATTAAACGTAATCGGGTGGTCGTGAGTCCATCTGCCCTGGGACAAAATTTCAGCTAGTTCTGAGGCCCTTTGGGGTTCAAAACGGTCTGATAGCAGCTCGGTCACGTTTGACTTCATCTGCTTCAATGCCTTTTCGGCCATATCCGCCATTACAATGGACTGATCATCGACCTTGTCGATGGGCTTCTCCTTGATGACCTTTACAAGGGAAGCAGCTGGATATTGCCCCATTTGGGGGTCAACAGGACCAAGTACGGCATGCTCATCCATTACGATCTCATCGGCAGCAAGGGCTATCAATGTGCCTCCGCTCATAGCGTAGTGTGGCACAAAGGCTGTAACCTTACCACGATGTTGTTTCACCGCCCGTGCTATCTGCAGCGCTGCCAACACCAGACCGCCAGGGGTGTGTAGTATCAAATCTATCGGGACATCAGGATCCGTAAGGTGAATCGCTCTTATAACCTGTTCTGAATCATTGACATCTATATATTTCATCACTGGAAAACCGAGGAGACTCATGGTTTCCTGTCTGTGAACCAATAAAATAACCCTGGATCCTCTTTCCTTTTCGATTTTCGCAATGGTGCGCTGTCGGGCTGCTTCTAGCATCTTCTGACGAAAAATTGGTTGAAGAGCAGACAACATGAAAAATATCCAAAAAATATCCATTGCTCCCATTATCTTCCTCCTGCCTTGAAATCTTAAACGCCGATCAATTTTAACTATCAGTTTTTTACCAGGTTGTCCCCCAAAAAAATTACCACCTGTCCTGGGGCCTCATTACGCCCCAGGTATTGTATTCGTCCTTGTAACGGAGACATTTTCTAGGAGTAATAGAAATAAAAAGTCGATTTGTAATCATGCCGAAGACAAAACCGCCTATATGTGCCCACCAGGCAATCCCCCCTGAAAAAAAAGGGGCTGTAAGGGAAAGGGTACCGCTAAAAACCTGCTCGAGGAACCAAAAAGCGAGATAAAAAACGGCTGGTACCTCAAAGAAGAACGGTATGAACAATATCGGGACCATGAGAACTATTCTAGCCCTTGGGAATAGTGTGTAATAGGCCCCCATGACCCCTGCTATGGCGCCTGACGCACCGACAATTGGAATAGTCGATACAGGATTGATAAATATGTGAATAAAACTAGCCGCTATGCCAGCAAGAAGGTAAAAGCACAAGAATCTCCAAGGCCCCATGACATCTTCGACATTGTCTCCAAAAATCCACAAGGTCCACATATTGCCAAGTATGTGGATCCAGCCACCATGAAGAAACATGCAAGAGAAAAATGATATTATCACATTGAAATCAAGACTCAAAAAACCATGCGAAATAGCGTACGTTACTTTAGCAGGAATGACGCCAAAAAAGTGAAATAATCTGTCTAACATGGGATCAGGCAAGCGAGTTTCAAAAAGAAATACAACTACATTGATGCCAATCAGGGTCCATGTCATTATTGGAGGACACCGTCTCGGTGTACTGTCCTGGATTGGAAACATTATGCGACTCTCCTAATACATCTGCAGTAGAATTATACTGTGTTCATCTATCAGTATAGAGATATTCCCCTTCGGCAAAAAAAATGAAAAACCTCTCCCACCAGGGTTTTTAAAAGACTATTTTATGTGCCGGGATAAGGCAACAAGATAATATTGTACCTGAGGTCAGTTTAATGAAGATATTAAATCAGATTTTATTGGCAATTGCATGAGCTGGATCAAGGCATATAATTTGAGTTAACGACATGCAATTCTCTTCACAAATTGCCCTATCGGATAACTTGTACTAGTTACACAATAGATTTATTCTCTTTAAGAGTCAAATAAAAGAAGGGCCTTTTCTCATGTCCATGCAAGAACCAAAAATTCTACTTGTAGACGACGAACCAGCAATGCTTGATATGCTAAAAAGGGTCATTTTAAGGAAATGCCCCTGCAAACTGAAGGTTACTACTTCAGGCATACAAGCGATATCAATCCTGAAAGAATGGAGTCCTGACGTATTGATTACAGATATAAAAATGCCAGACCTCGATGGTCTTGAACTGCTGAGACGAGTCAAGGAATTCGATGAAAGTGTATCTGTCATCATAATGACGGGTTACGGAACCATTGAAATTGCTGTTGAGGCGCTGAAGGAAGGGGCATATGACTTTTTCCAAAAGCCATTTGACAATGATCGTCTAGTCCATACGATTAAACGCTCTTTAGAGCGTACAAGGCTACTACGAGAAAATAGACGTCTCCAGGAACGGATAGAGGGTCAGACATCCTTTCATGGAATTGTAGGACGTTCCCAAAAGCTACGCAATGTTATAGATCTTATCTCAAAAGTTGCCGACACTGATGTGACAGTTCTTATCAGGGGAGAGAGTGGCACTGGCAAAGAACTGGCAGCACGCGCACTACACATGATGAGTTCAAGGTCAAAAAGAAAAATGATCACGATCAACTGCCCTGCCCTGCCAGAACATATTCTGGAAAGCGAACTTTTCGGCTACAAGAAAGGCGCATTTACTGGTGCTGAGCACGACAAACAGGGACTTTTTGTAGCTGCCGACGGCTCCACCATACTTCTTGATGAAATAGGCGATATACCAATTCCAATTCAGACAAAATTGTTGAGGGTATTACAGGAAAAGGAAATACGCCCTCTGGGCCAGACAAGGGACATAAAGGTCGATGTCAGGGTTGTTGCATCAACCAACCAGGACCTTGAATCAAAAATCAAGGAGGGCCTGTTCCGGGAGGACCTGTTTTACAGGCTAAATGTAGTCACAATAACCATGCCGTCACTTGCTGAAATACCTGAAGACATTCCTATTCTGGCAAATCACTTTCTCAAACTCTATTCCAAGGAATACAACAGGACAGACCTAGAATTCAGTCCACATGCATTGAAATGTATGATGCAGCGCCCCTGGAAGGGTAACGTGCGGGAGCTCCAAAATGTGATAAAAAAGGCAGTCCTTCTCTGCACTGGAAGCCAAATCTCCCCTTCCGACCTTCAAGTCTCAGACGGAAACGGGGACAATGCGAACGGAATAACTCTGCCTTGTCTGAGTCACCTGGGCTACAAGGAAGCAAAGGAAGAAATTCTCACCTTTTTCTCCCGGGCTTATATCTCCCAGGCTCTCAAAAAAAGTAAAGGCAATGTAACCCTTGCTGCGAAAAATAGCGGACTTGAACGCCAGGCATTGCAACGTCTTATGAGACGTTACGGATTGAACTCTTCAGATTTCAAATAAACTTCCCTGCCAATACGCCAGAACTTCCAAAGAAGTGCAACAAAAAAGTTGCACCGCAACACAAAAAAGGCACCAAAAAGTATATTTTTCTTAGCAAAAATCAGCCATCTTACTTACAAACAAATCCAAAATCTAAAGTTAACTCACTGAATTTACTAATTTTTCTAAAATTGTAGAGCTTAATGGCATCATTATTGCTCTTTTTCACAAGTAAACAAGACAACTATGTGACATAATTAAATAGACAGTTGAGATAACAAAAGGAGGTATACCTTGAA
>CAZUIH010000080.1:5287-11089 GCA_964620365.1 uncultured Desulfobacterales bacterium | reverse complement strand
ATATTATAGTAAACTGCAATATCATGAGTGAATTGTTAGGTGTTCCACAGGAGCTGCTTTTTAAATCGGCTTTCCAAACGGTCCCTTATAAATTGGCCATTATTGACGACAAGGCTCATCTGGTGGCTGTAACTGATGCCTGGAAAAAATTCTGTTTGGACTCTTTGGGTTCGGATGAAGCATGTCGTACCGGGACAATCTGTTTTGAACTTTTTAAAAAAGAGTTCGATCCCACAGTTGAAAAAAAGATCTCATCACTTGTAGAAGAACTTTTAAAGGGAGAAAGGGAAACTTTTAATATTGATATCCCGGTAGCCATGAAGGATCCAAGGAAGTGGATCGTACTACGTGCCTACAGGTTCCATTTCGATGGGAGGCCATGGATCCTACTGGAAAAAGAGGACATAACCACATTAACGTTTATGGAGACCATTTTGGGTAATCTTCTGAATTCACGTTTACCTCCCGGTGATTCTAAGAGAGAAGAATCAGAGGCTTTATGTCAAAATAGCATGCTGCTCCCGGAAAGAAGGAGCTTCATTGAAGGGTTTCCTGGAAATTTTTTACATTGTTTGACCAGAATATTCTCTGAATTTATCTCTGCCTCTGATCCAGGTGCTGTTTTTGACAGTTTGCTTTCTAATATCCTATACCTGACCAAAAGTTCAGCTGGGTTGGTGGGGATTGTTGAAGCAGAAGCTTCCTCGGCAAAAAAATCCATCCATATCGTATCCAATGTCGACTTTCCCTTGAAAAAGGATATCTTCGACATCGAGGAAAGTCCCGAAACCTCTGACAGTCAGACCGTGCAGCTGCTAAAACGGCTTATATACGATGCCTTGATCTCAGATAAGCCCGTGGCGAGAAATGAACTGGGTAAAACAGAAGATTTTGCCTTCAGGAATCTCGTTGTCTACCCTCTTTCTCATTCAAATAAACACATAGGCGTAGTGTGCCTGGCAGACAACTGCGTCGAGTATAATGAGGAGATGTCGAACAATCTGTCTCCTTTACTTCAAGTCGTACTCTTCCTACTCCAGGCATTCAAACTTAAAAAAAGTCAGGTGGAGTCTGAACAAGCGCTCAAAGAGAGCAGAGAGCGTTTAAAAAGTCTCATAGACGCCATGCCAGACGTGGTTTGCTTCAAGGATGGCGAAGGCAGGTGGCTGGAGGCAAACAAGGCGACACTCAAGCTTTTTAGGCTGGAAGAGGTTGATTACAAAGGTAAAAAGGACCTGGAACTTTCTGAGTATTCCCCTTTTTTCAGCGAGGTCTTCAAAACATGTGAAAATACGGATGAACAATGCTGGAACGGTAAAAAACTTAGAAGAGGTGAAGAGATAATTGCACTTCCTTCTGGCGACACCCTTTTCTTTGATGTCTATAAGGTCCCCCTTTTTAATGAAGATGGATCCAGAAAGGGGCTGGTAGTCTTTGGCCGGGATATTACGGAATATAAAAGAAACAAGAAAAAACTGCTAAACAGTAATAAGCAGCTGCTCATAATCAACCAGATACTTGCCAGAAGCCTGAGCAAGCATTCTCTCAAGCGTCTTTTAAACGAAGTCCTGGAGATTATTCTGGATCTGTCCTGGATTCCATTGGAAAACAAGGGAGCTATTTTCCTGGTGGACCAGGATAGCGACAACCTCAATCTTGTCGCCTCAAAAAACTTTGATGAGACGCAACGTAAACTGTGTTCCAAAATTCGTAAGGGTATATGCGTATGTGGCAAGGCATTTGAGTTGACCAGCCCTTATTTTGTAAAGCCTGGTCACCAGAAACATTCAACCCATGAAAAATGTTTCTATGCCCACTACCTGGTCCCCATATTAAGTGATAGCAAATTCCTGGGCGCAATCATCCTGTATCTGCCGAAAGATCACCAGGAGTCCGAGTCAGAAAAAGAGTTCTTTAATGTCCTGGCAACCACGCTTGCCAATGTTATCGAACGCAAACAGACAGAAGATCGGATAATCCAGAACGAAAAGGCCCTGTCAAAGGCACAGAAAATAGCAAAGCTTGGCCACTGGGAGCTAACCCTGGATAATCGTCACATGACCTGGTCAGAACAAGTCTATGAAATATTGGGCATCAAGAAAAATTTAAAGAAACCGACCTATCAGAATTTTTTGTCGGCTGTCTATCCCAACGACCGACAAATTTTTGAAAATGCCCTTAACAAGGCAATTAAGGAAAAAAGATCTTTTTGGTGCGCGCATCGCGTATTGAGGCCTGATGGAATTGTTCGTTCTGTTCATCAACAGGGAGAGGTCACCTTTGATTCTGAAGGGGTGCCCGTCAAGGTCACAGGCATCATTCAAGATGTCAGTGCGCAGAAATCCGCCCAGGACCGCCTTCTTCTTGCCACCAAAATCTTTGAGAACAGTATTGAAGGCATCACTGTTACAGATGCCGATGGCAATATCCAGATGGTCAACCCTGCCTTTACGGCCATTACAGGCTATGAACCCCATGAGGTAATAGGCAAAAATCCGAGAATCTTGAAATCGGACCGTCATGACAAGGAATTTTATGAAAAGATGTGGCAAGATATAAACACCAAAGGGCAATGGCAGGGGGAAATATGGAACCGGCGAAAATCAGGTGAGCCCTATCCACAGCTTCTTACCAGCACAGCCATAAAGGATGATTCCGGACGGGTTATCAATTACGTGGCGGTATTTCATGACATAACTGATCTCAAAAAGAGTGAGGAATTGTTGACGTATCAGACCTATCATGACGCCCTTACCGGTCTTCCAAACAAGATACTGCTTCTGGACAGGCTTAAAATCGCACTGGGGCATGCCCAGAGAAACAAGGAGAGGGTCTCTTTGCTATTTCTTGACCTGGATAACTTCAAAAACATAAACGACACATTAGGACACACGGTGGGAGACTTTCTACTTCAGGAAGTCGCTTCACGTCTGCTGCGGTGTGTAAGAGAGGCGGATACCGTTGCCAGGCTGGGCGGAGACGAGTTCATCATTCTCCTCGAAAATATTAAAAAGGAAAATGATGTCCTTGAGATAGTAAACAGACTTATTGAGTCGATGAGCAAGCCGTTTCACATAAACAACCATGAACTATATATAACCTTGAGTATTGGGATAACTTTTTATCCAGATGACGGAGAAGATCCAGAGACCTTGTTGCGCAATGGCGATCTGGCCATGTACAAGGCCAAGGAAAGAGGAAAAAACACCTACCAGATATTTACCAAGAGCCTGGATGAGAAGGTACGTCATCGTTTGAGCCTGGAAAACCACCTGAGAAAGGCATTGGAACGACAGGAATTCACACTTTTTTACCAGCCTAAGGTGGACACGTTCTCCGGTAAGATTGTCGGCATGGAGGCCTTGATAAGGTGGATAGACGATGAGGGCAAGGTTATATCTCCAGCTGAATTCATACCACTAGCGGAAGAAACAGGCCTTATCATACCTATCGGGGAATGGGTCATGCAGGAAGCGTGTGCCTGGACAAAAAAATGGCGGGATGAAGGCTATGATCTTTCAGTCTCTGTTAATCTTTCTCCAAAGCAGTTCAGGCAAAAGGACCTTTTGGAAAAGATTACTTCGGTCCTTAAAAAGACACAATTGCCTCCCCAGTACCTGGAATTTGAAATTACAGAGAACACTGTAATGGAACATGAAGAATCAGCCATAAAGCTGTTATCGAAGATGAAATCCATCGATATTCAACTATCACTTGATGATTTCGGTACAGGGTATTCCTCACTCTATTATCTCAACAAGCTTCCGATTGACGCCTTGAAAATAGACAGATCCTTCATCAAGGGCATACCCAAGGAAGAAGATAGTTGTGGAATAACGATGGGTATCATCTCAATGGCCAAAAGTCTCAAATTGAAGGTTATTGCAGAAGGAGTCGAAACAAGGGAGCAATTGGAATTTCTTAAAAAAACAGGGTGTGATCTAATACAAGGCTATTTCTATAGCCCCCCTGTTTCGCCTGACAAATTTTTACAGCTTCTAAAGTGAGCAATCCCCTCCTCTGGAGATTGCTCCGCTTGCCAGTCTGAAATATCCCTCCTAGCAGGCCTTCACTACCATGGCTTTCTTATAAAGATTTACATATTTTTCCATGACCCTGTCCCAGGTGTAGTTGGCTTTAATGTGATGGACGGCGTTTATCCTCATCTGGTCAAGTTCCTCCGGTGAATTTCTATACAGGGCCAACGCCCTCTTTATTGCCTTGGCCAGCGCAACAGGGCTATGTTCCTCGTATGAAAACCCGTTGAAGCCATCTTTTACCTTCACCAGTCCGCCGGTAGCCCTCACAATTGGTAGATTGCCCATGAGCTGGGCTATAAAATCGGTAAGTCCACATGGTTCATACAGGGAGGGAATAACAAAGAAATCTCCCGAAGCATAAATGAGGTTTGCCAGGTCCGGATCAAAACCAATAAGCACTGCAACCCTACCATGAAGGGCCGGATGATTGGCAAGTTGTATCAGGCCTTCTTCAATTTCTCTGGTACCACTGCCAAGCACAATCATCTGGAAATCCTTTTCGTCGGCCATAAGCCCCTCTATGGCCTGGGTCAGCACATCTATGCCCTTTTGTTCCGTAAGACGACTTATAACGGTCAAAAGAGGCTGTCCCTTCCTGTGATCAAGACTGCCGTGCAAGGTTACCCCTTTTAGATTTCCAGCGGATATTTTGTTCACCAGAAATCTCCTGCACTCTATTTTGCCGTCAAGTTGACCCTTTGCGGGATCAAATCCCGCTGGCAATCCAAGCTCTTCAGGTCTTGTGGGATCAAAATCCTCTGGGGTAATACCGTTGGTTATGCCGTGCAGGTGTATGCCGCGATTTTTCAAGGCATGCCCCAGCCATCCTGTCAAGGCATCCAATTCGGTTTCCTGAAGTTCGCGGGCGTAATTCTCGCTGACCGTGTTGATCTGTCCATAGGCGGATCCAATCAGGAAAGGATCAAAGGAGCCATTTAAAAGCGAGCTGTAGATCACCTTCCAGGGAAGCCCTGTTGTGGCCCTTGCGAATGGAAGATCTGCAACATCCTGGTGATATCCAATCCCGGCGTTATGTATGGAGACAAGGAATCCGCTTTTTCTCAAATAGTGTCTAAATCCCTCTATCTCCCTTGCCATGGCAGGAAGAATAGCAGTATGACCATCCTGGCAATGGAACACGTCGGGGTATTCCTCTCGACACAACGAAAACCCCAGAACAGATTTCTGCAAAAGCACATTCATGGCGAAATAATCATAGTGTCCTGACCCCTTTTTGTTATTTGGATTGGCGGCCTCTTCCGCCTCGGTATAGGTGTATACCCCAAGCTTTTCGGAAAAACGGGCTGATTCTACCAGCACCAGCTGAACGCCGTTTTCCTTTTTACTCCAAAAGGTTACCTGCTCCCTTCTCTCTTCATGGGCATAGTTCATATCCACCTCAAAGCTAAGGTTCAGCTTTTCATACCCATTGGAGTCAGGATCGATGAAGCCATAACAGGGCAGGAATACGGTAATTTCTCTGCCACTCCTGGCCAGTGCTTCCGAAAGCTCCCTGCACACGTCCTTTACGCCACCAGCCTCGGCAATTCCCTGGTATTCCCTTGTAACCATCCAAATAGTTTTGATTTTTGTAGACATATCCTGGCCCATTACCAATTTTAAATGTCTGTTTGTAAGCCTGAACCCTTGATGAAACAACTTATTCTAAATTAGCGCGCTATCACTTTGTGGGCAATGTGTAAAAAAGTGACATGTCACTTATCTTTACATGCTCGCATCTTGCCTACCAACAAAATAGTTG
>CAZUIH010000080.1:0-5187 GCA_964620365.1 uncultured Desulfobacterales bacterium | reverse complement strand
GCAGACCGCGTGCCAGAAAAGAGGCGCAGTATGTAATTAAACTCGGAAAGGTTAAGGGAAAGCAAAAATGCGGGCATCTTTTGAAAAAGTTATTATTTCAGGCTGTTGAGGTACACAACCAAAAAGATCAAGTCTAGGATTCATGATTTTTTGAACTTGATAATTCTTCAAACCAAGAGCTTAGAATAGAGATTTACAAAGATCCAATATGCAAAAAACAACACTTCCTTCTGACATTCTCCGTACCATTGGCAACACACCCCTTATTCCCATAAGACGGATATACAACAAGAAAAATGTCACAATCCTCGCAAAGGTGGAGAGCTTCAACCCTGGCGGTTCCATCAAGGATAGGATAGCCCTTTCCATGATCGAAGCAGCGGAAAAAAGGGGGGAGCTCACCAGGGACAAGATCATCCTCGAGGCGAGCAGCGGCAATACCGGCATCGGGATATCAATGATAGCGGCGGTAAAGGGCTACAGATGTCTTATTGCGATGAGCGAGTCGGCAAGCGTAGAAAGACGCCAGATTATGAGGGCCTTTGGAGCCGACATCTTGCTTACGCCGGCACGTCTGGGTACAGATGGCGCGATAGAGGCGGTTTATAAGCTCGCCAGGGAAAAGCCTGACGTCTATTTCTGCACGGACCAGTTCAACAATGACGACAACTGGAAGGCCCATTATTTAAATACCGCCATGGAGATATGGAACCAGACCGATGGCCAGGTAACGGCCATTGTGGCTTCCATGGGCACCACCGGGACCCTGATGGGCATTACCCGTAGGTTCAGGGAATTGAATCCTTCGGTGAAGATTGTTGGAGTCGAACCCTACTTGGGCCACAGGATCCAGGGCCTCAAAAACATGAAAGAATCCTATCGCCCTGGGATATTTGATAAACATCTACCAGACGAAATCATAAACATCCATGATGACGAGGCCTTTGAACTGGCAAGACGCCTGGCAAGGGAAGAAGGACTTTTCGTAGGCATGAGCTCCGGTGCGGCGCTTGCAGCCGCTATGAGGATTGCGGATGGAATGGATCAGGGTGTGATCGTGGTAATCTTCCCGGATGGAGGGGAGAGATACCTCAGCACCGGTCTTTTTTCGGTACCAGAGGAGTATGATAGCGAGGCGCCAACTCCCATCATACTGACCAACACCCTTACAAGAAGAAAGGAAAATTTTGAGCCCATCGAGCCGGGCAAGGCCAGGATCTATTCCTGCGGCCCGACTGTCCATGAACATGCCCACCTTGGACTTTGCAGGCGTCTGGTGGTGGCAGACCTGTTGAGGAGGGCACTCGAGTCCCAGGGATACGACGTTCAGCACGTCATGAACATCACGGACCTTGACGACAAGACCATCAACGCCTCTCTGGCCCAGGGCATATCGCTTAAGGAGCTGACCGAAAAATACACGAAATCGTTCCTTGAGGACGTAGGACACCTCAATGTAAAACCCGCCCATGTCTATCCAAGGGCCAGTGAACACATAGGTGAAATGGTTGATATAGCCGAAAAGCTGATCCAGAAGGGCTTTGCCTATGTCAAACATGGCTCTGTCTACTTCGACATATCCAAGCTCCCTTCGTATGGCAGACTTTCAAGGGTAGATCTGTCCAACATCGACGTGGGAAGGACCGTTGACCTGGATGACTACGAAAAGGAAAGCCCGGTGGATTTCACCCTGTTCAAGAGGGTCACGCTCCAGGAGCTGAAAGAAGGGATCGGATATGAGACACAATGGGGGCAGGTAAGACCGGGATGGCACATAGAGTGCGTGGCCATGAGCCAAAAGTATCTTGGCGAATTTTTCGACATACACACCAGTGGCTGTGATCTTATTTTTCCGCATCATGAAAATGAAATCGCCATGGCAATGGCCCTTTCCAACCGGCCTTTGGCCAAGACCTGGCTTCACAGTGAACTGGTCCTTATCGATGGGAAGAAGATGTCCCGTTCCGCTGGAAACGTGATCACGCTAAAGGACCTGCTGGCCCGTGGTTACACTGGAAGACAGGTGCGGTTCTTTCTCCTGAGGACCCATTACAGAAAACCCCTGCATTTTTCCTATAACTACATGGATGAATCAGTGAGGGCGCTCAAACGTATAGACGCATTTGTCTCGGAACTTCAGGCCATCGTGGCCGGCGATGAAAATTCAAGGGATGCTGAACCATCCTCTCTGGAAGAGGAAATAATGACAATGGACAGGGAATTTTTCGATGCCCTGTACGATGATCTCAATGTGTCCAAAGGGCTTGGAGCCCTGTTTGGCATGATAAGACAGGTAAATCCCCTGCTGACAGGGAATGGTCTGTCAAGGACCGACGCACAAATGCTCCTTGAATCCATGACCAAGATGGACACCCTCCTGGGCGTGATGACCATTCCATCTCCAGACCCTACCCTTCTAAATAGGATAAAGGAACTCATTGCCAGGAGGGAGAATGCCAGGGCACAAAAAGAATGGAAAAAGGCCGACGATCTCAGGGAAGAGCTCAGAAACATAGGAATAGAGGTAATGGACACCCCCTATGGGCCTCGTTGGCGCCAGGTGGAAAAGGGGTGAATATAACCTGATGCGTACCTTTCTTGACTGCATTCCATGCTTTGTTAACCAGGCTCTGAGAGGTGGAAGGCTCACCGGCCTTTCCGAAGAAGAAACAAGAAGGCTCCTCTTCGAGGTGACTGGCAGGCTTTCCTCCTTGGGTATGGAAAAACCGCCTCCTCAGAATGCGGTATTCATTTATGATCTCATCAGTTCCTATACGGGGATGCGGGACCCTTTTAGAAAGATCAAGGAAGAAAGTACCCAAAAGGCCCTTTCGCTGTATCCAAGGCTCAGGGAAATCATCGACCAGTGCGATGATCCGCTCGCTTCTGCCATAAGACTGGCCATCGCTGGCAACGTCATTGATTTCGGGGTCGGTAAAAAATTTGACATCGACCACGAGATCAATAAAGTCCTGACTGGCTCGAGCCCTTTATGGGATGAAGATCTTTTGAAGACATCGATTAAAAAGGCGGCCTGGATACTCTACCTCGGTGACAACAGTGGCGAAACGGTCTTTGACCGGCTGCTCATAGAGACCATGGCAAAACCTGTCAAGTACGTGGTCAGAGAAAATCCCATAATTAATGATGCTACATATGATGATGCAGTTGCCGCAGGGCTCGAAAAAGTGGCCGAGATCATTTCGTCAGGGTGTTCAGCGCCTGGAATATTGACTGATCAATGCAGTACTGAGTTCAGGAGGCTTTTCCATGATGCCCCGTTGGTCATAAGCAAGGGACAGGGAAATTTTGAAACCCTGTCAGACGAGACACGTCCGATCTTTTTTCTCCTGAAGGCAAAATGTGAGGTGGTTGCCAGTTTTTTAAAGGTTGAGGTGGGAGACACGATTCTGACCTGCAATGCCCGCACTCAAGGACTCGCAGGAAAACAAGGTTCTCAAGACATTTCAGGAAGTACGTCACAAAATTGACCCACAATAAAAAAAAATTTCGAGCGAAAACTAAAAAAGAGGATATCGCGGCTTCTGCCAGTTCAGTAAGCATTGCCGTCTTTTTATCCCGCATCCTGGGTCTGGTAAGGGAACAGGTGCTGGCCGGGCTCTTCGGCGCTTCCACTGCCATGGATGCCTTTGTAGTGGCCTTCAGAATTCCAAATCTTCTGCGGGATCTTTTTGCAGAAGGTGCCTTGAGTTCCGCCTTTGTCACCGTATTTACCAGCTATGATCAGAAGAAGAGTGAAAAAGAGACATGGTTTCTGGTCAATAATGTATTGACGGTAACCACAATAATCATCTCGATAATTATTTTATTAGGAATCACATTTTCATGGGAACTTGTCAACATCCTTGCCCCGGACTTTTCCAAAATCCCGGGAAAGGTTGAACTCACCCAGAAACTCACCATAATCATGTTTCCTTTCCTGTTGTTCATTTCCCAGGCTGCCCTTTTGATGGGAATTTTGAACACCAGGGGATTTTTCTTCATACCCTCCTTTGCTTCAGCCTGTTTCAACCTGGCCTCCATCATTATTGGAGGAGGGTTGGCCCTTGCACTGCCCAATTTCGGCAAACCCGCCATAATTGGCATGGCGGTGGGAACCCTTGTTGGAGGAATTGCCCAGCTTGCCATCCAGGCCCCTCTTCTTCTCAGGCAGGGATTCAGGCTTCGCCCAGTAATAAGGCTGAAAGATCCTGGCTTGAGAAAAATAGGCAGGCTCACTGTCCCGGCAATAATAGGTCTTTCCGCCACCCAGATAAACATCTTCATTAACACAAATTTTGCCGCAAGATGCGCTGAAGGCAGTGTGGCATGGCTTAATTATGCCTTCAGGCTCATGCAGTTTCCCATAGGACTTTTCGGAGTTGCGATCTCCCTTGCAACGCTTCCCGTAGTTGCCCGTCAAGCAGCTGAAAGAAAGACAGAAATCCTGGGCAAGACCTTTGTATCATCCCTGAACCTGGCCTTTGCCCTGACGATTCCCGCCTCTGTCGGGCTGTGGGTACTGGCAGATCCAATCATCAGACTCATATTCGAGCACGGCGAATTCTCCTCGTTTGATACTGTCATGACGGCCCAGGCCCTTCGCCTGTATACCATAGGCCTGTTCGCCTATTCAGCAGTAAAGATAATCGTACCGATCTTTTACGCCTTGAATGACACCAGGTGGCCGGTCATAGGGAGCTTTCTGGCAGTTGGTTCAAACCTTTTCATAATTTTGATAACCCTGGAAAGACTTCAGCACAAAGCCATAGCGCTTTCCACCTCTCTGACCATGATATTAAACTTTCTGCTCCTGGCCATTGTGCTGTTCAAAAAAATCAAGGGCTATCCCATAAAAGAAATTGTCTTGTCTTTAACAAAAATTGCTGCAGCCACGACCTTTATGGGATTTGCCGTCAAGCTGTTGAACGCCTGGATGGGATATAGCCACTCTTTTTCCATGCTACTGGTAAAAGTGGTATTTCTGGTGGCAACCGGTGGATTAACCTATGTAGCCACCGCCCTGTTATTGAACATCCACGAAATAAAAAATCTCATCATCGGCGTGAAGAAGAAATTTTTTTAATACCTGAATCTGTACAGGCCTCGGAAGGAAATATGTCAGGAAAATGGATTGGGCTCTGTCACCAAAATGGACGTTTTTAAGCGTAGATACAATACAAATTT
>CAZUIH010000079.1:0-11209 GCA_964620365.1 uncultured Desulfobacterales bacterium | reverse complement strand
TAACATCCCACTAGAAGATAAAGGTGTCTCTTTATGTCAATTGAAGTCCATCGGATGGCAAGATGATTGAAGAGGTCATTTTGCTATTATGGTTAAATCGTATCCAGTCGCAAGGGATCTACCAAGGATAGTTTAGTGAAAAATGGAGGATAAGCTAAATGTTTCTTGTAACATCTAGCCAGATGCAGGGTTTGGACAGAGAGGCCATAGAAGGTTACGGAATCCCTGGGATTGTTCTCATGGAAAATGCCGGTCGGTCCATTGCGCATCTAATAATGGAGCGATTCCCCGCGAGTTCCAGGCAAAAAGTGGTGATATTCATAGGACCTGGCAACAACGGCGGAGATGGTTTTGTTATAGCGCGGCATTTACACCAGGCTGGCTTTCACGTTCAGCTGGTGGTACTTGCGCCCGCAGAAAAATTTCGAGGCGATGCATTAACTAACTATAACATAGTCAAACACCTGCAATTGCCACTGATTGAATATCTGGACAGTGAATCCTTGGACTGGGCGGAACGCCTGCTCAGGGAAGCCAACCTGGTTGTGGATGCGATATTTGGCACAGGTTTGAAAAGAGAGGTTTCCGGGAGGTTCAAGGCGGCCATTGACCTGATCAACCGAAGTGGGTTGCCTGTTGTAGCGGTAGACATAGCCTCTGGACTCTCATCTGATACCGGTTTCCCCTTGGGCGCGGCAGTCAAGGCCAATGTTACCGTTACCATGGCTTTTGCAAAACTTGGTCAGGCCCTTTACCCAGGTAAATTATACACAGGAGAACTCCGCGTCATGGATATAGGAATTCCCAAGAAGGTGGGCGATGATGCTGGGATAAAATGTGAGCTGCTGGAGAGGTCTTCCTTTAATGGCTTGGTAAAGGAACGGCCTGAAGAAGGTCACAAGGGGACATTTGGTCACCTGATGATCCTTGCGGGCTCCAGGGGAAAGAGCGGGGCGGCTGCACTGTGCGCTATTGGGGCATTAAGGAGCGGAACAGGCCTTGTAACAGTGGGATGCCCGGAAGGTATACAAGGCGTGCTTTCACAAAAACTTACTGAGGCAATGACTCGCGGTTTTTGTGAGACCGGAGAAGGAGTCATTTCCAAGGAAAATCTCGATGATATCTTGTCAACCCTTGAGAGGATGGCCGCCTTGGCAATAGGGCCTGGCTTTGGCACTTCCAAGGATTCGGAGTATATCGTCAAAAGCCTTGTGGAAAAGGCCCCATGTGGCATGATTATTGACGCAGATGCCTTGACATGTATCGGAGAAGACCATTCTTGTCTGAAGTTGGCAGCAGCTCCCAGGATCTTGACTCCTCATCCAGGAGAGATGGCAAGATTGTTAGGCTGTTCATCTAGGCAGGTGCAAAACGATAGGGTGGCTATGGCCAGAGAACTCGCTGTTTCCACCAATGCCATAGTGGTTTTAAAGGGTGCGGCTACTGTAATAGCCGAACCCAACGGTTTTGTCTCTATAAACAGCACGGGAAATCCTGGCATGGGGACCGGAGGAATGGGTGACGTCCTGACGGGAATCATCGGGGGGTTACTTGCCCAAGGCCTTTCTCCCAGGGACAGTGCCCGCCTGGGGGTCTTTGTCCATGGACTGGCAGCAGACCAGGTTTCAGACGTCAAAGGGCCGTGGGGATACCAGGCCAGCGAGGTGGCCAACTGGCTTCCTAATATTTGGAAACAGGCATTAAGCTGGTAATTTGATGAGCCTGTTTCTTTTCAGCCGTCCTGTACCAGGAAAGGGCTCTTCTTTTTATTCGTGGTGCGGTTGGGTGTTTTCTAGAGTGCGATTATTTTGTTTCTCATCCTCCAGAGCATGAAGATGCCGGGCAAGGCGGCAAGGAAGGTAATGAAAAAAAACAAGGGCCACCCAGTATAGGAGACCAGGTAGCCGGAAGGAGGACCAACGAATATTCTTCCGGTGGCAGCCACCGCTGACAAAAGGGCATATTGGGTAGCTGTGAAACTCCTGTGACACAGGGCCATAAGAAAGGCGACGAAGGCCGCTGTTCCCATTCCGCCGGAGAGATTTTCTACTGCCACTGCCAGGGCCATCATTGTGTAACTCTTACCCGCAACTGCCAGGGCCATGAAGGCAAGGTTGGAGATCGCCTGAAGTATGCCAAAAAGAAAAAGGGCCCTGTAAAGTCCCAGTCTACCAGTTAATGCCCCTCCCCATAGTGCTCCAGCCACTGTGCACAGGAGCCCCATGCCCTTGTTGATTGTTCCCACGGCAGTAGGACTGAATCCCATCCCTTTTATCAGGAATGCTGTTGAAAGCGTTCCTGCGAAGGCATCTCCCAGCTTGTAGAAAACAATCAGCAAGAGATAAGACATGGCGCCCGGCCTAAGAAAGAATTGAGAAATTGGCCCCCACACTGCCTCTCTAAAGTTTGATGGCGGTCTAATCTTATGACCTGGATCAGGGGACAGGATGGTTACAATAATTGAAAGCAACATTACTAGAGCCATTAGCCTATATGTATTTCCCCACCCTATTCGGTCAGCGAGAACAAGGGCAAACGCTCCTGAAATCAGCATGCCAATCCGGTAACCCGTAATGGAAATCCCTGCCCCTGTCCCTCTTTCTGCCGGCGAAAGAAGATCGGTCCTGTAGGCATCGAATACTATATCTTGTGAGGCTGAGGTAAAGGCAGTCATGAATGCAAAAAAGGCAAGGAGCGTGAGATTCTTTTCCGGTCCTGTATTGGCCATGCACCATATAAAAATCGCTATAAGTGCCTGAAAAAATAGCATCCAGCCCCTTCTCCGTCCCAATAGCGGAAAGGCCCACCGGTCAAGTACCGGGGCCCAGATAAATTTGAACGTGTAGGGGATTGCTATCAGCGAATACAATCCTATGGAGCGGATGTCTATTTGCGCTACCGAGAGCCAGGCCTGCAGGGTAGCGCCGGTGAGTGCCAGGGGAAGACCGGAATAAAAGCCCAGGGGTGCCATAACAATGAGATTTTTTTTGGAAAAGAAAGATGCCATAAAAGATCCTGAATTCTTTAGACAACCCCTTGCATTCCTTCAAAAAGTGAAAATCAAAGGAAAATTTCTGATCTGGTCGACCAGTCCGCCTTGTTTAAAACGATGAGTTTATCCCGAATCATGCACTCCGCCTTGCATCTTTGGCTAACTCACCAATGCATAATCCGGGTTTATATGTCATAAACATCCCTTTAACAAAGGGTACCTGTTGACCCGGCGAAAATGAATTCCTAATATGCACACATGAAGATACTTCTCCATGTGTGTTGCGGACCTTGCGCATTATATCCCCTGAAGGCGCTAGAGACAAAAGAAATGGATGTGGTGTGCTATTTTTACAATCCCAATATTCACCCTTTCAGGGAATTCGAAAGAAGGGTGGAGGCACTGGAAGTTGTAGCTGACTTAAGGGGGGTGGATATTATTTGGGATGAAGAAGGTTATGGATTTGAAAAATGGCTGGCACTTGTCGGAAAAGATCTTTCAACAAAAAAAAGGTGTTTGGCCTGTTACAGGATGCGTCTCGAGAAGACTGCGGAAAAGGCCAGAGAACTAAATATCCCAGTAATTTCCACTACCCTTTTATACAGCAGATATCAGCAGCATGACGCCATAAGGGATATAGGAAAAGAGTGTGCCAAAGCACATGACCTGGATTTTTATTACGAGGATTTCAGAAAGGGGTGGGATGAGGGAATCAAGATGTCCAGGGAACTATCCATATATCGGCAACCATATTGCGGATGCATTATGAGTGAGGCGGAAAGATATGCCAAAAGGGCGCAGAGGTTAAAATCAAGACTTTTAACAAAACAGCAGAGGTCGCGGGAGGAAGATTGCCTATGAATCCTTTTCCAGCGTTTGGAAAGATGCTCATAATTCTTGGACTTTTTTTGCTCATTATTGGCATATTGTTTCTGGTTTTACCCAAGGTTCCATTTTTGGGTAGGCTCCCAGGAGATTTCGTCTTCAGGCGAGGAAACTTCACCTTTTACTTTCCCCTTGCCACCTCCATCATTATAAGTGTTGTCCTTACCATCATCTTTTCTCTTTTCAGAAAATGAACCGTAGAACGTGGCTAAAAAAAATGGGCAGGTTTTTTCTTTGGACGGGCCTGTCATACCCGCTTTACGCATTCGTTACTGAAAAACGCTACCGGCCGCCCAAGGAAATAAGGATAAGAAAGACACTTCGATCTGGAGAGTTCATCGTAGAAAAGGATTTTATACTCTTTATGACTGATAAAGGTCCTAGGGCCGTGTCCCGTCACTGCACTCACCTTGGGTGCATCCTTCGATACCATGACGACAAGAAGATGTTTCTGTGTCCCTGTCATCAGAGCCGTTTTAAGTGGGACGGAACATATATTTCAGGACCTGCCAAAAGGGATCTTCCGCTATTCAAGGTGGTATCTCTTGAAAATGAGCAAGGTTTTAAAATCGAGATACCCAGGGGTGTGCTTTGAGTTTTCTTGAGCGTACTGGAGAGTTAGCCACCGGGGCGCTCGTGGTATCCATATGCTCCGGATTCGTAGTGGCCTACCAGTATGAGGTGGCAGATCCTTTCACGTCCGCTGTCGCCGTGGAAGCGCTTATCCCCTACGGGGCGTTTTGGCGCGCTCTTCATTTCTGGGCGAGCCAAGCATTCTTTCTTATTCTAGTTGTCCATACCATTGCAAGGTTCAAAGACATCGACCGGATATCCAAGGGGCCAAGGGGGCCCCAATACTGGACGATCCTTTGTACCACCATCCCGATGGCAATATTCGCGTTGTTCACGGGTTATGTGCTCCGCTTTGACAGTACCGGCCAGGCCGCAAGCGCAATAGCAGAGCATCTGCTAAAGACGGTTCCCTGGATAGGAGAAGTGCTGAATCGCTTCCTGATAGCAGTCTCCCAGGAGGGACTTTCAAGGGTCTATGTGCTTCATTTATTGCTCACGGCATCGCTCTGGGCCATTGGTACGTGGTATCACACAAGGCGGGTTTTGTTGAGTTATGTTTCCTTCTGGTCGGTTTTCGTACCTGTTGCCATCTTCTCGGCCCTGGTTCATGCGCCGATCGACGTCCCGTCCGCATCTCTGCCTATTATCAAGGGGCCCTGGTTTTTCCTTGGTGTTCAGGAACTCCTGAGGTTCTTACCTTCCCTCGTAGCTGGAATAATCTTTCCCCTTGTTCCCCTGGTATGCCTGGGAGCCCTGTCCTGGACCTCCCAGAGAAAGCAACTGCTGTTAATAATAGTGGCATGGAGTGTGATATATGCCGGACTGTCTGTGTCTATGTGGATGAGGTGACAAGCGAAGAAAATATTCCCAGGTCCTTTTCATGGCGGGCAAGACGCCTCAAGAAGGCCATAAACCTGCCCTTGTCCGAAGGATCAATTAAAAAGCCCGGAAGGGGCCGATTGCGTATCAGGAAGTTTTCTGCCTCATCGTTGTCCAGCGCAAAAAATGAAACCAGATCCAAGAAATTTCCGCACACTCCATTGGCATCAAGATGTTCTATCACCTGATAAAGGGCCAGGTTCAACTGGACGAGAAATGGATCCATATCGGCTTGGTCCCCTTTGGCACACATTTTTTGTGATGTCATGGCCCTGCAAGCAAAAGGTCTCCATTCATAAATTGCACATAGTCCCCTGTCAGTTAAAAAAGGGCACTTCCCTTTACCATGCTCTCCGTGATCTGGTGGGGGTTCTTCCCTTCTGAGAAAAAAACTGGCTAATTCATTGGTGGTATTAATGGGGCGATACAAGGTTTCACTCCTTGACACCTCCAATTCTTCCTTGATATCCTGGATCAGGGTGCATGCGGCTTTGTGTTCCGTAATGAAACTGAGTTCAAGGGACGTAGCAAAAACATTTATGCTACAGCATGTATCACACCCTGGAGCGCAGGCAATATTGAAGCCTTCCAGGAAGTGGTCATAAAATTCGTAAAGGTATTCCAATGCCCTGAGTAATTTTTCCTTTTTCATAACTGTGGTATTTTATATATACCTTTCCTCTTGACAAGAGCGATTATTTCTTTTAGAAGTCCGGATGCCCTTCGAAAGGAAGGGTTTTTATCGCTTTAAAGAAAGGGAGCGCAACATGAAGACGCCTCTTCCAAAGGTGAACGAAATAGAGAGAAAGTGGTACGTGGTTGATGCCAGCGGACAGGTGCTGGGAAGGCTTGCAACTAAGATCGCTACGAGATTGAGGGGAAAGCATAAGCCTATATTCACCCCACATCTGGATACTGGCGATTTTATAATCGTGGTCAATGCGGACAAGATCAGGTTGACTGGCAAGAAGCTGGAAAACAAGATGTATTACAGGCATTCCGGCTATCTGGGAGGGCTCAAGTCCTTTACTGCCAAAAAAATGCTTGAGACCAAGCCAGAGGAAGTGATAAGACTTGCGGTACGCCGTATGCTTCCAAAAAATCGCTTGGGTCGCAAGCAGCTCAAAAAGCTCAAGATATATGCCGGTCCCAACCATCCGCATAAGGCACAGCAGCCTGAACCATTACAATAAGAGGATTAGTGAATATGGCTGAAACTCGTTATTACGCCACAGGCAAAAGAAAAAGCGCAATCGCCCGGGTATGGATTTATCCCGGTGAGGGAAACATAAAGGTAAACGGGAAATCAGTTGATGATTATTTTGACGTGGAAACGGCCAAGATCATCGTTGAAACACCCTTTACAATCACAGGAACCAAGGGCAAGTTTGATGCACTGGTGACGGTTAAGGGCGGTGGAAAAAGTGGTCAGTGCGAAGCTGTGCGCCATGGTATAGCCCGTGCGCTTTGTTTGGCTAATGAAGAGTACAGGCAGCCCTTGAAAAAAGCCGGTCTGCTTACAAGGGATGCAAGGGTGAAAGAGCGCAAAAAGTATGGCCTTGCGGGTGCAAGGAAGCGTTATCAGTACTCAAAACGTTAATAGCACTCTCAAAAAATTTGATCATGTTCAAATGGGAAGGCCGCGGGTCCTTCCCTTTTTTGTTTGGAGGAACAGATGATACGGGTAGCTATAATAGGAGGTTCAGGGTATACGGGGGTTGAACTTTTAAGGATTTTTAAGAATCATCCAAAAATAGAGGTAGTGGCGGTTACCTCTCGACAATATGAAGGGAAGCCCGTATCAGAAGTATTTCCATCCCTTCATGGCTATGATGACCTTCTGTTTTCCGTGCCTGATGTCGACAGCATCTCGCAAGATGCGGATATTGTATTTACAGCAGTCCCTCACCAAGCTGCCATGCAGGTGGTACCTGATTTTCTCGAAAAGGGTTGCAAGGTAATAGATCTGTCTGCTGACTTCAGGTTGCGGGACAAGGATACCTATGAGGCTTGGTATCAGCCGCACTCCTGTCCGGATCTTCTCAATACTGCTGTTTACGGACTCTGCGAGATATACAGAAAAGAGATAGTTTCTGCTGATCTGGTGGCAAATCCCGGCTGTTATCCCACCAGCACCATATTGCCTCTGTATCCCCTTTTAAAGAATGGGTTCGTGTCAGGGTCAAACATTATAGTCGATTCGAAATCCGGGACCAGCGGGGCAGGCAGGAGCCCCTCTTCAGCCACACTATACTGCGAGGTGAATGAAGGATTCAAGGCCTACAAGGTCGGCGAGCACAGGCATACACCAGAAATCGAACAGGAACTTTCATGTGCAGCTGGAAAAGATGTGGTGATAAATTTCACACCACATCTGGTACCGATGTCGAGGGGCATATTGACTACCACTTACGCTATGTTGGAAAAAGAGGTGTCCACAGGGGACATTCTCAATTTTCTCGGGGAATTTTATAAAGAATCGCCCTTTGTCAGGATACTTCCAGAAGGATCTTTTCCCAATGTTTCCCATGTAAGGGGAAGCAATTATTGTGATATCGGCGCAAGAGTAGACAAAAGGACCAACCGGCTGATTCTTGTATCAGCCATAGACAATCTTGTTAAAGGTGCTTCTGGTCAGGCCGTCCAAAACATGAATCTAATGACCGGGTTAGAAGAAGATACCGGACTTTTAACCGTTCCACTTTATCCGTAGAAAATTCCAGGACAGGCGCATGAGATGTCAGGGCAAATCCCCTTTTCCCGGAATATTAGGCTTACCATCCAATACCGCGGGACCAATTTTTTTGGGTGGCAGCGTCAGTCCGGGCACCGTTCCATACAGGGCACAATTGAACATGCCTTGCACAAGATGACCGGGGAGAATAACCGTTTGATAGCCTCCGGTAGGACAGACGCCGGGGTGCATGCCATAGGTCAGGTAGCCAATTTCTACACTAGTACCTCCATTCCCACACAAGGATTTTTAAAGGGGCTGAATAGCATGCTGCCCAAGGACATAGCCATCCTTGAGGCAAAGGAAGTCCCTCAGGAATTTCATGCCATAAGAAGTTCCATTTGCAAGCTCTACGCATACAGGTTTGTTTTCTCCTGCGTCAGGCTTCCCCTTTGGGAAGACAGGGCATGGGTGATACCTCTATCCCTTGACTTGTCAGCAATAGAAGAAGCCTTGAAGCAACTGGTGGGCACCCATGACTTCACCTCTTTTTGTGCGAGTGGAAGCAGTGTGAAGAGCAATGTCCGCACCATATATTTTTGCGAAATCAAGGAAGAGAAAGACAATATTTTCCCACCCGTAGAGGGCAACGTCTACACTTTTTCTATTGCCGCAAATGGTTTCCTCCGTTATATGGTCCGCAATATTGTCGGAGTTCTCTACGAGATAGGTTCTGGGAAAATGAAACCCGAAGAGATGGGGCAGATAATTGCGGCAAGGGACAGGGCTTCAGCGTCCATAACAGCTCCTCCCCAAGGACTCTACCTCTGTAGGGTTTTTTATGATAAAAGTGAGATACCGTTTTCCATATAAGAGAGATAGAAGGAGATTAAAATGGCCTGGAACATACCATTAGCAGAACGTGTACGGAATTTGAAACCATCGCCCACACTGGCTACTGATGCCAAGGCAAAGGCCCTGAAGGCCCAAGGGGTGGATATCGTGAATCTTTCTGCCGGAGAGCCTGACTTTGACACACCCGACCACATAAAAGAAGCTGCTATCAAGGCAATCAAGGATGGCTTCACAAAATATACAGCGGTTGGCGGTATACCCGAGCTCAAGGAAGCTATCATTGCCAAAATGAAACGAGATTATGGCCTCGATTACAGAGCCGAGGAAGTCACAGTGTCAACAGGTGGAAAACAGGTCCTGTATAACATAATGCAGGCGATCCTCGATCCAGGCGATGAAGTCATTGTCCCTGTTCCTTATTGGGTATCGTATCCCGCAATGATAAAGCTTGCAGGTGGCAAGCCTGTATTTTTGCCCAGTGAACCAGAAGAAGGTTTCAAGCTGGACCTTGAGGCACTGCGTTCTTTAATAGGCCCCAAGACCAAGGCCCTAATAATAAACAGCCCTTCCAATCCCACAGGGGCTATATACAGCGAAGAAGACCTAAAGGGTGTGGCCAGGCTTGCACTGGAACATGATTTCATGATTATAACAGATGATATCTATGATGAGATAAGGTTTGATGGAAAAAAGCCGTACAATTGTGCTTCCCTTGTACCCGAAGCTGTAGATCGCGTTTTGGTCGCAAATGGAGTTTCAAAGACATATTCCATGACAGGATGGCGCATTGGCTATTTGGCTGGACCTGAATCAGTGGTCAAGGCGGCAACCAAGATACAGAGCCAGTCAACATCAAATCCGAATTCCATCGCCCAGAAAGCTGCTGTGGCAGCCCTTACTGGTCCCCAGGAATGTATTCAAGAGATGAAAGCGGCCTTTGACGAAAGAAGGAAATTTATAGTTTCAAGGCTAAGGTCCATCCCGGGGGTCAATTGTGTGGAGCCCCAGGGAGCTTTTTATGTTTTTCCAGACCTTTCCGCATACTATGGGAAAAAGGCTGGGGATCAGACAATCGATTCTTCGCTGGCAATGGCAGATTATCTCCTCGAAACTGCACGCATTGCAGCCATACCGGGGATAGCCTTTGGAGATGATCGTTTCATGCGTTTTTCCTATGCCACAGACATGGCCGTAATAGAAGAGGGAATGAACCGGCTGGAGGAAGCACTTTCCCAGCTGTAACAACGAAAAAAGCGCCATCTCATCTGGAGTGAGATGGCGCTTATATATTTTATCTTTAAAAGCAACTACTACCGGCCGCGAGAGGCCCTCTTGGCTGCCTTCAATGGGTTGATGGTCCCTGTTCCGCCCTTCTTCACTTCTTTCTTTACATGTGTGGCGAAGTTACATATACCCCTTTTCCATTTCATGGCAGGATGTGGGTAAACACTGCAGAATTTGCCTGCATCATTCGTTACAATGCGACCGCACCCTTCGCATTTTTCCACTATCTCAAAACAAGCTCCTCCAGCAAAAGCGCATCCTTTATCAGTCATGAAGTTGCACTGAGATCCTGCTCTATTTGTTGTACATTCCATTTTTATCGTCCCCCTGAATATATATCTCTAAAAAATAATGTGCGTATCAGAACGTATTTTTTTATACTATCCTACAGAAGGATGCAAGGTGTTTATGGCCGGTTTGTTTGAAAAAAATTCCATGAGATATTTAAAAAAGACCGGTCCCGTTTGCCCACAGGTTGTGTTGCCTGTTAGTGAAAAAACAGCAGTTGGATATTTAGTACGATGTATTTTTTTTGTTTTTTGGGTCTTCTGCTCTATGTAAAAAGGCTGCTTTGTTGGGGGACGGCTAGAGGTAGTTCCTGGTTTCTTCAGGAATTTTTCGTTACCGAATCTGGCACAAGAGAGCAATGTAATGAAAAGAATCCATCTTTTCGAATTTAATGATAGCCTCCATTGTCCGCAATTTATACGGGATTCTATCGTCGAGGCACTTGGAGACAGCCTTAGAAACGGAAATATCTACGAGGCAGCAGCGGACATTTTTGAGGACTTTTGCCTTCGTTCCGGTTGCAAAAGGATTCTGGATCTTTGCAGTGGCTCAGGAGAGCCTGTTTCCATTTTGATAACTGCTATGGAGAGAAAAAGACTGCCTACTCCCGAGTTCATTTTGTGTGACCTTTTCCCCAAAAAGGAGGCGATGCTGGATGTCGCGGGGCGGCATCCCAACAAAATAAAGGTTATCACGGAGCCTGTGGACGCAAAAAAAGTGCCGGCAAAGATAATCCACGATGGGCGGACTGTCATTTCTTCGTTTCATCATTTTAAACC
>CAZUIH010000078.1:0-11436 GCA_964620365.1 uncultured Desulfobacterales bacterium | reverse complement strand
GCATTACGGGCTATACTCAGGATGGGGATGAAATCCGGAGTTGGTCCCCTAAGGATATAGAAACATGGTTTTCACGCGGGGGATATGCTCCAAGCCTGATCAAGTTATCGAAAACGGGATCACAAAATAATATTCCGGAAATAAAGGCTTCGGTAAACCGAAATTCCAATGTAATAACTCTATCCATGTTATACACAGATCCACAAAAAGGGGAAAAAATCCTTTCACGTCTGCTTGAACTTTTATCTAATGCACCCTTTGATGATACGAGGCATGACCTTGTGGTCAACAAAACACTTTTCGAGGAGAAAATTCATGAGGCCCAACTCGAACTCAAAAGGATCCCTATTGTCCGAAGCCAAATAGACGGAGAGATAAAACAAAAACTAAATCAGCGCACAATCATAGAGGCCTCACTCACGGCGGCCGGAAAAAACAGGCAACAGGCCGAGGCGGTTGCAAAACGCATCAGGGAACAGGTGAAGAGGATATACGAAAACACCAACGAACTGCTGAATCTCAGAAAGGAAATGATCAAGGGAGAGGCGGACAAGTTTGCCCTGTTGATGTATTCTAATATTGTCCAGCAAAACATCACCTACATAACAACTCTTGAGCAACGGCTTGCGGACATCAAAAAAGAGATCAATAAATTTCTTGTGACAGAGGCCCAGAAAAAGGCAGAACTGAAAGATATTGAAATTGCCCTCAAAAATCTTCAGACAAAACGCGACAAGGAGCTACCTTTGCGCGAACAGTCCTTGAAAAACAAGATCACCGCCCTTAAGGCAAAGCTTGATGCCATACGCCCTGTAGAAATAGTCCAACCACCTTTCAGCTCAATAAAGCCTGTAAAACCACGCAGGCCGATTATCCTGGCCCTTGCCTTTGTATTAGGGTGTTTCCTGTCGGTTTTGGCCGCTTTTCTGCGTGATTTCTGGACTAAAAACCGGAGTCGAATTAAAACGTAATAACTTTTACCGGAATTTGGGACCGCTTGGCGGACATGTTCTTTTGGCCAATGTTACTGAGGAAGAGACAATGCTGGTTTCACTAACTACAATTCGGAGCAAGGCCTTTTTCACAGCAGGGTGCCTAATCTCTTTTTGCAGCCTTATACTTTCCATAAGTTATTATGTCCCTCAGTTGCAAAAGGAATATTCCGCTTCAACACTTGTGGTCTTAAATCAGAGTTTACAAACCATAATATCACAGACTCCTATTCAGGAAAGGGAACCCACTCTTAAAAAATATCTACCGATACTGGAGAGGGTGAAAAATAACTTTGAAAGACACCATGGGTATTGGTTAAACATTTATAATGACTATCTGCAAGTGGCCACATTTTATCTGTTAAAACATGATCTCTACCAAGCCATTAATTCAACCTTTAGAAGCTTGTATTTTCACCCTTATTATTCTGAAGGGTTTCGTGCCTTAGGTTTTCTCATTTATAAAAAGACAGGAGACACAGATTCCGCGCAAAAATGCGTACGATACGCTGATGCCCTGATAGCAGGGAGCAATATCCTAGACAGCGACCGCACCATGTGTTTGGAATCCGCCCAAAAAATTTTGGAAGACTACCCAAAAAAACATGGCGAAAACTGACCACAATTGGCTATGTACAGCCAATCCGTGCTAACATATTTTATTTCCGGAATTACCTCTTTTAGCAGGCCATCACTAACTGATTGTAATAATGGCGTTTTTAAACCAATAAAATTTTAAGCGCCTTACATGAAAAGCTGGTCTTTTTTTTGCATATACTTAACGTGTTTCAACGAAACATTAGCTCGAATTATGCAGTTCACAGTGCCGAAAAGGGATTTGTTAGTTTATAAATCTGCACAATTCTGGATTAGCTAAAGATGAAAAAGCATATTTTGTACATATATTTCCTATTTTTGTTTGTCCCCATCCTTACTCCAAGGGTATGGGCTACTACGCCTGACGCCGGAACCCAAAACGTCCTAGACGAGGCTAGCGAATATATTCTCTCAAGGATTCAGTCATTACGCACAAACCCTTGGTTCGAAGCAGAAAGCCTGGGGCTAAATGTTACGTTGCTCAGGAGAGAAAGCATTCCTCTTGATATGGCTATCAAATGGGATGCGGGATTATGGCCGATGCTATTGAGTGACAGGCTAAGTGAAGCTGCTAACCTACATTGCGAAGAGATGTTGTCACAGGGATATTTTGATCTCATTTCTCCTGATGGCACGACACCAGACGACCGGGTATTGGCGCAGGAATATCAGGCAGATAAAACCTTTGAGATAATTAGGGCCATAGCATTTAACGTTTATCTCAGCCCAATAGAGGCAGCAGAAGAAATTGTAAACGCTCTTTTTAAGGATTCGTTACAATCGAGTGCCAATTCTGAGCTGACGCCACTCCTTATGGACGAATTTATGGAGATCGGTATCGGCCTTAAAGGCGGAGATATCACGGTTGATAACAGGATATATCATGTTTATGTCACAAGTATTTTTATAGCTATACCCAGATTGTCGCAAAATGAGTGGATCCAATGTGGTTACCTGTATGATGACCTGAATGAAAACGGATTTTATAATCAGGGAGAAGGGGTATCTTATACCGCTTTGGGGGTTGATCGAAACGGAGTTCCTGGTGACGACGAAGATAAAATCCTCGCTACTACCAGTGCAAATGGCAGCTATTGTTTTCGTATTCCTAAAGGACAATTCAACATAGCGATTTTAGGCCAATTGACAACAGGCTCAACTCCACCGTACAGTGTTGGAACATCAGGTGGAATCATCAGGCGCGACTATGTTATTAAATCAAATAATATAGACGGAATCCTAGACAGTCATTGATAATTATTTACAATTACATTACTTGGAATTAAAATGAAATAAGAGCAAAATTTTTAAAATTTGTCCCTTGACATTTTGAAGGGTTAAGAGTTTCTAATTGTTCTTTTGAAATTTCGTTAACATTGACTTGACACAAAAAAAAGGAAAATTTAGACTGAGATATAAAACTTTATGAATCGTTTAAAGCGAATAAATTTACTTAAATCACTACAAATTTTAATTTCTTTTTTGTTGTTTTTTCAAATTTTTTACGTTGTTGCCACCGCCAACGAAAAAGACATTCTGTTAAAACGAGCTCAGGCCTACTGGAATGCGATTGTTGCTGGAGACAAGATAGAGTCATATAAATTTGAAGTGACTTCAAAAAAAGGTGAGGAACCTTTAAGTGCGTATGTAAAAAAAGGTTCTCTGATTTATAGAAATGCTAAGGTTGAAAAGGTAATAATCAATAAAGACAAGGCAATAGTCAAGGTAAAAATTAATTATTCAATTCCTGCCCTATCCATATCAAAAGTCCTCACTACAACGATTGATGATACATGGATAAAGATCGATGGGGTTTGGTATCATAAGAGGGACAGTTTACTAAAAAACTTATAGACCTGAATTAAGGTCCTACCGGAAGGGGGTGGTAGAAAAGAAGTGGACGTGGGTTGACTAAAGATTGAGATTATGTTTAACAAAAAAATTAAAAAGATTAAAAATTCAAGGAGGGTTCTTTAATGAAAAACTGGATTAAATTGAGCTTGGCGCTGTTCGCAACCATAGCACTGATGGCAACAACAGCAAACGCAGTTACTTTGGGATTGTACGAAGACGGTGTCATGGTACCAATTGCTCAGCACAACAATAGCAATGTGGACACAGTGGTTGGTATTACTGCAAATGCCACTGGTACCGTTTACTGGACCATGTTCAGCCGCAACAGCGAGCACCTCTACGACGGTCAGTTTAATGTAACAACAAATGACCTGTATTCTTTTTCACTCAACCAGATCCTCGGAAGCAACCTGATAGATGAGGAAGGATACCTTGTATTCACAATAACACCAAAGCCATCTCATTCTACCAATGACATCGCCTCAGACAATGCATCAATCGCTGCCAATGCATTTCTGGTAGACACCACTGCAAATGATGCAATCTTCATTCCTGTACTGCCATTAGCTGATGCTGACTATGCAGCTGGTGTTGACCTGACTGCAATGGATGCTAGCACCCTAACAGGTGCTACCCACGGAATTCCAGTTGATACTACTGTAGATATCCGTTACTGGATTGATCCGACTTACAGTGCACAGACCACAATGGTTATCTGGACTGTTGGAAACGGCATCGGTACAGACACTGTCAACGTTTACGATGCGGACGAAAACAGGACTTCTCTCACACTGTGCTACAAGTACACCGAGCTTAACAAGCTTGATCCTGCTAACGTAGGTTCCAGCGCAAATAGCGGCTGCACCACAGCTAACGCAAATCTTGCTTCAGTAGCTGATTTCACAGCATGGCCCAGCAGCTATGTTGATGGCTTCCTCCGCGTGAGCATGCCTGCTACTGGTATGGCCTACTCCTGGGTCACCAGCTCCGCCTTCGGTGCTGCCCAGACACTCCTCGCAGGCCAGCATTAATCCGCTACCTAAAAATAGCGTTCTTGAAAAAACTAAAAGGACGGGGTTTCGACCCCGTCTTTTTTTTGGTCAATCAGCTTGGCTACTTATAGCGTTAAAGGCCCATATCCTCTTGTTTTTACATACATATGCTTTATAATGGTATCCGTAATAAATTCATTTTGACAAACAAAATATCTTAAATGGTACACTGTTACATGATGTCTCTTTGTGACTACAAAAAAAATCTCATCTAAAGAAAATTTGATTGACTTAAAAGAAATATTTCTTTCCAATTATCAAAATCGATATCTTTTATCCTTGTGGGTGATCCGGGATTTAAGAGCCCGTTACGCAGGATCTGCTGGGGGATTTCTGTGGGCCGTGGGCATTCCGATTTTTACTATCGCCTTATATTTCGTTTTCTTTTCCTTGATTCTTCAAGTAAAAATCCCACAAGTTGCAGGAAATTCCGGATATTTTTTTTATCTTTTGGCCGGATTGATTCCATGGCTTTCCATATCCGAGGCCTTGAACCGTTCGGCCTCGTGTTTAGTCGATCAGCGTGAATTCCTGCGCAAGGTGGTATTTCCCATTGATATATTGCCTTCGTCAACTGTCATTGTTTCTTTAGTGCCTCAAATAATAGGCACTCTTGTCTACATGATGCTTCTTGCAGTCAATAAAATGTTTTCGATTGACATTATGACAAAATTTTTTTTGGTCTTTATATGTCAAGTTATATTAATGTTTGGCCTTTCCTATCTGTTTGCGGCACTTGGCGCTATTTTCCCTGATTTTATACAGGCGATGGCCATTCTTATGCAATTATGGTTCTACAGCACGCCCATACTCTATCCAAGAGAACTTGTTCCTGATTCGCTCCAATGGATATTGTATGGCAATCCTTTGGCTCCTTTCGTATATGCATATCAGGCAATTTTTCTTGGGATGCAATTAACTATTCATGATATCGCGTCATTGACAGGGTGGACATTCGGTCTCACTATTGCTGGATTGTTAATTTATTCATTTTTGAGACCCGCCTTGATCGAATAATATTCAACGTATCCTTATGTATTCTATTATTGTTAAAGAGTTAACCAAGGTTTATCGGATCTATTCGAGTGGCATCGATAGGATAAAGGAACTACTTATCAGAAAATCTCTCCACAATGCCTTTGTGGCCCTAAAGGATATCAGTTTCAAGATACGCAAAGGAGAGACCTTTGGCCTTATAGGTGAAAATGGTGCCGGGAAAAGTACATTGTTAAAACTCTTAGCCGGAACAATACCCTGCTCGTCCGGAGAAATTGAGATGTATGGACGTGTTTCGGCCTTGTTGGAACTTGGCGGCAGCTTCCATCCTGAATTATCTGGTAAAGAAAATATAGTTCTGGCCGCTGCATTGCAGGGACTATCCAAAAAAGAAATAGAAAAAAAACTCCCAGAAATTATCGCTTTTTCTGAGCTTGACGATGAGACTCTTGCACGGCCGGTAAAAACGTATTCATCCGGTATGTTTGTAAGGCTTGGGTTTTCAGTAGCCACTTGTATATCACCGGACATACTGCTCGTCGATGAAGCGCTCTCCGTTGGCGATATTCATTTTCAGAAAAAAAGCCTTGACCGGATCATGCAGTTCAGGCAGGCAGGCAAGACCATCATATTCTGCTCCCACAATATGTACCAGGTCAGGACCCTTTGCCAAAGGGCCTTATGGCTGAAAAATGGTACAATCGCAGCAATCGGGGACACGGAAGATGTCGTGGCGGCCTACGAAGAATACCAAAGGAAGAAAGATCCCGCAGAGGAGGATGAAAGGTCGATTCAGATCCCTGAGCATCAGGAAGACAAAAAAGGGACAGAATCTTCATCCGCGGCATCAACGCCGATTAAACTCAAGAACATTTCCCTGGTCGATGGGTATGGTAATAAAATCGAGCGTATCTCTTCCCATTCTGATATTTCGGTTGTAATTGAAGCAGAAGCCCTCGAGAGGGAAACAGCCTTTCACATTGCCCTCGTATTGGAACGTGACGATGGATTGAAGGTCTTTTTCACATCCACCGCATCTGACAACCTGCCGCCACTAAGAGATGTAGGACACGTGAGGGCAAGGCTTAAACTTCCCCGTATTCCATTGCTTTCCGGCAAGTACAAATGGTATGTCTATATCCTGGACGATCACGCCCTTCAGGTCTACGACATGGCGGAAGGGATATGCCCTTTCACTATCCGGGCAAAACCATCGGAGATGTGTCTCATCTCCATTCCACACGAATGGAGCATAGAAGAAGACGCTTAGGATATGGATAATTTTTACGGTCTTCCACCACTCATTGGACATGACAAAATTCCTCCCGGTTTTGACATGCTTGGACATGACTGCCGGATCGCAGAAAGCGTAACGATCTTCCGCGACGCGGCCCGCAATGAAGGGCCGAGAGGGGTAAAACTCGGGGACCAGGTTATTCTCATGGAGAGGGTCCGGCTTGTTCTAGGCGACATGAGAGTAAATGTCCATGCAGACATCTCCATAGGTTCCAGGGTCATAGTGAATGCCGGGGCATACCTGTCTGGAGAAGGCGGACTCGTCATAGAGGATGAGGTGCTTATTGGCCCAGGGGCCAAAATACTGAGTGCAGGACATGATTTTGACGGAAAACCCGACTCCATTTACTCACACCCTCTCACCTACGGGCGCATCCGCATAGGAAAGGGGGCCTGGATAGGTGCAGGGGCCATTGTCCTCGAAGGAACCACAATAGGTGAAGGTGCGGTTGTGGGCGCTGGATGCGTGGTTACCCGGGATGTATCACCCTATTCCGTTGTGGTTGGGAACCCGGCGCGCTTCCTTAAATGGAGAAAAGGATATGAACCTACTGACACCAAAAGAAACCTCTTTTACAGGATATGCGGATGGCTCAGGAAATGGTAAGCGGGTTCGAAAGGTTTTCTTTCCGGTTCGGACAGATCAAAAAGGCATTAAAACTCCTGGCGCTGTTCCCTGCCCTTTCCTGTCTCCCCCCTTCTGCTGCATACAGGATTGCCTCCTTGATCCCTCCCATGGATGACAAGGCATTGAAATCCTATCTCGCTGGCATGAGAACAGGCCTTGCGAGATGCCTTGGAGATAAAATCGGCAACGGGGATGTCCTGGAAGATTTTTTAAAAAGGCATGTAAACATGCTGGCCATGGAGGCACTCGACTCATATATAATTCCGAAGCAGACGGGTAAAACCATCGGAAGGATCTCCGTCTTGCATGGTAAGACTCACCTTGATAAGGCCCTCAGCCAGGGAAAGGGAGTAATCATTGTCACTGCCCATTACGGGAGACTCAACATGCTGGCCTATACCCTTGGGCTAATGGGGCAGAATACAGGGATATTGACCCAAAACATAGGAAAAGACAATCCGCTTCTCGATTGGGTCGACAGGAAATACCTACAGAAAAAATTGAAGAGCTATTACCAGGTCACCAAAGGGACAGGTATCACCTTGGGGGATAACCAGCGAAAGATATTCCGGGCGCTTGGACGAAACGAGGCAATGGTCATACTCATGGATGCCTACCATCCTGACTTCCGTAACATGCGTGAGCACCCATTTCTGGGAGGCACTATTAAACTGCCCACCGGGATAGAAAGGATATCGGAAAGGACCAGATCCCCATTGGTCTACGGCATCGTCAAGGGGGGGCAAGGATGGCGCGTAAGAGCGGAACTGAGGCCCATAGACGGGTATGGGAAAGAGGCATTCGACCGCGCGGTAGAGGAACTGGAGAAGGACGTGCGGGAACGACCATGGGACTGGTGGCAATGGGGATATATGAATAGCATGTGGAAGAGACATTAAAAAAGAAGATGAACCAGCTAGATCCGTTACGTTACGCGTATGACATAGATCTTGACTCGGATACCACCGCAACCAAAGTCCTCAAGATGGTGGGAAGGGACAAGAAGGTCCTTGAATGCGGCTGCGGTCCGGGACATATGAGCAAGGTCTTGAAAGAACATTTCAACTGTGATGTCACGGGCATCGATCTTGACCCTGCGTCTGCCGAAATGGCCAAAAGCCATTGCGACAGGGTACTATGCTGTGATCTCGACTCGATTGACCTTACCAGTTCCTTCGAAAAAGACTCCTTTGACGTCATACTGTTTGCCGATGTCCTGGAACATCTGAAAGATCCCGGCAGGGTCCTTGTCCAGGCCAGGGACATCCTGGCCCCTAAAGGATTCATAGTGATCTCAATACCAAATATTGCCTATGCAGGGGTGATATCCGGGCTCATACTCGGGGAATTTCGATACCGGGATACAGGTCTTCTGGATTCAACCCACCTGAGATTCTTTACGGCTTCCGGCATCAGGGATCTATTGAAAAAAAGCGGCTACCGGATCAGATCGTGGGATAGTTACACAGTCCCCTTTGAATTCAGTGAGTTCAAAGATACATTTCAGCAACTTCCTGATGTGATCCAGGCATATCTTCATAAAGGAGCCAACGCCGATACCTACCAGTTTATAATCAAGGCTATGCCCTCAAAAATATCAGGCGACCAGGATGATATTTCCCGTAGGCTGGCAGAACAGGAACAGGAAAGACAGGAGACCAGGGACAATGATATCCAGTCTAAGATAAAAGCCCTGGAAGAGGAGATTGCCTTAACCAGGAAATCACTGGAGATGGTCCTTAACAGCAAAAGCTGGAAACTAACAGCGCCATTGAGAACTATGCGCCTGATTCTCGACAAGCTAACAAGAACATCTTGACCGAGAACAGTTGGTTGGTATTATTCGTCAGTTGATCTACAAACCTTTTTCCACTTAAACAGTATGGAACTAAAATGAGAAACATAAAATTACATCTCCTTCTCTTTCTGTCAGTCTTAATTATATCCATAAGCTATGGATGCAAAAAAAATATTTCTAGCTCAATTTCATCAGTAGCTGCTGTACCTGAAAAGAAAGTAGCTCAACCCATTTTTACGCCGTTAGAAACCGGAAGGGCCCCTGACAGTATTGAACCGGCTGACTTTAATGGCGATGGATTTTATGATCTGGCCATTGTTGACCATGGTACCAATGATCTGAGATTTTATTGGGGTAGGCCTGGAAGGACATTTGAACCAGGTCCTGTTTTAGGGGAAGACAAAGTTGGATATCACCCTCGTATGGCACGAGCCGTCGACTGGGATAGAGACGGTCGCCCAGATCTCATTCTAGCTGGGGAAGGACAAAATAATGTGCAATATTGGCACAATGGGAAAGATGGTTGGACACTTGAAGGCATTTTTCCTGTTGGCTCTCCTGCTGGACTCGTGGTGGAAGATCTAGATCAGGATGGTCAGTGGGACATAATAGTTGGACCTTATTATGGAGGTGACATAACTATCTTGTGGGGACAAAAGGACTTTTCATTTGCCGTACAAAAAATCAAAGCAGCACCTACTCCGACGTATATTCATGTGACCGACTGGAACGAAGACAACCTTAAAGATATCCTTTGGGCAGAATGGGATACAGGCCCTGTCAAGGTCGCCTTAAACAAAGGAAATAGAAATTTCTCCATAAAGGAGCTTCGCCCCAAACCCAAAAAGTTGGACGCACCGAGATCCATTACCACTTCTGATATCGATGGAGACGGACACATAGATGCCATAGTGCCTCTTGAGGTAGGCCTTGCAGCACTAATACTTTATGGTGATGGACGAGGTGGTGTCAAAAATACAGAGACTATTGATGCCCCTGACTGGGGATTCAGACATGCTGCAGCCATTCCGGCCACTGATAAATCTGGTCCTTTACTGGCATTAGCAGAAGAAGGCCGAATATGTCTTTATTCAAAAAAGCCGGGGATACACAGCTGGCAACTAATCAAGGAGTTAAAAGCAGGAAGTGTTCCTCTTGACCTAAAGTTTTTTGACTTGGACATGGATGGACACCTTGATCTTCTCTTTGTCAACCAGGCGCAAAGCTCTGGGGGCATTTATTATGGCCCATTCAAGGCGATGCCATAACTACATAGGGAAAAAACAATGCAAAACACAAGAAAAATCACCTCCTTGACAGTAATGTTTCTTGTCTTTTCTTTAATCACCGTAAAAGCAGAAACAACGATCAACTTACAAAACCAAAAAGAACTTTCATATGTCCTGGCCAAAGTCGGCGAGGAAACAATTACAGTAAATGATCTTATAGATTTTGCCAAAAAATCTCCCACCTTTTACCCTTTTCTCCAGATACCTGGGGGCCCGGACAAGCTATTGAAGGAATTGATATTGAGAAAGCTGCTCGTCCTGGAGGGGCATGCCCTGGGAATCCCGCAACCACATGATGTCAGTGACGAGCTTTATCTATTAAAGGTAAAAAGGAAATTACTGCCTGAGCTCCCTCCGCTCACGGAAAAAGAACTCAAGAATTACTATAAGACGCACCTGAAAGAATTTTCTACTCCTTTGATGCTGAGGATCTCCCAGATAAAGGTCCTTGTTAAGGATGACAATGAGGCTGAAGCGCTTTCCCGGTTAAAAAAAGCCCAGGACGAACTTAAAAAGGGGGCAGAGTTTAACCTGGTCGCAAAAAAATACTCCGAGGACCCTATCTCATCCGCCAAAGGCGGTGATATAGGATTTGTCCAAATTGACGAGGTCAAGGATGAGGATCTCAGGACTACACTTGAAAAGCTCAAGGTTGGACAGGTCAGTGGGATAATAAGGACAGGTAATGCCTATTCGATACTCAAGATCACTGATAGACGAGACCCCATAGTTGACCCGTACGAAAGTGTCAAGGAACTCGTAAAAAGAAATGCTGAACGGGCCAGGAAGAAAGCCCAGGTCGAAGAGCTGAGAAACAAACTCGAGAAAAAATGGCATGTGGTGTACATGTCTGACTGATGATCCCGAATTATGCACCTCGTGATTTCACCGAATCTGCTTTGTTGTCGGGCACTTGAAGTACAAGAAGTACGAC
>CAZUIH010000077.1:0-11461 GCA_964620365.1 uncultured Desulfobacterales bacterium | reverse complement strand
ACCACTGCCAGTTGGCCCCGTTACGAGAACCAGCCCCCTGGGAAGCATAGCCAGTTTAGTCATGACTGGAGGTAGACCCAACACCTCAGCAGACATGATTTTATTTGGAATCTCACGAAAAACCGCAGCGACTCCATTCTTTTGCATAAAAAAATTACACCTGTACCTGGCTAAATTTGGAATCTCATATCCGAAATCCACATCGCCTGTTTCTTCGAAAACCTTTATTTTCTCTTCAGGCGCTATCTCGTAGAGCATTGCCTTTAATTCATCATTTTCCAGAACCTTGTATTTAACTCTCTGTAGATCACCTCTGATCCGAAGAATCGGAGGCGAGCCAGAGGCCAAATGAAGATCCGAGGCCCCCTGCTCATGCATAAGTTTAAAAAATGCATCAATCTTTGCCATTTCCCCCTGCCTCCCTTCAATGGAATTTATTTTCTCTTCGAAAGACTAGACCATTAAATACCAGAATTTTTCATATATAAACAGCCTATCAGTTTACCATGGATGGAATTAAAATTAATGTTTCATGGCTCAGGCTTGTATTAAGCCTTTACATAAGTTTAATATCTGTTGTAACACCGATGGTCAAAAGAGTTTTTTGTTTTAGGTCAACCCTGTTTAGGCTTTTTATATACCCAATAACTGAATATTGAGGCATATAATGCTATGTTTCCCATAGAAAGTCCCATTATTAGGCTGTCACACGTTAAAAAAATTTATCCTCCCCACACACCTGCCTTGAAGGATATAAGCTTTGAGATTGAAAAAGGTGAATTTGTATTTCTAACAGGTCCTAGCGGTTCAGGAAAAAGCACCCTTTTGAGGCTTTTGTACTGTGCAGAAAGGCCCAGTGCAGGAGAGATATGGATAGATGGAATAAATTTAAGTACCCTTTCAAAGTCGCAAATTCCATTTTTGCGCCGCAAAATCGGGGTCATTTTCCAGGATTTCAAGCTACTCACCAACAGGACGATATTTGAGAATGTGGCCCTGAGTCTCGAGGTAATAGGACTCAAAAAGGAACAGGTTGAAAAAAGAGTATATCAGATATTGAAAAGCGTGGGACTGTCAAGCAAGGCCAGATCGTTTCCGCTTCAACTTTCAGGGGGAGAACAACAACGGGTGGCCATTGCCAGGGCAGTGGTAAACCGCCCGCCCATTATTCTGGCTGATGAACCCACCGGCAACCTTGACAGACAAAGGACCGAAGAAGTCATGACATTGATGGAAGAGCTCAACGCAAGAGGAGCGACTATCATATTTGCAACCCATGATGACCAATTATATCAAAACACCTATCGCAGGGTACTGCAGTTGGAAGATGGAAGGCTAGAGGCTGTATTATGACGATGGGAATATTTTTTCGCAGGGCATTTTCTGATCTCAAACTCCGGCTGGGAACCCAGCTCATGACAACCCTGGTGGTATGTCTTTCCATTCTAATTTTTTCATTTTTTGCCCTGCTCTACTTCAACCTTGAACACTTCATAGAAAGATTCGGGTCTGAACTTGGTATTGTTATCTTCTTGAAAGAGAATGTCCCTCAGGACAGAATTCCCAGCCTGTACGCAAAGATAACCAGGTTGGATGGTGTAGAGTCTGTAAATTATGTATCTCCGGAAGAGGCATTCAAAAGGCTTGAAAACTACTTGAGACATGAAAAAGAGGTCCTGGAAGGGGTCAATCCGCGTTTTTTGCCTCCTTCCTTCGAAATACGAATCGACCGGGCCGTGTTCAACCTGGACAGGATACGCTCCCTGGCGCAGGAATTGGCTCAATGGCCCGAGGTGTCAAAGGTCCAATATGGTCAGGAATGGATAAATAAACTCCAGGTATTTGCCAGTCTGACCAGAAATATTGTTTTCATAAGCGGTTTGCTGTTGTTGCTCACTGCCGCCTTTGTTGTAGCAAATACCATCAAATTGACTGTCTACGCACGACAGGAGGAACTTGAAATATTACGCCTCGTGGGCGCAACCAATACCTTTATCGAGGCCCCCTTTCTTATAGAAGCCTTTTTGCAGGGCCTGATAGGTTCAACACTTGCGGTGGCTATCGTCTATGCCTGTTTCAAATACCTGAGTGAGGCGGTAGCAGCATCTGAACTGTTGAGAGGCGTCACGGTCTCCTTTTTCCCCTGGCATTATACGTTTATGATAATTGGGGCAAGCGTAGCCCTGTGTGTCTTCGGGACCGCCCTTGCCATGCGGAGGTTTTTGCGGCTGTGATTGCAAGGTTGCTGTTTCTCCTTTTGGGAATATTATTTTCTTACCTTTCTACTGCCCCTCCCCTCCATGCAGAGGATTTTATCCAACACGAACTGCAAAAGCAGAGCCATAGACTCCATGAGCTGGAAAAAGACATAGAACGACACAGGCAAAAGGCTGCGAATGTGGAAGCAGACAAACAGTCGGTGCTGAAAGAGCTCGAGGAACTCAACAGGAAAATTCAGGAACATTGGACCCTGTTACAGAAAACCCGAAAGGAATGGACCAGCAAGGAACTCGCCCTGATAAACGCCCAAAAAAAATATAAAGAAGAGAAAAGATCTCTGGACGAATTGAAAAAAAGGGTGGAAAAGCGATTGAGAGTATTACAGGAAATGGGTACCATTGGGACCTTCAACGTACTTTTTTCATCACACTCACTGCCGGAATTGCTTGCCAGAGAATCCTACCTAAGGCTCATTTTGAGTCATGACAAGGACCAGAGAAAATACTATATGGATTGTCTGCGTCGCCTGCAGGAAAAAGAAAAACTCCTTGAGGAAGAAAGGGCAGCCTTGGCAAAGGCATCAAAAGAGATAGAAAACCAGGCAATTTCATTGGAAGAGGCAAGGCAGGCAAAAAAAATATTTTTAGAAGAACTTGAACACCAGGGCCTTAAGTATAAAGAAATGCTCTGTGAACTAGAAGAAGCAAAAAGATCCCTTCAGGAAATCATTGACCGTATCGCCCAACAAAGGGGTAGCAGCTACGAGATCAATGAGTCTGATATCAAGACCCAAAACTCTTTCAAATTTCAAAAAGGACGGCTTAATCCCCCGGTTTCTGGATCTCTAGACCCCTCATACATGACCCACATGAAAAACAGCCACTCCTCCAAGGCAGGCATAGTCTTCCAGGCCCCATTCGGAAGTGAAGTCAGGGCCGTATTTGACGGCATTGTCATTTTCAATGACACTGTCCCTGGCTATGGCAAAGTTGTAATTATAGATCACGGAGACGACTATTACACATTGACAGGCCAGGGTTCACGTTTTTTCGTGAAGGTGGGCCAGAAGGTGACCGAAGGGGAGATTATAGGATTTGTTGGCAGTGGGGCATGGAGTGAACAAGGCATATACTTTGAAATCCGTCACAATGGGCTACCGGAGGATCCAACGGTTTGGCTTGATCTAAGAGGCTTTTCCCATTAACAGAGTTGATGTTATGCTTACAAAGTTACAAAATTGATTTAATATAGGAACTAATACCTTTTACGAGTTCTAAGGAGAACCTGGAATGAACAATATGCGGAAACGACTTCGCCTTTGGTCGATAGCAGCCCTGTTTGTATCCATTTTTTTGCTAGCAGGTACATATCAAGCGCACAAACTGGCATCAGCGACCGAGGAAGGAACCTATGAACAGCTGAAACTTTTTGCCTCTGTCTATGATCTGGTTCAGAGAAATTACGTCACGGAAGTTGAACCACAAAAGTTGATTTATGGTGCGATCGAGGGAATGCTCCGTTCTCTTGACCCCCATTCGTCATTTTTAAAGCCAACCGACTATAAGGAATTGCAGATCGAAACCAAGGGAAGCTTCACTGGAATCGGCATCGAGATATCCCTCAGGGATGGTATTCTTACGGTAGTATCTCCCATAGAGGGAACACCAGCCTACAAAGCCGGACTCAAGGCCAACGACAAGATCATAAAAATTGAGGGGAAGTCTACAAAGAACATGGGTCTCATCGAAGCAGTCAAGCTGCTCAGAGGGCCAAAGGGCACAAAAGTAACGATATCAATTTTTAGAGAAGGATGGAATCAGTTGAAGGACGTCACGCTTACCCGTGACGTGATTCCCATCAAAAGCGTTCGTTACCATACCCTTGAGCAGGGATACGGATATGTAAGGATAAGCAACTTTCAAAACAAGACCTCTCTGGAGCTAAGAAAGGCCTTGAACGATCTGGAAAAAGATGGAGAATTGAAAGGTCTGGTGCTTGATTTGAGAAACAATCCCGGGGGCCTGTTGGATCAGGCTGTAAAGGTGGCTGATCAATTCCTTGATAAGGGCCTGATTGTTTATACGGACGGACGAATAAAGGACCAAATCATGCGTTTTTCCGCACACCCAGATCCAGATCCCTCAACTTATCCCATAGTAATTCTTGTAAACGAAGGTAGCGCGAGTGCATCCGAGATAGTCGCCGGTGCCCTTCAAGATCATAAAAGGGCATTGGTCATGGGGACCCAGACATTCGGGAAAGGTTCGGTCCAGACGATCATTCCCCTGGAAGATGGGGCGGCAGTAAGACTGACCACAGCACTGTATTACACGCCGAGTGGGCGATCCATACAGGCTAAGGGTATAGTCCCTGATATAATTGTACCTTTCGTCCCAAAGAAACAGGAGAAAAAAGAGGATAAAAGCCCCTTTCATTTTATCAAGGAAAGTGATTTGGAAGGCCATCTTCCTGGGGCGGATGACAAAAAGGGTGACAAGGAGATCAAGGATAACGGGTCTAAGCCTTCTTCTAAAGACACCGAGGCGGAAATGGACAACCAGCTGGAAGAAGCCCTGCGTATCTTGAAGGCCTGGAATCTTTTTTCACAGTTCGCATCCGACAACAAAAAACCCCTGTCAGACGAATAGATGGCATGACGCTTAGTGAAGCGGATATCACAAACTCTAAATGGCGTCATCCAGCCAATCCAAAAAGCCTGGCAGGAAAAGCGGCAAAAGAAGGACCAGGCCCAGTCGCAAGGTCCCAAAGGATAAGTATCCTGGCCTGATAGGTAGCCTGGTTCTTCTGCTTTTTACAGGAGCTATAGTCACCCTGCTCTTCATGTTGCCCCTACCTCCTGGTGCAGGGCCCAAAATAAGACCTCCTTTTGAGGAATTTCCAGAAAACATAATCAAGGAGCCATTAAAAGAAAGGAGTGCACCCAAAGCCCCTATCAGGCCTCCAGGAAAAAGTCTTCCTAGAGTGGCAATTTTAATCGATGACATGGGCTATGATCGCTTGCTCGACACGGCCTTTCTGCAACTAGATGCCCCCCTCTCCTTTGCTTTTCTGCCACAGGCCCCGCACACTTTCGAGCTGGCTCAAGAGGCCCACAGATTGAAAAAGAATGTCCTCGTCCACTTACCCATGGAACCTGAAAATGGCAACCTGAATCCAGGTCCTGGTGTATTATGTGTTAATATGAATCTAAACACCATGTTAAGGGTATTGCGTTCGGACCTGGATTCAGTTCCCGGAGCCATTGGTGTGAATAATCATATGGGTTCCAAGTTCACAAAAGACAGAAAGTCCATGGAGCTGGTCCTTGCTGAAATAAAAAGGAGGGGTCTTTTTTTTGTAGACAGCCGTACATCAAAAAATAGTGTTGCCTTTATGGTCGCCCGCTCCATGGGTATACCTGCGATCGAGAGAAGCGTGTTTCTCGATCATGACCATAGGCCCAAGGCGATAAGGGCCGAGATCAAAAGGATGGTGGCCCTGGCCCATGAAAAAGGAAGCGTCCTGGCCATAGGACACCCGGTAAAAAGTACACTAAGGGTCTTGTACGAAGAACTTCCTGAAATCAACAAAAAGGTAAAGATAGTTCCGGTGGAACAAATTTTAATCAACTGAAACTGGAGGAAAAAAATGAAATACGGTGAAAAGGAAATAAAAGAGGCGGTGCTTGAGCCATGGCCTAACCCCAGCCCTGAAAACGACTATACTGTAGAAATAACCTTTCCTGAATTTACATGCCTCTGTCCAAGAAGCGGCTACCCAGATTTTGCCACAATAAAAATAAAATATGTGCCAGACAAATTTATCGTGGAGCTGAAATCACTAAAACTCTACCTCAACAGCTTCCGTTCCCAATACATTTCCCATGAAGAATCCACAAATAAAATATTCAACGACCTGATGAAAATATTAGGTCCCAAAAAACTGTCTGTCATAGGAGACTTCCACCCCAGATGCAATGTACACACCATTGTGAAGGTTGAAACCAACGATTGTAACTCTTAGATATAATTATTTTTTTCCAAAAATGAATTTTCATTCATTTGCACAAGTAATACTATTAATGATCCAAGACAACTAAAATCAATAAAACATGTTGAAATCTCGTCTGATTTAAAAATTTTAATCGCTTGACAAAAGAACTACTTTCATGATATTGCCTCGAGACAAGGAAATTAGTCCGGCTTTACAATTTTTCTTGCTGGCCCAAAACTACTTGAGCGAGGTGAACAAATGGAAAAAAAAGATGAAAAAATTGAAAGCTTAATGAGCGAAAAGCGACTTTTCCGTCCTTCAAGAAAAGGGCAGATAACGGCCCATGTAAAGAGTATGAAGGAATACAAGGAACATTACAAGCGTTCCATGGAAGATCCTGAAGGTTTTTGGGGAAAGAGGTCAGAAGAGCTCCTGACCTGGAAGAGGAAATGGCGCACTGTTCTAAAATATGACTTTTACAAGCCAGAGATCCAGTGGTTTATTGGTGGACAGCTCAATGCTTCATATAACTGCCTTGACCGCCACATTGAAAATGGAAGAAGAAACAAGGCTGCTATAATTTGGCAGGGTGAACCTGAAGAAGACGTAAAGGTATATACATACCAGATGCTCCACAGGGAGGTCTGCCGTTTTGCGAATGTCCTGAAAAAAATGGGCGTAAAGAAAGGAGACAGGGTCTCCATCTATCTGCCAATGGTACCGGAACTGCCCATTGCCATGCTAGCCTGTGCACGTATCGGGGCCATGCACAGCGTGGTATTCGCCGGTTTCAGCGCATCCAGCCTACAGAACCGTATCCAGGACTGCCAGGCCAAAGTCCTCATAACCGCCGATGCGGTCCTGAGGTCAGGCAAGGTAATCCCCCTCAAGGCCAACGCCGATGAAGCCCTCAAGGAGTGCCCAAGTGTTGAGCACTGCATCGTGGTAAAGAGGGCTGGCAATGAAATAAGCATGGAAGAAGGCCGTGATAGCTGGTGGCATGACGAAATAACCGCCGATGATATTACCGACAATTGCGATCCTGAACCCATGGGGTCAGAAGACATCCTGTTCATTCTTTATACGAGTGGAAGCACTGGAAAGCCAAAAGGTGTAATTCACACCACAGGCGGTTACCTTACCTATGCTGCCCATACTACCCAGTGGGTTTTCGACCTTCATGATGACGACGTCTATTGGTGTACAGCAGACATCGGCTGGATAACCGGCCATACCTACATAGTCTATGGTCCCTTGGCCCTTGGCGGGACCTCCTTGATGTTTGAAGGTGTTCCAACCTACCCTGGACCGGACCGTTTTTGGAAGATCGTGGAAAAATTCAAGGTAAATATCTTTTACACTGCTCCCACTGTCATCCGCGCCCTCATGAGGGAGGGAAAAGAATGGACCCAAAAGTACGACCTGTCGACCCTCCGCGTCCTGGGAACTGTTGGAGAACCTATAAATCCTGAGGCATGGATGTGGTATCATGAAAACATAGGAAAGGGCAAGTTGCCCATTGTTGACACCTGGTGGCAGACTGAGACCGGTGGCATACTCATTTCACCGCTTCCCTTTGCTACTCCTTTGAAACCCGGTTCAGCGACCTTGCCACTTCCAGGAGTGGATGCAGCAATCCTCAAGAGCGATGGTTCTCTTGCAAAGATCAATGAGGGCGGTCATCTCGTCATCAGAAAACCGTGGCCCGGCATGCTGAGGGGTGTCTTTGGCGATCCTGAAAGGTTCAAGAGCACGTACTTCGACAGATTTCCTGGGGTATATGAGGCTGGTGACGGAGCTAGAAAAGATGAAGACGGTTATTTTTGGATCATGGGCCGTCTGGATGACGTCATCAACGTCTCTGGCCACAGGCTGGGAACAGCAGAAATTGAATCTGCCCTTGTTGCACACCCCGCAGTTGCAGAAGCCGCTGTAGTAGGAATGCCACATAAGGTAAAGGGACAGGCTGTTTATGCATATGTCACTCTGAATACCGGAACCAAGGAGTCAGAAAAACTCCGCAAGGAATTAAGGACCCATGTGAGAAAAGAGATAGGTCCTATCGCTTCACCAGATGTAATTCAGTTTGCCCCCGGTCTTCCAAAGACAAGAAGCGGCAAGATCATGAGAAGAATACTCAGGAAAATAGCCGCGGGAGACACATCTGACTTCGGCGATACTTCAACCCTGGCTGATCCTTCCGTTATTGACGACCTGGTTAAGGGCAACAAGGAACTTATGCAGTAAACATCTGCTTCAAAAGTACAGGACCTTCCTTTGCTGGGAGGTCCTGTTTCTTTTAAATACACTTGGTTGAAAGGACTATTTATGGCCCTTTTCCAAACAAATGAAGTACACTCGGTATCTCCGGACATAGTCATCGACTTTTTAAATAACACTCTTCCTTTTAAGGAACTACCCAAGGAAGAAATTCGCAGAATTGCAAGACAGTGCATAATAGATTTTTTCCCTAAAGGCACAATACTGCTGAAACAGGACGAGACAGAGGTAAATCATCTATACCTTATCCAAAAGGGAGGAGTGAAAATTTACCTGATAGACGAGGGAGGAGAAATCACCCTCAAGGACTTCAGGGGAGAAGGATCTTACATTGGAGCCCTTCCCATCATCCAGGGCACCAAGGCAAATCTCAATGTCGAGACCGTCGAAGACACCTTCTGTTTTCTGTTGGATAAAGAGACTTTTCTCAAGTTAATTGAACAATATCCTAGGCTTGCCCAATATTACCTAAAAAGTTTCTCCGAAAAATTTGTCCGTACCGCATACAGAGAACTGAGACAGCATAAAATTTCCCCCAGGACAGAGAGCGCGTTATATCTATTCAGTTTGAGGGTAGGAGATTTCATTAAACGCAAACCAGAAACAATTTCAGGATCAGACACCGTACAATCTGCCGCCAAACGAATGGCGGAACTTCACATTGGCTCTCTCCTGGTCAAAGACAGTTCAGATACCATAATCGGCATAGTCACAGACAAAGACCTCCGGACAAAAGTGGTCGCTAAAGGGCTAAGCTACCTTGAACCCGTTGAAAAAATAATGACGTCACCGGTGGAGACCATATCTCATCATGCAGTGGCCTTTGACGCACTTCTTAAAATGATGAGAAAACAGATACACCATCTGGCCGTAAAAAAAGATAATGATATCATCGGAATAGTCACGGCCCACGACATAATGGTTCTTCAAGGCAATTCCCCCCTCTACCTTTTTAGGGAAATAGTCTCACAGCGAAAGATCGAAAATCTTTATTCGTTGTCAAAAAAGGTTCCAATGGTAGTGAGGTCACTGATAGAAGAAGGCGCTAAAGCCAACAATATCACCAGGATGATCACTGTCTTGAATGACCACATCCTTGATCGTCTTCTTACCCTCATGCAGGAGGAAATTGGGCCACCACCGCTTCCATTCTGCTGGCTGCTCATGGGAAGCGAGGGCCGGCGGGAACAAACCTTTAGGACAGATCAGGACAATGCCCTTATCTATCAAGATCCTGCTGATGAAGATGAAAAAAAAGCGGCAGAAGAATATTTCAGCAGGTTCGGTCAAGTAGCCATTGACCACCTGGTAAAGTGTGGCTATCCCCGTTGTCCTGGCGACATAATGGCCTCAAATCCCAAATGGTGTCAGTCTTACTCTGTATGGAAGCGTTATTTTAACGAATGGATAACCACGCCAGAGCCCAAGGACGTCCTGCATGCGACCATATTTTTTGACTTCAGGCCCGGTTATGGCAACTTTGACCTGGGATATAAATTAAGAGAACTGCTGACCGACAGATGTCCAAAACAGGAAATATTCCTTTACCACCTGGCAAAAGATTGTCTTGAAAGCCGTCCTCCCCTGACCTTCTTCAGGAATTTTATCGTTGAAAAGAACGGAGAACACAAAAACAGGCTGGACCTCAAGACCAGAGGCTTGGTCCCCTTTGTGGATTTCGCACGGCTCATGGCCTTGAAATACGGCATTAAAGAAACAAATACCCTGGGCAGACTCCAGCTTATCGAAGAACATGAACACATCTCCCGCGAGCTATATTCAGAGACCAAGGAGGCTTATGAATTTCAGATGCAACTTCGCCTGATTCACCAGTTACGATTGATGGAAGCGGGCAAGGAACCGGACAACTATATCAATCCCGGAGACTTGACAGATCTGGAAAAACAGACACTCAAAGAGGCCTTTTCCGTAATTGGGAAGTTGCAGTCGCTAATAAAAGATATGTTCCCTATGGTATGATTTTGATTAGATATTCATGACTGAGACTGATCAGGTAATTATGAGACTGTTTGCGCCGTTTGACTGGTTAAAGATAGAAAAAGACCCGCTTATTAAGGATAACAAGGCGTATTTTGCCAATTTTGATCAGTCTGGCCTGATATCAGACTACAAATTCACGGTATTGGACACTGAACTTACAGGGCTGGATTACAAAACGGATGAAATAGTTTCCATTGGGGCGGTTAAGATCGAAAACCTCAGAATCATAGTAGAGAAGAGTTTTCATGTCTATGTGAAGCCTAAAAAACCGCTACCCAAAAACAGTACACTTATTCACCGGATAACTCCCCAGGAGATAGAAAATGCCCCCATGCTTGAAACGATCCTTCCTGACTTCATACGCTATTGCAACAAGACCCTTCTGGTAGGGCACTATATCGGGCTTGACATGCATTTTTTAAACAGGGCGGCAAAAAATATCTTGGGAGGAAAGCTAAATAACCCATGCATTGATACCATGCGGCTGGCCCAGGTATACAACGAAGATCAATGGGGAAATTATTATGATCAGTTTAATTATAAGATTTCATACAATCTTGATGATCTTTCAAAAGAGTATGGCCTGCCACTTTTCCAGAGACATGATGCCCTCCAGGATTCCCTTCAGACGGCCTATCTATTTCTTTTCCTTGTAAAAAAACTTCACCAGGGAGGATTGAAGACCCTAAAGGATCTTTACATGGCCGGCAGGAGCTGGAGGTGGCTTTTTTAATTACGTTGACAACCCAAAAACTTTCACTATGATTACGCGGATTATTTTTTAACGGAAAGGAGGGAAAAAAAAATGAGTAAAAATCTACAAGAGTACTGGAAAAAGAACCTGTCCATCATGACAATACTGTTGTCCATATGGGCCGTTGTTTCCTACGGTTGCGGCATTCTTTTCGTGAAACCCCTCTGTGTCAATGTAAGTGGGACACCTACCCCTTGCGAAATTAGTGTAGGG
>CAZUIH010000076.1:0-11866 GCA_964620365.1 uncultured Desulfobacterales bacterium | reverse complement strand
TTTTCATGCCTTAGGGGTGCGGCACGGATGTACGGGCCGCATGAAAGTTTGGGTTCAACTTTTAAGTGGTTCTCTACTGCAAAAGGATTATCTTTAGGAGAAATAAATAAAATTATAGAGATGAATGAAATGCTAAGAAAAATTAGAGAGATTTTGGATCTTGAAGAGGAAAAAAGGTTTTCCAACTGGGCTACCCTGAGCAGGATGGCTGTGCGCGAGAAGAAGGAGGATATCCTGCTTACAGGCCATAGACAGTGGTTTTCTGTGGATGCCGATCGTATACTTCACAGCCTTGCATATACCCGATACATAGACAAAACCCAGGTGTTTTCCCTCATACCCAATGATCATATAACGCACAGGGTGCTCCATGTGCAGCTCGTTTCGAAAATTGCACGTACGATTGGCCGTTTTTTGCGTCTGAATGAGGATCTGATAGAGGCAATTGCCCTAGGACATGATATCGGGCATCCTCCCTTTGGTCATGACGGAGAAAGATACCTGGCCGAGCTGTGTAAAGAACACGGGCTTGCCTGTTTTCTGCACAGTGTGCAGGGGGTGAGGTTTCTGAGGAGGATCGAGAGGAAGGGAAGGGGGTGTAACCTTACCCTTCAGGTTCTGGACGGGATCTTGTGTCATGATGGTGAAAGTCACGCGCAGTCCATAACGCCATGTCGTGAAAAGAGTTTCAAGACCCTTGACGAAGAGATTTCCAAAAAGGAGCAGGACCCTTCGGTTGATCTCAGGCCGATGACCCTGGAAGGGTGTGTAGTGAGAATGTCCGATGTCATAAGCTACATAGGAAGGGACATCGAAGACGCAATTCGTCTTGGACTCATAAGGAGAGAGGACATCCCAGATTCGTGTAAAAGGCGTCTTGGGGATACCAATGGTAAGATAGTGTACAACTTGGTAGAGGATCTTATCATTTCAAGCCTCGGAAAGGACGTCATATCCTTCAGTGATGAGGTGTCAGAAATACTTGGCGAGCTTCGTTCCTTCAACATGGCCCGAATATATTCGAACCCATGTATCAAGACCGAGGCCGGAAAGATAAAGGCCCTTTATCGGATGCTTTTTGAACGGTTTCTTGAGGACCTTGATAAAGATAACAGGGATTCTGTCATCTTTACCAATTATCTTGATGGAATGGATCAGTCATATCTTGAAACAGAGCCACATGCGGCAATAGTAAGGGACTTTATTGCTGGAATGACTGATGCCTATTTCCTGAGACTTGGAAAAAAGATCTTGATTCCAGAAAAACTCCCTCCCAAGTTCAACCTGGCCAAGGCTTGATTCCATATTATGCAGCAGCCAAGTTTGCCGAACAATTTTTAACTTTGATGAGGTGCACCTTTTGGGTGAACATTTCAACCTGGATTATACACAATAAGTTACTGATTTTTTTATTTCTTTCTTGTTGTTCGGTGTTTGAAGTGCATAATTTGGATTGATAACAAGGTCCCTGAACGACGAAAAGGGAACGCTTCAGAATCGTGCCGTATGGTATTTCTTGATGAAATCTTTATGGCGGCTTCTTTGTACAAGAGGCAAAAAAATGCTAACCCGGATTATTCATGAACAATTTAATGGGCTGTTCATGTGCATGTAAAAAAACAGTGTGTTTTAATGAAGATGTCGGGAAAACCGCAATTTAATAAACATAATCAGGTAGATATTAAATTTAGTTAAATTGTTCATGAATAATCCGGGCTAAAATGTGTACGCTATGCCCATGGATGTTATGGACCCGGAATAGGATTCTCCATCGAGCGGCGAGTCATTGTCTGTCCAAAAGGCCTGGAGATAGAGTTCTACGGCCTGAAAAAAATAACTTGTTTTGATGCCGGTCTTCTTTAAATAATCAGTCCTGTCGATGTGATGCGGCGACTTTTCATAGTCTGTCTGTGTCCACAGAAAAGATCCCGATGCCTGCCAGTTGCTGGCCGGATGAAAAGTTAAGGTAAACAATGTGCCGTATTGCTTGAAGGATTCCAGTGGAACCGTTGAAAAGAGTCTTGAATAGAATAGATCAATTTCAACATCCATCCTAAATGGAGGCGAGTAAGCCAGGGTGAGTGAGGTGGTCTCCAGCCTGTCGTCCCGTGGTGGCTGTTTTGTCCGGGCAAGTTTGCGTTGCCTGTTTGATCTTCCATTGTGGGTAGAGTAAAGGGAGACCCCTTCAACATACCTGTAACCCTGAACAGACGCATTCATTGCTGAAAAGGCCCCCGAATTTATGGAGTTGGCCCCTCCCATGCCACGTCCGGAAAGCGGAAGGGCACTGTTTTGGAAATCGAGCCATTTCCAACGATGACCTATCTCCATGGAGAATATGTCCAGGGGGATCCATTGGATACCTACACCTGTGCCGGCTTCATTCCTTTCATCCTCTGGCACCAGATCGTCCCGGTAAAGCGAGAGTTCTCCCAAGATTGAGAGCAATATCTGGCCTCTGAAAAGACCGTACACAACTTCTGCTGAGGTGCCTATTCGGAAATTATCTTCTACGCTCGAATAGTCTTGATAGGAGGCATAGGCTGAGAAATCGATTTCTCCATTTCTTCTGACGGGAAGAAGGTGGAACAGGCTCAGGTAATATTCCTGGAATGATGATTCCTCCCTGTTGTCAGAAAGGGACGGATTGTTGTCGTAACCTGTGCCAACATCCAGGGTGATTTCAATGGCAGATACCCCAGGGGAGTCAAGAAAAAGCAAGATAAAAATAAACAGGAAAGAGACGTGGTTGAAAGGGATTTTCTCTCTCATGGATGTACCTTATCATGCCTCATTTGCAGACGCTAGAAGATAAAAAAAGCCGACTGCAAAACATACAGTCGGCTTTGAGGGGGTATTAGGGAGCCGGTGGATTATCTATTGCATTAGGCAGCTTCCGTCTCTAAGGCCGTAACCTCCCTGACCTGTGCCTGCAGCCCCGCCGTTTCCTCCTGCACTACCTCTCCAAAGAGGGGCACCTGTATCAGGATCTCTCAAATTGATTGTCTGGTCGCCAACAGTAATAGTGGTAGCGATTGTTCTGGTTGTACCGTCGCTGAAGGTAACCTCATAGCCATTTATCGTTACTGTCTCTCCGACTGCAGGACGGGCTACACCTATGCTGTCCCAGTAGCGGATAGGGCCAAGGCCGTAGACAGTAACTATCTCCGTACCCGTATCCACCTCTAATCCTCTGCCGAAAAGGCCCAGCGATGATACTACTCCTGTGACGGTGACAGGGGTTCCATCGTATATGTTCAGCATTGGGCCCGTACCGTCTCCTGCCCCAATGCCGTTTCCTGCCATGACCTGACTGGATACAAGACCCGTCATTAGTACCATCATGATCGCCAATATCATTCCTTTTGCCTTTTTCATTTTATTCCTCCTGTTTCATTTAAATTTGTTTATGTTTATGACCGACGTGACTAACGTCTTCCTCTACCTCTTCCATAACCCATTCCCTGGCCGGAGCCGGTTCCGAGGAGGCATGAGCCATCACGGAGTCCATAGCCCCTTCCCCTCACATATTGCTGCCGCTGGTCCATGCTCATTTGCTGTACCCTTTTTTGCCATTCGGTTCTGAATGCATTGCGTTCCTCAACACTCGCATTCCTGAGGGTTCCACGCATGGCTGCAAGTTCTTCTGTTGAGTATTTACTGTAATCAGTGACGGCAAATACATTGCTTGCTACAAGGGTCATGCAAAAAAGAAATCCTGATGCCAATCTTATGATTTTCCTTTTCATTTTGTTTACCTCCGGAAATCATTGTTGTTTTGTTTACAGTTATATATTCAAGAATGGTGCCATATTGATTTTTAAAGTTAAATCAATATGTTGTTGTGGGTGTGGGTGGGGATGGCTTCGACAAGAAGTGGTCTGGTCGACAATGATGTCGAAAAGCTCATTTGGACCCAACAGGTAAGGAAATCTCTTGTTTCTGGATTAGTCGGTCTGACAATAGCAGGCCCCCATGGGCCAAAAAAGTTAATGATTTTTTATAGTGTTATCGGACAGAGAGAATGTATCTGATGGCTACGATTATAAGTATAAAAAAGAGTCCGAGTTTAATCGGGCGTTCAGGAATATATTTTTGGGTCTTTGCCCCCAGGTATCCTCCCAACATGCCTCCCAGACCAAACATGGCCCCAAGGAGAAAATCCGGCCTGGTATCAACTTCTCCGGACAGAAAACCGCTTGAGTATACCAATACACCGACCACGGAACTGGCAAAAGTGGCAAAGAGTGAGGCCCCGGCTACGCTGTGGACGGGTAGTTTTAGCACCGTTATGCAAAAAGGCGCCAGAACTGCACCTCCCCCTATCCCGTATGCCCCTCCTACAAGCCCCACCGCAAGGGCTGCCAAGAAAAGTCCCCTTGGATCGAATGAGTAGACTTTACCATCAAAAAGATACGTGATCTTCTTGAATTCAAAAGACAAACTTTTTATCCGGGCGTCTGTCGAGGGAATCGTATCAACTTTTTTTTGTTCGTTCCTTAAAAAAAGATTTTTCCCGAGGCGCCACGCTAGGTAGAGAAGTACCAGTCCTGCAAAGGGTTTGAATAGCCTGGGATCGGTCAGGTATTTAACCCGTACCATGTAGCCCACAGTTATGCCTGGCAGGCTTCCCAACGTGATGACCATCGTAAGTGGCCAATTCATGCGGCCTTCTCTTGCGTAGCGCAATACAGTAAGGGGGATTGCAAAGAGGTTGTAGAGAAAATTTGTGGCAGAGACCCCTGGGACGGTGTAGCCCAGGATACTCATTTGAAAGGGAAGAAGGAGAAAGGCCCCTGTTACGCCTGCCATGGCTCCAAAATATGAAAGTATCAGTGTCACCAATGGAGGCAAAAAAATAAACGTAGTGACTTTGGAAATGGGAAATGTGAATTTAAGCATGAGAAGCCCATTTTTCATAAGAAACTTATCATATCAATTTATCAATGTTTTGCTATGTTGTTCTCGTTTTTTTCATTGCCATTATTTCATATTGGTGAGGTCGGCCGCCTTATAATCCGAATCCGGCTAAAGATTTGGAGTGAACCATTGTCAGGTTTTGCCGGTAATTCAGACCTGAAGAGGCCACTTCGTCGCACTTTCATTTTAATCGCATGATCTGTTAAATATGATAAGTGTATATACACAGTTAAACGCGTAATCCTGCCATTTTATATAAGGAAACTATGATCGAAAAAAAAACCGATTGCATGGTTATATCGCCAGGCCACCGGGGACGTAGCGATTATACCCCTTTGAGTATGCCTGTGTCCTACGGTATAAGGGATAAGGTCAAGTTTAAAGGATTTGGCCTGGAATTCGATATGAATGGCGCAATAAAGTATATCTATGGCCTGGATCCAGAGCGCTGGCCCGATCCAACGGCAAGGTTGAAACTCACCCTTGCCAATGAATGGATCTACCTTGACCCGTCAGGTTATGACGATGTCTTTGCCCTCACCGGACGATATTATCTGCCAAGATCAAGGAAATGGGATAGGCTTTTGTTTTCGGATGACATTTTCAATTCATCTTTTATCCTTGATGCGCTGGCCTGCTGGAGGGAGCTTGTGGCCATTTGCAAAACTGGTCCAGTAAAATTTTCCGATGAAGATAACGCGATAGGCAATCTTGTGCGGAGAATAGGAAACTATGATGGGCCTGCTCTATCCAGAAGGTCCGATCGCCTCCACAGGATTATCAGGGGAACTGTACCCATACTGCCTCCGGATTGTGTAAATGTTGAATATGAAGTGATTCCACTCATTGTAAGTGAAGGTTGTCTTTACAACTGTTCCTTCTGCTGCCTTAAAACCGGTGTTGATTTTTCGCCAAGACCCATTGATGATGTCAAAAGACAGCTAACAGAACTGAAGTCTTTTTTCAGTGCTGACCTCCTAAATTACAATTCCATCTTTTTGGGACAAAATGATGCCCTGGCGGCTGACAGGGAACTGGTTTTGAATGCCGCCCATCTCGCTTACGAAGAATTAGAAATTGAGGATTCCTATCTCAGGGGTTCCAACCTCTTCATGTTTGCAAGTCCAGATTCCTTTCTTGCAACAGAAGGAAAATTTTGGGAGTCGCTGGATAGGCTTCCCTTTTCTCATTGCTACATAAATGTCGGTCTTGAATCGTTTGATCAGACCACTCTCGATATGCTTGGTAAGCCGGTAGATGCCGCAACCGTTGAGGAGGCGTTTTTCAAGGCAGAAGATTTGAATCGCAGATCGGGAGGTCTTTCTGTAAGTCTCAATTTTGTTGTTGGTGAGAATTTACCCCAAGCGCACATGGACAAACTTGACGATTTTCTTTCAAAACGGTCAAGACCTGTTTTAAAGGGGGCTGTTTACATTTCTCCCCTATCAGGTTGGATCAAGGATTTTCGCGATCTTAAAAGAAAGATATTTCAACTAAAAAGTAGGTCCAGATGGCCTCTCTTCCTCTACCTGTTTCATTCCCTATAGCCCTGTGTCAGGCATTACCCTTTGCAAGGAAAGCGTCAATTAAGGGCAAGTCCGAATTTGGTCTTTCGGCCAGGTCGTTTTGCCGATTTTGAGGATAGCCTCGACGTGTAGTTCCTTTTCAGCCTGCATATTCAAAGTGACTTGGAGGGTAACTGTGCTATAATAAAACTTAGTTAAAGTTTTCATGTTATAAAGGTTCTTCGCAAATCTGTTTTAACCTCAAGGAATTTTTCAGACGTTCTTTTTATGCTTTGAGGTGGTGGTGTGTTGTGCTGGCCTGCCCCTGAATAAACCGGAATATATTGACTTTGGGCAATCCCTGAAACCTGGATTTTTAACTTAGTATGTGAGCGTATTTTGCCGCTGGGCAACGCGGTCTTTGGGCAAAAGGGCAATCTATAGAGAAAGAGGTGTAAAGATGAAAAAGGTCGAACATTTGATCCTGGGAGCTGGATACGCAGGGGTTCCCATCGCATTCAGGCTTCAGAGACAGAACGTACCCTATCTCCTCATCAATAAGAGGCCTTACCAGACCCTAACGGCCCTTATACCCGAGCTTATAACAGGTGCCATAAAGGACGAAGACGGGATTCTCTGGCTCAGCGATCTGCTCAACAACGTGTTGGTGGCGGAGGTAAAGGAGATTGACCCAGGCAAGTCAAAGGTGGTGGTTGAAACATCAGACGGAGTCGAGGAACTGTTTTACAGCACCCTCACCATTTGCCTTGGTTGGGTACCTGATACCATTATTCCCGTGGAGGGGGTAAAGGTAGTGGATGACCTTCCATCCGCGCTGTCAGCCAGAGAACTTTTGTTCAGGGCCCCTGGCCGGGTGATTGTGTGTGGCGGAGGATTTGTCGGTGTGGAAACAGCGGGACAGATTGCGGAACTGTCCAGGCACATGGGATTTGAGGTGGTTCTGGTTGAAGCTGCCCAAGATATACTGGCAGGGTTGCCAGAAAAGATCCGTGGGCCTGCGAGACGTATCCTGGAGGAAAAAGGTGTAAGGATCAGGTGCAACAGCCGTCTGACCCAGATAAAGCAGGGTGAGGTATTATTCGAGGGAGGCGACTCAGAGAAAGGAGATATCATCATATGGTCTCTGGGGGTTAAGGCAAATTCCCTTGTCGGCGAGTCCGGACTCTCGGTTGATTCCAAGGGGCGAGGTCTGGTTGATGAATACCTAAGGTCAGTTGATAAGGAAAACATCTTCATTGCAGGAGACTGCGCAGGGACGGATCTGCCAATGTTGGGTCAGGTTGCGGTCCAGCAGGGGAAGTTCCTGGGAGAATATCTCCCAAAACTGGCCAAGGGCAAGGATGTTCCCTTGCCACGCTTTCAATACAAGGGGCTTGCTGTCGGTATCGGGGAAGGCGATGCCCTGGCTGCCATAGGTGAAAAAGTCTGTTTTTCAGGTCTGCTCGCAGTGGTCCTTAAAAAGATTATTGGGAAAAAATATTTTCTGGATATCACCCTATAGGAACTTCCAAAAATCAAATTTTTTGTTCGAGGACAATCAACCTAACTTATCTCTCCCTATCTTGTCTTCTAAGGGAAATCTTTTAGGAATGAATTGACTAAGTCAAACGTTTGTTTAAAATGGTTGTGCAAAAATGGAAAGGGTGATTTTTGATTTGTTGGTAACCTGCATAATCCGGGTTTATATGAATATTTCCCTGAAATAACCTGATTTTCAGGGAGTTCATGATGAACTTTGTGAGATACGAGGACGGTGGCTGCTTCTGACACAAAAAACAGGATCCTGGATGCCGCTGAAAGGCTATTTGCCGTAAAGGGGGTGCACAATACATCCCTTAGGACCATAACCAGGGAAGCGGGTGTCAATCTGGCGGCAGTGAACTATCATTTTGGTTCAAAAGATGGGCTTATCCGGGCGATCTTCAAAAGGAGGATAGGTCCCTTGAACCGGGAAAGGATGGATAGGCTCAGGTCGCTGATGGATGAGTTCCAGGGTAAGGGCGATGTCCCGGAGGTGAGGAGTATATTTCAGGCCTTGATGGAGCCGGCCATTACGATCATGGATTCCCAGCCAGGCGCCAAATATTTTGTTGCGATTGTGGGCCATGCCATGGCAGATCCTGATGAACATGTAAGGACACTGTTTCTCAGCGAGATGAAAGAAGTCTATTCCCTCCTTTTTCAGCTATTGAGCCTCGCTTTGCCTGCATTGGACAAGAAAGTGCTTTTCTGGAGACTTCAGTTTGCCCTGGGGGCAATGGCACATACCCTTATCATGGCAGGCAAGTTCAGGCTCGTACCCGAAGACGTTGATCCCCCTGAGGACGCTGCCACGCTTGCCGGGTTGCTGGTTGATTTCGTTACCGCGGGTATGGAGTGTGGCCCTGATGAATGAGCTAAAGGCCCTTGTCATCTTTTTTGTTGTCTTTCTTGCGGGCTGCTCTCTGCATCAACCGATTGAACCGTCCCCTCCCGCACCTGTTCCAGGTTCCTTTGCCCAGCCCGGATCCAGGGCTCGTGATTTGTGGAATTTCGGCAGATGGTGGGAGAAATTCAATGACCCATGCCTGAATAAATTGATAGAGGAAGCGCTTCAAAAAAGTCCGGACATCAAAGAGGCCTTTGCGCGGGTTGAACAGGCAGAGGCGGTTTTTCAGAAGGAGCAGGCCTCAAGGTTTCCGTTTCTAAATGGGGGCTATTCATGGAGTAGACAGAGTCAGCCCGGTTTCTTTGGAAAAGATACCGGAAACAGCTACAGGCTTTCCCTGGCTGCAGGATTCGAGGTCGATCTTTGGCAGAAACTCAAAAAAAATGCCGAGGCCCAGAGACTGGAAGCGGACGCCTCAAAGGAAGACCTTTTCACCCTTTATCTCACAATCAGCAGCCAGGTTGCCGACTTTTATTATCTTGTCGCCGAGGCCCGGGAGCAGATAGAGCTTACCGATCGGACCATCTCCTCACTCGAAGAGAGCCTAGAACGGGTGGAGTCCCGTTACAGGGCAGGACTTGTCCCGGCGGTAGATGTCTACCAGGCCCGTCAGAATCTTGCGCAGGCCAAGGCCAGGCGGCCGATCTACGTTGTCCAGGAAGAGAGCGCCCTCCATGCCCTGTCCGTACTTCTTGGCCATTACCCTGAAGAAAACAGTTGGTGCGAAGATGCCGTCACATCACTTCCGCCAGTGCCCAGCATGTTTCCCTCAGGGCTCCCCAGTGAAGTCCTTGCCAAAAGACCTGACGTCAGGAGCGCCCTGTTGCGTCTAAAAGCGAATGATGCCAGGGTGGCGGCCGCAGTTGCCGACAGATTTCCTTCCCTTGATCTCCTTGCCGGTTACGGCCGCTCCAGCACGGCCTTTAGTGCAGGCTCGATCGTGGGGGATTTCTGGAGCCTTGGGTTTGAGGCGGCCCTCCCTCTCTTGGATGGGGGAAAGAGAAGGGCGGAGATAAGGAGGAGAAAGGCGGTAGTCAAGGAATTTATGGCCCGATATCACAAGGCAGTGCTAAGGAGTTTTCAGGAAGTAGAGGACGCCCTTTCTAAGAATGTGGCAGATGAAGATCGAATAAAGAGTCTCGAAGCGGACGTTGAGGCATCGTACCATTCTCTGCGTCTTGCCAGGAAGAGATATTTCTATGGCCTTACCGATTATCTTCCGGTCCTTACGGCGGAGACCCTGTATCTAAACAGCCAGAGCGCCTTGATCTCGGCAAGAAGGGAGCTCATTTCGGACAGGATAACCCTCTTCCGCTCCCTGGGAGGTGACTGGATGGAGGCCCTATACAAGAGTCAGTTGCATGGTGAGAAGGACGGGAGTTGAGGACATGGCGCAAAAGAAAAAGATGATAAAGTACGGACTCCCAGCATTCATTGTCCTTTTGGGGATATTGGGGATGAAGTTACTTCTCTCCCTTAACGAAGCCCCGCCGAAGGAGGTACCTGTCAAGAAGGGGGCCCTGGTCGATGTCATTTCAGTTACCAGCGGCAAGCATACAGTCATTGTCAGTGCCACTGGTACGGTAGTTCCCCGTTACGAGGCATCCATCGCTCCCCAGGTGGATGGTAAGATCGTGTACGTCTCGCCGAGGTTTGTGGCCGGTGGATTCTTCAGGAAAGGGGAACTCCTCTTCAAGATCGAGAGCACTGACTACGAGCTTAGACTGGCAAAGGCGAGGGCAGGGGTCGCAAAGGCAGCGCTTGACCTGGCCACCGTGGAGGGACAGGCAAAAATAGCACGTGATGAATGGATGCGTCTGGCCAAGGGGGAAAAAGGGGAGCCAAATCCGCTGGTGCTTTATGGGCCCCAGCTTGAAAATGCGAAGGCTTCCCTGATGGCAGCCAGGGCCGAGCTCAGACAGGCGGAAATAGACCTTGAAAGGACCAAGGTCACGGCCCCTTTCAACTGTTTCATACGTTCTGAGAACATAGATCCTGGTGAATATGTGAGGTCTGGTCAGGAAGTGGGCAGTGTGGTTGGGACCGATCAGGTAGAGATAGTGGCCCCTGTCCCTATCAAGGATTTGATGTGGCTTGATCTGCACGATTCCGCTGAAACAGGCAAAGGCCCCAGGGCGGTGGTAAGGCTCGACGTCAGCGGAAAAGAGTTCGCATGGCAGGGAAGGGTGGAGAGAAGCCTTGGTGAAGCCGATCCGCTCGGGCGCATGGTGCGTCTCGTGGTCGTGGTGGATGACCCGTACCAGCTTGAAACCAGGAAGGAGGAAAGGCCTGATCTGGAGATAGGCCTTTTTGTAGATGTGGACATAGAAGGGAAGACCTTAAAGGATATATTCCTGGTCCCTCGCTCTGTCCTGAGAGATGATTCAACGGTCTGGATCGCGTCGGATGACAATCGACTGGTCGTAAGGCCTGTCAATGTCCTTAGAAAAGAAAGAGATTTTATCTTGGTAGACAAGGGTCTTCACGACGGGGACAGGGTAATCCTGACCAATATCACGGGGGTGGCCCCAGGCATGCTCCTAAGGCCTGTTTTGAGGGAGCAGTAGGCATGAAGGGCATCATAGGCTGGATGGCCAGGAATCATGTGGCTGCAAATCTCCTTATGATGGTGTTTGTGGTCGGGGGGCTGGTCATGAGCCGCTCCATCAAACAGGAGATTTTCCCAGAGATAAGCCTGGACACCATACAGGTGGCGGTTGCCTATCCAGGGGCCGCACCTGAAGAGGTGGAAGAAGGTATCCTCCTAAAGATCGAGGAAAATCTGACTGAAGTCGACGGTATCAAGGAGATAAAATCAAAGGCGTCGGAAGGCTTTGGTTCAGTGTTGGCCGTTGTACGTGAGGGAGCCGATGCTGACCTGGTCCTTCAGGACATAAAGAATGCCGTGGACCGTATCACGACCTTTCCTGAGGATGCAGAAGAGCCCATCATCAGCAAGCTCCTCAATCGGCATGAGGTGATCTCGGTTGTG
>CAZUIH010000075.1:0-12099 GCA_964620365.1 uncultured Desulfobacterales bacterium | reverse complement strand
TTGTCATAAAAATCTAGTTATCTTAGTGTATTAAATGGTTTTTCAGTGGCAACTAATCTCAAGTGCTCCCATTAGGGCGCATTTTGGTTTTGCACGCAGATGCCAGCTCCCTACACACAGTAATTTTTGTCCAGTTATTTCGAGGTAAGGCTTTCCTTGACTACCTCAGGAGCTGTCTTCAGGGCATCATCCAGCCGTTGTCCATTTGGCCCCCCGGCCTGTGCCATGTCGGGTCTTCCTCCGCCTCCGCCGCCGACAACTTTTGCAATGGGTTTTATTAGTTCTCCTGCCTTTAATCTGCCAGTCAGATCCTTGGAGACGAGTACTAGCAGAAGTGCCTTGCCATCGCTCTCGGTCCCAAGGACAGCTACACCGGAGCCCATTTTATCTCTTAGTTTATCACCGGTATCCCTGAGGATCTTGGAATCACCCCCGGGAATTTTACCTATTACTACCTTGACACCCTCAATTATCTGGGCCTGTTCCACCATTTGGTCAATGTTCATGGCGGACTGTCCTGCTTTCAGTTTTTCAAGTTCCTTTTCAAGCTGACGGTTTTTGGCAATAGCCTTTTCAATCCGTTCTTTTAGTTCCCCTGTTGGGCATTTAAGCATTTTTGCCGAATCGGAAAGCAACTGCTCCATTTCATGGATGTGGTCAAGGGCCCGTTGTCCAGTTAGTGCCTCGATCCTTCTCACCCCTGAGGCAACGCTCGATTCAGACAATATTTTGAAGAGGCCGATCTGGCCGGTTTGGTTGACGTGGGTTCCGCCACAAAGCTCTGTACTGAATTCCGGTATTTCAACCACACGTACCGTTTCTCCATACTTTTCTCCGAAAAGGGCCATGGCCTTTTTTTCCATGGCGGCCTTATACGAGAGAACCTGGGTTTCTACCCTTGTGTTGTTACGGATTTGTTCATTTACTATATTCTCCACCCTGACAAGCTCTTCCCTTGTAAGTCCGGAAAAGTGGGTGAAGTCGAACCTGAGCCTTTCAGGGGATACTAATGAGCCCGCCTGTTTTACGTGGTCGCCCAAAACGTTACGAAGCGCGGCGTGTAATAGGTGGGTGGCCGTATGGTTCCTTGCAGTGTCCATGCGGCGACCTTCTGTAACAGTGAGCTCGACCTCATCTCCCTTGCTAAGGGTCCCATCTTCTACTTGTACCATATGTACGATGAGGTCTCCTCTACGGATAGTGTTGGTAATATGGCCCCTGCCAGATGGTCCTTTTACCTCACCCCTGTCTCCTACCTGTCCCCCGGACTCTCCGTAGAACGGGGTTTGAGACACGATGAGTTCGCCAGTCCATCCCTTTGAAACGGATTCGTTTTCATTTCCTTTCTGGACCAGTGCAAGGATACGGCCGGTGCTGACCATGGTGTCGTATCCGACAAAAGAAGTTCCTTCGTTTTTTTCCAGCAGCTCTCTGTAAACCCTTGGAAGTTCCTCGCTGGTGATGTCTTGTTTGGCCTGCCTCGACCTGCTTCTCTGAAGGGCCATGGCCTCTTCGTATCCTTTTTTATCGAGATTGAGGCCCTGTTCCTTTGCCACGTCCTGGAGGATATCCACTGGAAATCCATAGGTGTCATAGAGTTTGAATATGAATTCGCCCGGGATTTGGGAAGTCCCTGATCTTTTTAATTCTGAAATCTTTTCGTCAAGAAACGAAAGACCGAACTCTAGTGTCTCGCCAAATCGGGACTCTTCATGATTAAGCACCTTTGAAAGGATCGTCTCGGCATCTTTAAGCCCGGGATATATGTCCCCCATTTCGGTAACCACCGTTAGGGCGACCTGTTCCAAAAAGGGTCCCTTGAGCCCCAGTACCCGTCCGTATCTGGCAGCCCGCCTGATGATCCGTCTTAATACGAAACCGCGGCCCTCATTTGAAGGCAGGACCCCATCTGCGATAAGAAACGCGGAGGCCCTGGCGTGATCCGCGATAACCCTCATGGCAACGTCGCTTTTGTCATCCTGGCCATAGGGAATTCCGGAAATGGAGCTTATTTTTGACAGAAGTCCATGAAAAATATCCGTGTCAAAGTTGCTCTGCTTGCCCTGGCAAATGGCGGATATTCGCTCCAGACCCATTCCGGTGTCTATACTGGGTTTAGGAAGGGGAGACAACTTGCCTGACTCATCTCTGAAATATTGCATAAAGACAAGATTCCACAGCTCCAGGTACCGGTCACAGTCGCAGCCTACCTTACAGTCAGGCCTACCACATCCTACTTCAGGTCCCTGGTCTATAAGAATCTCGGAGCAAGGACCACAAGGCCCCGTATCTCCCATTGCCCAGAAATTGTCTTTTTCATCGAGTCTCACCACCCGTTCAGGAGATATGGAAGTGATTTCCGGCCAAAGGGCTGCGGCCTCGTCATCCTCTCTGAATACAGTAACCCACAGTTTTTCTACCGGTAGATTCAGGTGCTCGGTCAGGAACTCCCAAGCAAAGGCTATCGCATCCCTTTTGAAATAATCTCCAAAAGAGAAGTTTCCGAGCATCTCGAAAAAGGTATGATGTCTCGCTGTGTAACCGACGTTTTCGAGGTCATTGTGTTTACCTCCAGCCCTTACGCATTTTTGGCAGGAGGCGGCCCGTGTGTAGGAGCGCTTTTCTTCGCCTAGAAATACCTGCTTGAACTGCACCATACCCGCATTTGTGAAGAGAAGCGAGGGGTCATCGGCAGGGATGAGCGGGGAACTAGGCACGATTTCGTGGCCTTTGCCAGCGAAAAAATCCAGAAACTTTTTTCTTATTTCTGCACTGGTAAGCTTGCTCATTATCTATCCTTCTTTCACTTGCTCGGAGGTATTTTCAGAGTTTGGTTTAAGACCATACGCCTCCCGTACCTGTTCTTCAATGCGCCTGGTAAGTTCAGGGTTATTTTTCAAAAAAGCCCTTACATTTTCCCGGCCCTGGCCTAATCGTTCGCCGTTATAGGAGTACCAGGCACCGCTTTTTTCGATAATGTCGACTGCTACACCAAGATCTATTAGGGAGCCTTCCCGTGAGATGCCTTCGCCGTAGTAAATGTCAAATTCTGCGGCCTTGAAAGGCGGCGCGATCTTGTTTTTTACCACTTTTATCTTGGTACGGTTGCCAATTACGTCGGCGCCCTCCTTGATGGCTGCGGTACGTCTTATGTCCATGCGCATGGTAGAATAAAACTTTAATGCGTTTCCACCAGTGGTAGTCTCGGGGCTGCCAAACATGACTCCAATTTTCATCCTTATTTGGTTGATGAAGATAAGGGATGTCATTGTCCTGCTCAAATTGCCGGTCAGTTTTCGGAGGGCCTGGGACATAAGGCGGGCCTGCAGCCCCACATGTTGGTCGCCCATATCACCCTCTATTTCAGCTCTTGGCACAAGGGCTGCTACGGAGTCCACCACTATCACGTCAAGAGCCCCGCTGCGAACCAGGGCGTCCACGATTTCCAGGGCCTGTTCGCCATAGTCTGGCTGGGACACCAGGAGGTCATCGGTGTTTACGCCAAGTTTCTGGGCGTAGACAGGATCCATAGCGTGTTCCGCATCGACAAAGGCAGCCATTCCTCCCTGTTTTTGAGCCTCGGCAATGATGTGGAGGGCCAATGTGGTTTTGCCTGAAGATTCTGGTCCAAATACTTCAATAATTCTGCCCCTGGGTACACCCCCTACACCGGTAGCTATGTCCACAGCTATGGACCCAGTAGGTATTACGGGGATATCTTCCACTCCACCCTTGTCTCCAAGGCGCATGACTGCCCCTTTTCCGAACTGTTTCTGTATCTGGGATAGGGCGATGTCTATAGCCTTTTTTTTGTCCTTGCTGGTTGGCTCAGCCATTGCGACCTCCTGACTAATTTTTGATGATTATACCAATAAAATCGTTATAGGCCAGTGGTTTACCATAAGTGACTATCATGAACCGCAATCAAGAGGTTGAGTAGAACTGAAAGATGGTGTGACAAGTGCCCATTTTATTCAGGTCTGCCTGATAATAGACAGGGATAACTTGTCTTCTATTTTTTTTGGCGCGGAAAGATAGTTTGTGGAAATTATAATTTCCTCTTTTTAAAAAAGAAAAATTGTTCGATTTTTCTGGCCGGTCTGTTTTTTCGTTTTTCTGAATAGTGTGTATTTCACTGATCTTTTAGGTTGTAGTTTTATAACATATTGAATTTATTAAAAAATACTTGACATGATTTGCTCTTGATGCTACCAAAATAGTAACCCTTCAAATTCTTAGTATCAAAAAAAGGAGGTTACTATGGACGCTGTTGCAAAAAAAGTAGGTGTTGAAACCGAGGTTAGAACTAGCCGTGTTAGTAAGGTGCTGGTCAATGGTGCAATGGGAGTTTCCTTTGTAGGGCTTGGCCTTTTTGGGCTTTGGGTCCTTGGATGCATTGTCGGAGGCATGATCGAGGCTGGTGGACCTTTTGCTTTCGTTCACAGCTGGTTTAGTGCTGTCACGGGCGGCTAAAAAAAATATCTGGCGAAATTGAATAGGCCTGGGAAGTCATCCCAGGCTTTTTTTGTGTCCCAGTGTTTTTTAACCCGTGTTATGCAGTTATTGAAATCACCAGCCTTTTGGAGCTTCAAATATCCCAGGAAATTCGCACCCAGCCGGCCGCACCTTTTCGGTGAAGCTTTTCCACAAGCAACCTGCTGTTAAGATGATGATTTTAACAAGAAAAAATGTTCCTTACTTTGGATGCCAAGCGTAGGCCAGGCCTGCTTGTGTGGTTTTGTGGGGCGTCTGCCCATAATAGAGACCTCGATAGTAGTACTTTGGTACAGAAGTCTTCCAGGTTAATTTTCTGGTTTTTCAGCACGGATTTGAGTGTTGAAACACTCATTCCCACATCATTTATCAGGTATTTGATGCATTCAACCTGGTGCAGGTGTTTCTGGGTGTAGTACACCCTCCGGTTGTGGCGAACCGGTACGATCAATCCACTTTTTTCATAAACAGCCAGGGTCAGTGGGTCCATGGTGAGTACTGAAGCGGCGTCAGCCCTGGAATAAAGGGGGAGGTTTGGGGAATCATTACTTGTCATTTTTCCCCTCCCGTTTCTTGTTAATCAATTCCGTCGGAAAAGGCTGGGTGACGCATAATTTCTGGGTGCGAAAATCCGTTTTTCTCCGCCATTTTTATTAGACTAGGTGTCATGAACACAATCGGGATGGCGACGAAAGGGCCAAGGATAAGGGCCATCACTAGACACAAGGCCCACAGGCCGGCCTGCGCTGCGTGTTCTTTTTTAGGCAGGAGGAACGGAAGAGAGACAGATAAAAACCTGATGCCAAAATATTTTCTGGACGTGCTGGAGCTAACGTCAGACTCCTCCCTGTTTTGCCCCTTCTCTGCCCGTAGCGGTAAGGTCGCAGCATGATGGATGAATGCCATAAGCGGGAGGCAGATAGCTACTACTATGGCCGAAAAGGGGCCAAGGAGGAGGAAGAGCCCCAGTGCAGTTACCCAAAGGAGTCCATATGTCACTTTTCTTGTAGCGCAAAAGGCATTGACGCTGTTGCAAAAGATCTTGTTTTTGGCTCCACAGGTCTGCATGGCCCCTCCTTTTATGAAACGATGGAAAGAGTGCTATGTGTTTGAGTTCAACTATATGGAATTTTTATGGTTTAGTCAAGAAAAATTGAATAATTTCAAGAAGTTAGCTAACAATTCTAAGTGGCAAGAAAAGGGCTACGGGAAGGATCCGAGATCTGACCATTGAAGAATAAATGATTAGGTTATGGTTTTGTCGGGTGAATTTTGACAATTACAGTTTACAAGTGGGCCTGTTTTTTTCCTTGGCAACAGTTGGAATGGGGTGGGGTCTGGAAGGCACAAAAAAACCTTGTATAATTGGAGCTTCCTTAGCGGTGGAAGCTTTTACGTACGAATACAGCTGCAGCAGTTACAAGGCAAGACCCTTTACCGAAGCCTTATAAAGTCACCGCAAAAGGGTTAAAGAAGAGGGGTAATGGTCTGTTTCGGTTCGATCTTTACTGCCTCCGACTGGCCAGGTTTGGCTATGTTTATGGTGGCTTGCTTTGCCTCGACTGCGTCTGGTTCGCATTGGGCCATTGACTCTTTTTCACCGCAGGATTCCAAGTGTTTCTGGACCCTTGAACACTCCTTGGCAGAGTCCCTTGCCTCTCTCATGGCGTGTACGAATATCTCGCAGTTTTCACACTGGTTTTTGGCACGTGCGCAAGCGGTATTTGCCCGTTCCCAGCAAGGTTTGGTTCGATCCACGTAGGCAGAGCATGTGTCCCTCTTTTCTCGAGGACATTTTTTTATTTCCCAGCAGGGCGTAAGCTCCAAGAGGCGCTTTATTCCGGGGATACTGATACCCTCTTCGTGTATCAAGTGCCTTAGGCATCGTATCCATTCTACATCGTCCTGCGAGAAATAGCGCTTTTTCCCCTGGCGAGCAGGTTTTATCAGCCCTTCCTCTTCGTAAATGCGGATAGTCCTGAGGTGAACCCCAAGAAGTTTTGCCGCAACACTGATGGGATAAATGGGTTCACTTCTATCGACAGGCATTATTCCTCCTGATCCAATAAATGTTTAGGTTGCACTTTGACAGTATAGAAAAAATTAGGATATAAAAGAATTTTTGTCAACGTTATCATAAGCGAATAGTTCATATACTCGTAACATTAATTATTAGTCAAATAGCTGAAATTATGCCTGTTTCCTGTCTGTGGTAAGTTTGCCTAGTTGGTGCTATCCCCTGACAAAATTTTCAGGATGTCCGGGTTTTCCTCATCTTCTGCCAATATGAGGTGACAGGTATCACAGTCTGCAGAAATTGTTTCTCCCGCTTCTGTTTCATGGCTGTCGTCATGGCAGCGGAAACAGCCGGAGTCATTTCTGTGGCCTAGAAAATTCGCGTAGGTGCCCCACTGGATGTTCATTTCCGGAAAGACATTTTCTGTATACGCGGCCTCTACGCCCCTGATAGCCTTTTCGATAAGAGGGCGGTTTTTGGCGAACAGGTCTGGAAAATGCTCTTTGTACCAGGCCCTTAGGGTGGTTGCTATGGCGCTCTTGGCCTCCTCGGTAGATTGATATGTTTTGGTTATGACCTCCAGGGCCTCTCTTTTAATGTATGGTACCTCCGATGGGATCTCACCGGTCGCCAGTTTATGGTCGAGGGCTTCGTCCGGCATAAGAAAAATATGAGTAGGACGGTTGTGACAGTCTATGCAGTCCATGACCCTTTGTCCGCCCTCAGATGGCATTCCCGTCTCTTGGCCAGGTTGGGTCTGATTTGTTTGCGATTCAGGACCCCTGAAGACAATCCTGGTCCCGTCCGGCTTTTCTAGGATAACATCTTCGATATGCTGTCTTGCCCGGTCAGTGTGGGTGTAAATGATCTTGTTTTCCGGGGCCACATGCCAATGGATTCCCTGGGCTCTCATGCCTCTGAAGCCTCCGGATCCGACCTTGAGAAGCATTACTGTCCTGACATGGGTATTATTTTCGTCTGTCAGGAATTTGTCTTTGATGACAAGCTTGTCCCCATGAAACAGTTCTGGGCGGTGGCATTCCTCGCAGGTTTCCCTTGCAGGACGCAATCCCTTTACCGGGGTTTCAATGGGTTTGCTATAGGTATCGAAGGCCACTGCAAACAGCTGTCTGATTCCCGAGATTTTTGCCTTGACAAACCACTGGGCCCCGGCGCCGATGTGACACTCGACACAGGCCACTCTAGAGTGTGGAGAATTTTGATAGGCGGTATATTCAGGTTTCATTACCACGTGACAGAACTGTCCGCAGAAGCTTACTGATTCACTGTAGTGATAGCCGCTGTATGACACCAGTGCCACTATGAATATGTTTAATCCGGTCAAAAAAACCGCCAAAAAAACCAGTTTTCTAACCCTTGCAAAGCGTGTAGGGTCTGTAAAGTGCTCTTTCAAATATTCATGGGTGAAGAGCCCTACCTCCTCTTTTCCTTTAAAAAAGAATAATCCGAGAAAGACCATTATGAGCCCGAGTACAAACAGCGGGCCAAGGACTAAGTAGATGATGAAGCCAAAATAGGGATTGTTAATCAGGCCTTGTATGTCAAGAATGACGGAAACTAGGAGGACAGGAAAGATTATAGTGGTTAGGATGGCACCGAGAAGTGAAACCTTACTACGCGAGATTCCTTTAATGAATGCCTTTATAATGTCAGTAAATTTAACCAAGAGCTCTTTCTCCTTTCTCATTTTTGTCCCAAGTGAGAAAAAGCATTTTCGGGCCAAAGGTGTTTAAAATCAGTTGTTGGCAAATTCTTAGGGTTCTTATGATAAAAGGATACAAGTTGACACAGGATTTTTCAAGAAAAAAATAAATATTTTCAATTGGTTATAGGGAGTAGGTGTTTTTAATAAAATGAATAAGGCTCTTTGATAGAATTTAACAAAAACAGAATGTCTGCTTATCTTTACAATTCAAATTGTACTTTAGGGAGGCGACAATTAAAAACAACTTTGGTTTGATTTTTTAAAAAAACAATCCGTCTTGAACCCGGATTATGCAGTTAGTGAGTTCGCCGAAGATGCGAAGAAAAAATGTTCCTTGGATGTTTGAAGTGCATAATTCGGGTTGAAGTCCATGGGTAACAATAGGATTTTTAGAGAAAACCTCCCTGGAAACAGACATTTTTTTGTATCTTGAATACATACTTATTATGATATCCGCTAGGTCTGACCTAGACCAGCTAAAATTGGCTTTAGGGGTTAACCTTTTATTTTGATGGAATATAGTATGGCTTATGAGTAGCAGATTTGTCGTTGGTATAGACTTAGGAACTACTAATAGTGCTGTTGGTTATGTGGATTTAAAGGATTCCTCCCCTGGTGGATTGGAAATTATTTCATTCAACATTCCTCAACTTGTGGAGAGTGGCAGGGTTGCGGATCGCTCTACCCTACCTTCATTTCTATATCTTCCTGGGGAGTTTGATCTTGGAAAGGGGGCGTTGTCACTACCCTGGGATGATAAACGAACCTACGCTGTAGGGAGTTTCGCCAGGGATCAAGGGGCCCTTGTGCCAGGAAGGCTTGTGTCTTCTGCCAAGAGTTGGCTGTGTCATGACGGGGTAGACAGGCAGGCCCCTATCTTGCCATGGGGGGCGGGCTCTGATGTAGAAAAAGTTTCTCCGGTCTCGGCTTCGGCCCGTTATCTTCAGCATATTAGAGAGGCATGGGACTATAAAATGCCTGAGCCCCTTTCAGAGCAGGTCGTAATCCTGACCGTTCCTGCTTCCTTTGACGAGGTGGCCAGGGAATTGACTCTTCAAGCCGCCAGGGAGGCGGGACTTCCTTCTGTAGTCCTGTTGGAAGAACCTTTAGCGGCATTTTATGCGTGGCTTTCCCATAATGAAAATTCATGGAAAGAATTGTTGAATCCTGGAGACACGATCCTTATTTGCGATGTCGGAGGCGGTACCACAGACTTTACCCTGGTAGGTTGTGAGGCTGGAGATGATGGTCCCAGTCTTGAAAGACTCGCGGTTGGAGATCATTTACTTCTGGGCGGAGACAATGTCGACTTGGCTATTGCTGACCTTGCAGAGAAGCAGCTTTCCCAGAAGCTGGATGCAGCACGTTACCATACCCTGCTTCATCAATGTCGTCAGGCAAAGGAAAAACTCCTGGAGGAGAATGGGCCGGAAGAAACTGTAATTCGGCTTGCTGGAAGGGGCCGTTCCCTCATAGGAGGAATGTTGATCACCAAGTTGAGCCGCAAGGTGGTGCAGGAACTGGTGCTTGACCGCTTTTTCCCGAAATCGGATTTGAATGAGGCCGTAAAAATTTCCCTGGACCAGACTGAAGGCTCCAGTTTGGGACTGCCGTATGTAAAGGAGGTGGGTGTAACCCGCCATCTTGCAAGATTCTTGATGCAGCAGGGCAAGGGAAACATGCCAACCGCTGTTTTATTTAACGGCGGAACCCTTACACCTGGGGTGGTTCAAAAAAGGTTACTGGATACCATTTCTCAATGGGCCGGACGTAAAATCAGGGCACTTGAACATAAGTCCCTTGATCTTGCCATCTCCTGGGGAGCCGCATATTACGGATTGGTTAGAAAGGGATTGGGGCTCAGGGTTGGAGGCGGCATAGCCCGTTCCTATTTTATTGGTGTGGATGTAAAGGGGGAAACCGGCCGGGAGGGCAAAGCCATATGTCTTGTGGAAAGAGGTACGGAAGAGGGTGCCCAGGTAGAAATAGAGAAGGTTTTTCATGTGAGGACAAATGTCCCTGTTAAATTTTCGATCTTCAGTTCAACTACCCGTACAGGTGATCATGTCGGTGACATTGTTACAATTGAAGGAGATGATTTTGTAAAACTTCCTCCTCTCAAGACCGTGCTAAGGTATGGCAAAAAAGGAAAGAGTGTAAACCTGCCTGTTCGAATTGGTGCCTCCGTGACCCCTATCGGTACCCTGGAGATGTACTGTGAATCCCAGGAAAGTCCCCATAAATGGAGATTGCAGTTTGAACTCAGAAAAGAGGAAAAGAAAGAGGCTGAAAACAATTTTATAGAGGGAGTAAGGGTAGGTCAGCAGCCAGGAAAGAGCCCGGAGGAGGCAGAAGAAAGGATTTCAGAAGAAGATAAACGGGCTCTTGAAAGGGCAAAAGAAGCTGTTGAGTCTTGTTTTTCCAAAGGTGATTTGCCTCCATCAGGGCTACCTGCTCGCCTTTCAGAGGCATTCGGTATGGAAAAAGACCTTTGGTCCCTTCCGGTCTTGAGATCCATGGCGGATTTCCTCCTAGAGTTCAAGGCGGCCAAGGGAAAATCTCCCCAGCATGAAGCCAGGTGGTTAAATCTCACGGGATTTTGTATGAGGCCAGGAAACGGGGAGGAAATGGACCCATGGCGGATAAAAAAGGCGTGGCCTCTATTTTTTGAAGGAGTCGTCTTTTCAAAGGACAAGGAAGTGAGGCTCCAGTGGTGGATTTTCTGGAGACGTATTGCTGCCGGATTAAGTTCAGGTCAGCAGACCCAGCTCTTTGCCCCTGTAGCCAAGGTGTTGCTGCCAGGGCAGACAAGGAGACGCAAGAAAGGTAAGAAGGAAGTAATCAAGGTTTCAAAAGAAGAGCGCCGGGAAATGTGGCTCTTTGCAGCGAATCTTGAGCGTCTGGAAGTAAAAACAAAAATTGAGTTGGGTCGCGGCTTGGTTGATTCCATAGAAAAAGGACAGGCGTGGAAAGGGTCGCTATGGGCCCTTTCCCGCATTGGTGCCCGCCAGCTGTTATATGGCCCTGCAGACAGGGTGGTGCCTCCTGGCGAAGTTACCCGCTGGTTAGAATCTTTGAAGAAAAGGGACTGGAAGGATGTGAAGGAACTCGTCCCAGCCCTGCTGTCCATGGCGCGTCTTACTGGTGATCGTACTCGTGATCTTGATGTGGTGATACGGCAGCAGATAGCCGTGTGGCTTCAGTCCAAGGGGGTTGAAAAGGATAAACTTGTTCCTCTGCAGAAAGTGGTGCCTTTGGCCAGCCGGGAACAGAGCAGGGTTTTTGGCGAAAGTCTTCCCGAGGGACTTATGTTTATCTCAGGAGAAGAATGATGAGTGGTCGAAGGCTGTTCATACTGATGTTTGGGGCTCTCGGTCTATGGACCTTTGCCATGGGGACATCGAAGGCCTTGGAAGGAATGAATGCCTTGTCCTGGCCCACTGTCCAGGGCAGAATAATAATGTCAAAGTCAGACGAGATGAGGACGTCCAAAGATATCCGCGTGGCCAGGTTGTGCATGCGGCTCGATTATCTCTATATGGTGGATGGAGTCATATATGAAGGACACAGAGTGAGCGTTGGTTGGCAATGCTTTGGATCAGAGTCCAGGATAAAGGCTCTTTTGAAAAGATACAGACCAAATACGGTAGTGACAGTATATTACAATCCCGAGATGCCTCAAAGGTCGCTTCTAGAGCCGGGACTCGATTGGACCGTCTTTTTTCTTTGGGGGGTGTCTCTAACTACACTGTCCCTCGTCTGGCCACTGCTGCGCAAGGAAAGAAAAAGGGCATAGAAAACCCTTAGACCCATATTATGCAGCAGCCAAGTTTGCCGAAGATGTGAGGCGGAAGACACGCAG
>CAZUIH010000074.1:0-12138 GCA_964620365.1 uncultured Desulfobacterales bacterium | reverse complement strand
GTGTTAAGCTATTATTAAACTATTTTTTCATCTTGTGAAGGATTCTTTTTAGGCTTATTTTCCTAAGTCATGAACAAATCAAGGACCTATATCTGGAATAGTGGGAAATTATTATGAAAAGAGCAAATAAACCCCTGGCCATATGTCTTGTCAGCGGAGGTCTCGACAGCTGCGTGACAGCAGCAATAGCGAACGAAACCTGCGACCTGGCCTTTCTCCATGTGAATTATGGTCAGCGGACCGAAAAAAGAGAATTGAGATCGTTCAATGATATTGCTGACCACTATCAAGTTGAGAAACGGCTTGTGGCTGATATCGGCTACCTTGGGAAAATCGGCGGGTCATCGCTTACCGATTCCTCCATTCCTGTGCCGGAAAACAGCCTGGGAACCGTTTCTATACCATCGACCTATGTACCTTTCAGAAACAGTCATATAATTTCCATCGGGGTGTCCTGGGGAGAAGTCATAGGGGCGCGATACATATATATTGGTGCCACGGAAGTAGACAGTTCCGGCTACCCTGACTGCAGGAAATCATTTTACGATGCCTTCAATAGAGTTATCGAAGAAGGGACTCGCCCTGAAACAAGGATTGAAATTGTCGCACCTATCATAGATATGGACAAGGAACAGGTTGTAAGAAAGGGTATAGAGCTCAATGCCCCCCTGCACTTGACCTGGTCATGTTATAAAAATGAGGAGATTGCCTGTGGCAGGTGTGATTCGTGCCTGCTACGCCTGAAGGGGTTCAGGCAGGCAGGCGTACGAGATCCCATTCCATACGAGGATGAACAATGAAAGACGTGTTTTCATGCAAATGCTGTGGCCACTGCTGCCATGGTAATTCAACAGTTTCCCTATCAGGGGATGAACAAAGACGCATAGCCTCGTTTCTGGGGTTGTCTGTTGACCAATTTCTCAAAAGATATTGTGTCATCAAAGGCAATCGAATTGAGATGAAGATAGAGGCGGGCCATTGCATATTCTACGGAGATGATGGCCTTTGCTCCATCCATGACGTGAAGCCCTTTCACTGCAGGAGATGGCCTCTTCATCCAAGCATACTTGGCGATATTGGTGCATGGGAAGCCATTCGGGCAGATTGTCCTGGATTTGAAGAAGAGGCATCCTATGAAGATGTATGTCAATTGGTGAGGAGGGGCCAGGGTGGATATTAACCTTGTGAAAGAAAGATGCTTTGTCTGCTGTCCCTTTGACATGCTGGTAGAGAGGTTTCTGCCGGCAATAATCGAGCAGGGAATAAACGTCGAGATTGGTCTTAATGGTAGTGTGTTGGACAGGTACAGACTTTCCACTTTTCGAAGGATTGCAAAAAAGTTCAAAAAAAATTCCATCAAAACTACTGTCCATGCTCCTTTTACCGACCTATCCCTGGGTGCAATTGATAAAAAAATCAGGAAGGTGTCCCTCGAACGTCTGAAAAAAGCGCTTGAAATCGCCGCTCTATTCGAGAGTTCAAGCGTGGTATGCCACACCGGTTTTGATTTAAGACATTACTGGGGAGCGGAAGAACGCTGGATCGATAACGCCTGCGATTCCCTGGACAAACTGATCCAGGATGCGGTTGAATACAATATTCCCATAATGCTGGAAAATGTGTTTGAACTGACTCCTGAAATCCATACAACCATCTTTTCCAGGATTCCTCACCCCCTGCTGGGCTTTTGCTATGATATAGGTCACCACAAGGTGTTTTCCAGGACTACCCAGGAGCAGTGGCTTGAATCGATGGCTTCCAAGCTTGGTCAACTTCATCTACATGACAACATGGGCCGCCACGATGATCACCTGCCCATCGGTAAGGGCAACTTGGATTTTGACGGACTTTTCTCCTGGCTGAAAAAAAATGGGAAAGAGGTCATCCTTACCCTTGAACCACATGACGAAGAGGCTGTAATGCCGTCGTTGGATGCCCTGGGAAGACTCCTTGAAAAATACAACATGTAGTTAATCAACACATTTCAGGACCAAAGGTCTTGCACTATTTGAACAAGAGGGGTATATACCCACCACTTTTTGATTTCTTTAAGAGAGGTGCCTTAACATGTCAAAGGTTTGTGAAATATGCGGAAAAGGCCCTGTTACTGGGTGTAATGTAAGTCATGCGAACAATCACACTAAGAGACGCTGGCTTCCAAATCTTCAAAAGGTAAAAGCTGTTATAGACGGAAGAACCAGGCATATTAGGGCCTGCACCCGCTGCATCAGGAGCGGGAAAATAGTGAAGCCCGAGCGTGTGTCATCCTAAGAAGTAACGGCTTTACCACCAACCTAATAACTGGGAAGGAGCGTCGTATCAAAACTCCCGCGGATAAATGCGGGAGACGATATTTAAGGGACTCAATCTGTTACTATTTCAATCCCTATCAGGCATGGGCCAGGCGCTCCACCCAGGTAACTCCTTCCACTTTTCTGATGCCGGACAACACCTTTTTGAGGTGTGCGCCGTTATTTACCTCCACTACAAAGTTGAAGATTGCACTTTGATCAGGATTGGTGACCACCTTTGCCTCAAGGATGTTGGCCTCGGCTGCGCTAATGGCATTGCTTACCGCTGCGAGCATGCCCTTTTGGTCCACGGTCCTGACCTGTAGACGAACAGGATAGGTATCACTTTCGTTGACATCCCACGACACCTCCACCCTGCGTTCAGGGTCAAGATTTACCACATTGGGACAGTCGTCCCTGTGCACCGTAACCCCCCTGCCCCTGGTTATGTATCCGATAACGTCATCCCCAGGAACAGGCGTGCAACACTTGGCCAGATGCATCATGATATCTCCTATCCCGTGGATCTGTATGGTCTGGGAATTGAACTTGTCCGCCCTGTGCTTTATAGGTATCTCGGACTTCGATACACGTGATTCCCCGTCTTCCTGCGCCTCACGCTGAATCCTGCCCACTATTTGAGACGGAGATATCTTTCCGTAACCAACAGCCACCAGCATATCATCCACTGACTTGAACGAAAGGGCGTTGGCCACCTCCTCTCCCTTGTTTTTTAGGAACTCATTAAAATCAAGGCGATTTTTCTTGAATTCCCTGATACACAAATCCTTTCCGAGGGCGAGGCTTTTCTCACGTTCCTCTATCTTTATCCACTGACGGATTCTTGCAAGGGCTCGGCTGGTCTTAGCGAGTTTCAACCAATCCCGACTCGGAACATGCTGAGGGGAAGTTATAATCTCTACCACGTCTCCATTCTGGAGCTCATATTTCAAGGGCACCATGCGTCCATTCACTTTTGCACCGGCACAGTGATGCCCCACCTCGGTATGAATTGAATAGGCGAAGTCTATTGGGGTTGCCCCCCTGGGAAACTCCTTTACCTCTCCTCTTGGGGTAAATACATAGACCTCGTTTGGGAAAAGATCCATCCGCACAGACTCCAGGAATTCCCTGGGATCCTCCAGCTCCTTTTGCCACTCCATGAGTTGGTTGAGCCAGTCAAACTGCCGCTGTTTATCCTTTGAAATAATCTTCCCTTCCTTATAGAGCCAGTGGGCTGCTATACCCTCTCTTGCAACCCTGTCCATTTCCTCTGTGCGGATCTGGACCTCCATCCTCTCCCCGTAAGGACCTATCACCGTTGTATGAAGGGATTGGTACATGTTGGCCTTTGGAAGGCTTATGTAATCCTTGAAACGACCCGGAACAGGTTTCCAAAGGGAATGAATTATCCCCAGGGCCTCGTAACACTCCTTAGTGGTTTTGAGGATGATCCTAAAGGCTATAAGGTCATATATCTGCTCCAGGGGGACATTTCGCAGCCGCATTTTTCTAAATATGGAGTAAAGATGCTTGGGTCTTCCTAGTACCCTGCATGACAGACCAAACTCGGCCATTTTTCTGGCGATGAGATCCTTTACTTCTTCGACGTATCCCCTGCGCTGACAGAGTTTTTTCTCGACCACTTCCTTGAGGCTTTGGAATTCGTCTGGATAAATGTAGTAAAAGGCGAGGTCTTCCAATTCCCGTTTGATCCAGTCGATTCCAAGCCGGCTTGCCAATGGTGCATATATATCCAGGGTTTCCCTCGCAATCTTTGGACGTTTATGTTCCTTCTGATACTGAAGGGTACGCATGTTGTGGAGCCGATCCGCAAGTTTTACCAAAAGGACCCTGATGTCCTTTGACATGGCAAGGATCATCTTGCGAATATTCTCTGCCTGCTCGTGGATCTTGCTCTGAAACTGGATCTTGCTAAGCTTTGTCACCCCATCCACTATATCGGCCACATCCTTGCCGAACATTTCCTCGATGTTTTCATAGGTGGTAAGGGTATCCTCCACCGTGTCGTGCAGAAGGCCGGCAGCTATACTGGCCATGTCCAGACGAAGCTCAGCCAGTATGTATGCAACTGCTAGTGGATGGGAGAGATAGGGCTCTCCGGAAAGGCGCTTCTGGCCCGCATGCACCTTGGCCGAATAGACATAGGCCTTTTCCACAAGGCTGGTGTCGGCATCTGGAAGATAGCTGTGTATCTTGTCTAGTATGTCGTTTAAGCGAATCATCTGATCATGCTATCAACTGCACTTAAGACTTCTTCCTTGCTTACCGACATCGTTTCGCCTGTTTTACGGCTGGTAACTTCAACAACCCCTTCCTCTTTAACCCTTTTCCCTACCGTGATCCGTACAGGAATGCCAATGAGATCGGCATCCTTGAACTTGACCCCTGGTCTTTCCTTTCTGTCGTCAAGAAGTACATCTATCTGACGGGCCTGGAGTTCATTGTAAATATCCTCTGTGGCACTCCGCATGTCATCATCGTTTATGTTGATTAGGCTTATTATGACCTTGAAAGGGGCTATGGGGGCAGGAAATATAATTCCGTTTTTGTCATGGTTCTGTTCTATGGCAGCAGCAACGGTCCGGCCCACGCCTATGCCGTAACATCCCATGACTATGGGCCTTTCCTTCCCGTTGGCATCAAGGAAGGTCGCGTTCAAATCTTCGCTGTACTTGGTGCCGAGTTTGAATATGTGTCCAACCTCTATGCCCCTCTTGATTTCGATGGCTCCCTTGCACCTTGGGCAACGGTCATCACTGGTTATGACCCTTATGTCTTCAAACCTGGGTCTGGGGACATCTCTTTCCCAGTTGACCCCTGTAAGGTGGACGTCCTTCTCATTTCCACCAACGACGAAATTGGTCATGTTCCTGAGCCCGTTGTCGGCTATTACCGTTACCTCGCCGGATAGATTCACAGGACCTGCAAAACCTACCGGTGCCCCTGTAACCCTCTTGACAGTCTCCTCGTCTGCCATCTCTATTCTCGATGCACCAAGAATACGTTGAAGCTTTACTTCATTGATCTCATGATCCCCTCTTACAAGGGCGGCAACAACAGCCCCATCCGCAACGAAAAGCAGGGTCTTTACGAGTTGTTCCGGTTTGACACCGAGAAATCCAGTCACTTCCTCCACGGTACGTTTGCCCGGGGTGGAAACCCTTTCAAGTTTTTCCGGAACCTGTGGAGGAGCACCACTTACGTCTTCCTCGACTACCGGGGCGAGCTCTACATTTGCGGCAAAATCACAGGCCGTGCAGCAGGCAATGGAGTCTTCACCTGTATCGGCAATGACCATAAATTCATGGGAGGCATGGCCTCCGATTGTCCCCGTATCTGCCTCCACAGGGCGAAATTCAAGGCCGCAGCGCTCAAATATTCGGCAATAAGCCTCGTACATGGCCCTATAGGTGACATCCAACGCCTCTTCATCCACGTCAAAGCTGTAGGCGTCTTTCATCACAAACTCTCTGCCCCGCATAAGGCCGAATCTGGGTCTTATTTCGTCCCTGAACTTGGTCTGGATCTGGTAAAGATTCAAGGGAAGATCGCGGTAAGACCTTACTTCCCGCCGTATGAGGTCTGTTATCACCTCTTCGTGGGTAGGGCCAAGGCAACAATCCCTTCCATGCCTATCCTTGAATCTGAGAAGCTCCTTTCCGTAATGGGCCCACCGACCGCTCTCTTGCCACAATTCAGAAGGTTGGACCATGGGGAGGAGCACCTCCTGGGCGCCAGCCCTGTTCATCTCTTCCCGGATGATGGTCTCAACCTTTCTCAAGGCCATGAGTCCCAGTGGAAGATAGGAATAAAGTCCTGATGCAAGCTTTCGGATCATGCCTGCCCTCAACATAAGTTTGTGGGATACCACCTCTGCTTCAGCAGGAACCTCCTTCAAAGTCGGCAAAAAGAACCTGGAATATCTCATTGTCTAAAAACTCTCCTCACAATTATTGGTATCAGTTTTCTCTATATGAACAAAAATCTCTGCTCACATCTGGAGAACTTCGGGGAATCATCTCTTTGATTACTCGTGTATTGATTGACGTCAAAAGATGCCTATATGACGAGGGAACACTACTATTTTTTCCACCTCTCCCCTCCCTTACTCCAGACCAAATACTTTTTCAGCAGTATATATGGTTCAGGCAGAACCCTTTTCTGAGGCCAACTTTTCAACCTCTTTCCAGAAGACCTCGAGCAGATCACCCTCGGATACCTTTTTTAAAATCTTTTCACCTTTAAAAATAATCCCGACGCCTTTGCCGCCGGCCAGTCCGATGTCAGCCTCTCTGGCCTCACCCGGGCCATTTACCACACAGCCCATAACCGCCAGTTTTAGTGGAGTCGAAAGGCGCTGACACCTTTTTTCAACTTCCTCTGCCAATCGGAAAAGATCTATCTCACATCTGCCACAGGTTGGGCAGGAAATAATTTCCGGCCCTCGCTGTCGAATTTTCAGCGCGCGCAGCACCTCATAGGCAACCCTTACCTCCTCAACCGGGTCCCGCGTAAGAGAGACTCTGAAGGTATCCCCGATCCCTTCCATCAACAATGCCCCAACAGCAATACTGCTTTTGACTGTTCCGGGTATGAGACCTCCTGCCTCCGTGACCCCAAGATGGAGTGGAAAATCCGTCCGTTGGGCAAGTAGACGATATGCCGCAATGGTGTTCAGGACATCAGAGCTTTTTATGGATATCTTTATCTGCTCATAGCCCATATCCCGCACCAGGGCGACATTTCTCAACGCGCTTTCAACCAATGCCTCGACAGTAGGTCCACCAAAACGCTTCCTTAAATCCCTTTCAAGTGAACCTGAATTAACCCCAACCCTTATCGGGACATTGTGCTCCTTCGCGCACTTTACTACCTTTTCTAGCTTTTCCACTCCGCCAATATTACCAGGATTAATCCTGATTCCGTCAGCTCCCTCTTCAATGGATTTGACGGCCAGACGCCAGTCAAAGTGTATATCAGCGATAATAGGTATGGAAATTGCTTTCTTAATTTTTGAGATTGCATTGGCTGCATCCATATCGGGAACAGCAACCCGTATTATTTCGCAGCCCGCCTCTTCGAGGCGCCTGATCTGTGAAACAGTTGACTGAACGTCCCTGGTATCGGTATTTGTCATGGACTGGACGACTATCGGACTTCCTCCGCCAATCGGGACATTGCCAACCCAGATACGCTTGGTTTGTCTTTTAGCTGGAATGTCTGAAAAATGTTTCGTGTCCATGAAGCCATGATAATTCAGGGATATGGAATAGGCAATGGAGTTCCCTCTATTCATCGGGAAATGAAATATGTTAGAATAAAAGAAGCTGTTATAGGTTAAGGAGTTGCACAATGAAGATATATAGACACCAGCCGGAATTGATTCAAAAGGCAGAAGGGCAGAAAACATCCAAGACACAGGATACCACTTCCGCCTCCACCCCCTTTTCGCACTTTTTGGAAAAGGCCTCCGGAACAAACGAAACCAAGTCTTCCAGCCATATCCATACCATGGAGGCTGTCAAGCCAAACGTGCTGACGGAGACGCAGAGCCAGGCACTTTCCTACAGCGAAGAGACTCTTTCCATGCTAGAGCATTACGGAACGCTCCTCAACAATCCGGATACCACGGAAGAGACCCTGGAACAAATATCCTCAAACCTTTCGCAACGGGCGGAAGACATTAAAAACTTGCGGGACAACCTTGGCCAGGAGGACCCCCTAAGAAAAACCCTTAATGCCATTGGGATAGTAAGTGCCGTCGAGGCATTGAAGATCAAACGTGGAGATTATTCATAGACCGGTTTATACGCCCATTGAAAACTTGAATGTCTTCGAGAATATTTTTTAAGGGGACTTCTGGAAAATGCCCCTTTTGCCCGATTGCCGCATTTTTGGCGGCAATAAATGTACATGTGGAGTGAAGAGCTGGTGCTCTTTGAGGTTGTTCGCTTCACTCTCTTAACGCCCACTCCTGCGAAGCAGATTTCACAAAGCGCACCCTTGCGCCTTGTCCTCTTTTGAGCCTTGGCCTGGCTTTCCTGCAAATTTGAATATCATGCCTTCTTTTTTAACTAAGATGGTTGAATTAATATAACAAGCTGACTATTAACATAGAGCCACTTGCGAAAGAGCACTTCCTGACCACCGGCCTTAAAACCTGTAGGCATAGAATGCTTGCGCGGCACGATTAAATCGTTACTTTTTGCCTCGTCACGCATGCCAGCAAGGGAGAATATTGTTTTTCGCAAGTAGCCTTCTAAATCAATGTTTTTTGAAAGCAACAGGGTCCGGTAGACAGAAAATTTATAGATTTATAAATCCCGTCAAATCTAGGGTCAGTACGAAAATGGAAATGACAAAAAAAGAAACAGAACCATCACCTGAAATTTCGGTAGTAATACCGGTTTACAATGAGGCCCCAAATCTGGAGCCTCTGGTCAACCGTATAGTCAATGCACTAAGACCGTATGGAAGAAGCTTTGAAGTAATCCTTGTGGACGACGGCAGTACGGATGAAAGCCACGCGCTCCTCAAAAAACTTACAAACAATGTGCCAGAGCTCAAGGCCATTCTTTTTAGGAGAAACTTTGGTCAAAGCGCGGCCATGACTGCTGGTTTCGATCATGCCAAGGGCAAAATAGTCGTGTCAATGGACGGAGATCTCCAAAACGACCCGACTGACATCCCGAAGCTGGTCGAAAAACTCGAAGAGGGCTATGATCTCGTGAGCGGATGGCGCAAAAAAAGGAAAGATCCCTTCATCTCGAGAAAATTGCCGTCTGTGATAGCCAATAAGCTAATAGGAAAGGCGACAGGGGTTCATCTCCACGACTACGGATGCTCCCTCAAGGCCTACAGGAGTGAAGTGGCTAAAAACCTCCTGTTGTATGGTGAGCTTCACAGATTTATCCCTGTGTTGGCAAACCTTTTTGGGGCCAGAATTGCAGAAGTAGTGGTCAATCACCATCCAAGAAGCATGGGAAAAAGCAAGTATGGCATAGGCAGGACATACAGGGTAATTCTTGACCTTTTGCTCATGCTGTTTTTCCAGAAATTTGCCACACGCCCCTTGCAGTTCTTCGGCCTCAGTGGTGGCGCACTTTTTCTCATGGGCTTGTCGGTAGAGATCTATCTTACCCTCATAAAATTAGTCCAGGGAGAAAACATTGGTGGACGTCCCTTGCTGCTGCTTGGCGCACTTTTGATAATAACCGGCATCATGCTTGCCGGCATAGGTCTTTTGGCTGAACTTGTAATAAGGGCCTATTATGAATCATCAGGGAAAAGGATATATGCTGTACGAGAGGTTCTTGAATGAAATCCAAGCTCAAGGCCACCCTAAAGGTATTTGTACGCATAGGAATCAGCGTTATCCTTCTAGGATGGCTTATTTCAAGAAGCGATCCCACGGAACTCCTTAACGCACTGCTCGATATCTCCCCTGTTACCTGGTCTATCGCCTTTTTAATGTATATCCTGTCCCAGATCATAAGCAGTGCGAGATGGCACATCCTTGCCAGGGCACTTGGTTTTCCTGGAAAGTGGAGGACATACCTTGGTTACTATTTTGTTGGCATGTATTTCAATCTTTTCCTCCCAACCGGTGTTGGTGGCGACTTTCTAAAGGTTATGTTCCTTACCAAGGAAACCCCGAGACGCATAGCGGCCACATACAGCGTGATTGCGGACAGGCTGTTTGGACTGGCAGCTATGTTTCTTCTGGGTGCAGGTGCTGTATTTATTTGGCAAAACCTCCTTCCGGCCCGGTTTGAACTGATCCTCAAGGTTTCAGGAATTGCTGCTCTGACTGGACCTGTCTTTCTTATCTTTGTTTCCAGGTTTCTCAAAAAATCGTGGCCTGCCCTTGGGAAAAAACTTGCTACTTTTCTAATTTTTTTTGAGCAACCCTACTACCTTGTCATGGCCCTGCTCTTGTCCTTGGCCCTCCAGGCCCTTGGCATGGGGGCGCTCGCCCTCCTGGCCTGGGACATGAACCTATCTCCGCCAGCCCCATTCTACTTTGCGGCATTTCCCCTTGTCGCCCTGCTGGTCATCTTACCGATAAGCTTCAACGGCATAGGAGTAAGGGAGGGAGGATTCATATATTTCCTGGGTCTCAGGGGTATATCTTCGGAAAAGGCGCTCACCTTGAGCCTCAGCTTTTTCGCCATACAGGTAGTTGCGAGCCTTTTAGGCGGTATCGCATACACATTGGGATTTCATAAAAGGCCCCTTACTGATTCAGTGGAGAAAAAAGGGTGAACTTGTCTTACAAGAAAGAGGACACGCAGGAGAATAACTATCAAGGGTATTTCCTTTTCCTGTTGGCCGGTGTCTTTATTTTCAGGCTGTCTTTTCTGATACTCGCGCCACTGGACCTTTCTCCTGATGAGGCCTATTACTGGGATTGGTCCAGGCACCTGGACTGGGGCTACTACAGCAAACCACCACTTGTGGCGTGGATCATTGCATTTTTCACGAACATTCTCGGGAACAATGAATTTGGGGTAAGGTTCCCGGCACTGATCTTTTCCACCATTGACATGATCGTCATATATCTTATGGGGAAAAGAATTTTTTCCGAACGAGCAGGATTCTGGGCCGCTGCCACGTCGGCAGCAATGCCTGGCACCACGGTGCTTTCCCTAATAATGACCATCGACGCCCCCCTCGTGTGTTTCTGGACTCTCGCTTTTTATTCCCTCTGGATGGCTGCGGAGCCATACCTTACATCAATTGAGGATAGGAGACATCAAAGGGGCATTTTTTGGTGGATCATTACAGGAATAACCAGTGGATTAGGTCTCATAAGCAAGCAGACCATGGCAGGTTTCTGGCCCCTGGCGTTCATGTTTCTCCTGCTTTTTCCAACAGGAAGAAAAACCCTCCGGACGCCCTGGCCTTACATTTCCGTGACCATATGCATCCTTTTCCTTGCCCCGGTTGTCTTTTGGAACTGGCAGCATGACTGGATCACTGTGCAACATACCGCACATCATTTTCACTCCGATGGCTCAACTCCGCTGTCATGGCTAAAGACAAGCAGTGATTTCCTGATTTCCCAGCTGGCAGTGATATCACCTTTTACCTGGACACTGGCCATGCTGCTGTGCGGATGTGTCTTGTTCAGATTTCGAAAGATGATGCCGGCACAAGTATACCTAGCTGTAATGTGTATGCCGGCAATAGCTGGGATAATGCTTCTCAGCCTTAAGCAAAGGATAAATGCCAACTGGCCGGCTCCGTTCTACATTTCCTCTATCGTACTGCTTGCTGGATGGGCAAAAACCCGCCTTTCCTGTTCAAAAGGGTTGGACCGGATGAAATCTCTTTTCGTCCCTGGTGTCATAGTAGGCTTCGTAATGACGGCTACCCTTTACACTGTGGTTGCATTTGGTCCACAATTACCGTTGGATCCAGCCGAAAGGATACGGGGATGGGAGAAATTCGGCACAGAAGTGGGAGAAACAATCGCATCCCTGCCCAGGAAAGACAAGACATTCCTGTTAGCAAAAAAACGCCAGATCGTAAGCGAGCTTGCCTTTTATGTCGATGGACAACCCGTTGTCTACAGATGGCATGACAGGAGCAAGGGAATACGCACTCAGTATGAAATCTGGTCGCCTCCGATGGACAAACTAGGATGGGATGCTGTGCTGGTCCTCAAAAAGGGAAGGGGTATTCCTCACGGAATAAATAATGCCTTTACAAAAATTTCCCATATCAAGGACATCGAAGTCCAAATCGGTAGGGGAAGAAGCCGCAATTTTTCCCTTTATCTATGTGAACAACTGGTTTCCTGGCCTGGAGTATCATGAAC
>CAZUIH010000073.1:0-12267 GCA_964620365.1 uncultured Desulfobacterales bacterium | reverse complement strand
CCCCCGCCTCCCCCGCCTCCCTGAGACGCGCCACCTCCAGGGCCCACATTCTGACCCAATCTCTCCATATTCCCATCCGGTGACCCAGCATCTGAGATGTTGGACAAATCCTTCCCGGACACGCCTTCCAGTATCTTCCTTACCGTGCCCCCTGGCCTGAGGATGATGCTGATGCCTGCCTTTTCAAGGACCGCCTGCGCCTTGGGGCCGACCTTGCCGGTTATTACCGCCTCCACACCTGCCCTGGCAACCTTTGTAGCCGCCTTTATTCCCGCGCCTTGGGCCGCGTTTTGCGCATCGGTATTGTCAATGACATCGATAATCTCACCTCTATCTGTATCCGCAATTATTAGGTACATGGCTCTTCCAAACCTTGGATCGATTTGTGCGTCAAATTCTCTTCCATAAGCACTAATGGCTACTTTCATTTTCTTTCTCCTTAAGTAAGACTTTCAACCCAGATTAAGTACTTCAAATGCCCGTAAATATTTTTTGTTAATAAAACAAGCGGGTTACCAATAAAAAACAGACACAGATTTATATTGCATAAACATCACGCTACTTTTTGAACATCTTAAAGCTACAAGGAACTGCCGCTTTTACCAAAACTGCTAAATCGTCAGGCACCATTGAGGTACAAGAGTAGGTCTACTCGTATCTGTCCCGTTGCAGCTTCAACAAACACGGCAGTCACATAATCCGAGCTTAAGAAACAATATGGTCTACATGACTCACAGTCAATAGCTTTTTTGAGCATATGATCATTTTACCTGAGCTATCATAAAGATTTTTCTTGATTTTTTTCATCAAATGGTGTCCATTTTTTTAGTCTGGTACAAACAATGGGAACCCAGTGGCAAAATTGTTTCCTTGAGTCAAGGGAGGTTTTGAAATGAGTAAAAAAATAGTGGTAATAGGCGGTGTTGCATGCGGCCCAAAGGCTGCTGCCAGGGTAAAAAGGCTAGATCCTGAATGCCAGGTCACCGTAATCGAAAGGGGTAAGGATATTTCATATGGGGCATGCGGTCTTCCGTTTTACTTGGAAGGACAGGTAAAAGATGTGACAAGCCTTACTACTACTCCGGTTGGAATTCCGCGCAATTCAGGTTTTTTCAGGGCCGTAAAAGGCGTAGAGGTACTAACTGAAACAGAGGCCTTGGCAATAGACCGAAAGAGAAAAAAAGTTCTTTTGAAAAACAGGGCAGGCAGCGAGGAAGAGCTTTCGTATGACAAACTGGTCCTTGCCACCGGAAGTAAACCGGTGAAGCCCCCTATCGAAGGGATTGATCTCAAGGGCATCCATTGTCTCAAGACCTTGGAGGATGGAAAGGCCATAAAGGACGGAATAGAAAATTCAAAGTCGAAAAAGGCGGTCATAGTTGGAGGCGGCCTTATAGGCATGGAATGCGTCGAGCCGCTGGTCAAGGCCGGATTTGAGGTCCATGTAGTGGAAAAACTGGACTGGGTGCTTCCAACCCTTCTCGATTACGAGATGGCCGTACCACTCATGAAGCACCTGGCCTCAAAAGGCGTGCATATACACTGCGGGGAAGAAGTGATCCGCTTTGTCGGAGATGAAGGAGGCCGGGTAGCAAAGGTTGAGACGGCAAACGGCGTGATAGAGGCGGACCTTGTCATCCTCGCCATAGGCGTCCGGCCAAACACGGAACTGGCCCAAGAGGCAGGACTGGAAGTGACCAGGATGGGCATTAAGGTGGATAGTCACCTTCGTACGTCAGACCCTGACATATATGCAGGGGGCGACTGCGTTGCCTCATATAATCTTGTCACGGGCGGTCTTTCCTACTTTCCAATGGGTTCCCTGGCCAACAAACATGGCAGGATAATTGGGAACAACCTCGCGGGATTTCAATCCACTTTTTCAGGAGCATGCGGTACAGCCGTATGCCACATTCTGGGATTTAACGTTGCACGCACCGGACTCACGGAAAGAGAGGCACGGGATGGACATGGACTCGGAGTGGTGACAGCCCTTACGCCTGGTCCAGACCGGCCCCATTACATGAAGGACGCCAAGCCAATTCACCTTAAACTCATAGCGGAGGAATATTCCGGAAGGGTGATTGGTGCCCAGCTCCTTGGACCTGGCGAGGTCCTTTCCAAGGTGGACACCGTGGCGGCCCTGATCCTGAAAAATGGGACTGTAGATGATTTGACTGAAGTGGACATGGCCTACGCACCTCCGTTTTCCTCAGCCATGGACAACATAATAGTTGCAGCAAATATTATCCAAAACAAGATGGACGGGGTGGCAACGGCTTACTCTCCCAAAAAGCTCAAGGAAAAGCTGGAAGCCGGCGATGATTTCGTTATGCTGGACGTTCGGACACCCAAAGAGGTAGAGGCCATGAAGCTTCCGTATGAAAACGTGGTTTACATCCCCCTGGGGAAGCTGAGGGAGAAGGCATCCGAACTCCCAAAGGACAAGGAGATAGTCCCGCTTTGCAAGATATCGCTAAGGGGATACGAGGCACAAAAGATCCTGGAAGCTCAGGGGTTTGAAAGCGAAAAAATTAATTTCCTGGATGGCGGCATCGTTGCCTGGCCCTATGAAAAGATCGTAAAAGGCTAACAGGTTCGGGCAAGAGCCACTAGCGCAATTCGAGATTTCGTTCCGGTTGATACCTGTCTTTATTCCATATGGGAGCAAGGCCAACGGGTAAAAGACGGTATTGGGCAGGTGGCTCGCAAGTTAGAGATTGACATAAGCTACAAGCTCATATATTTATCATCGTCACATGGATAGCCCGGGTGGTGGAACTGGTAGACACAAGGGACTTAAAATCCCTTGGAGCTTAGCTCCGTGCGAGTTCGAGTCTCGCCCCGGGCACCAATGATTTCAGGTAGTTGTAGCCTAATAGCCGTAATCTTTCCTTCACTGTAAGTGTTTTTTGTACCGGTGTAATACCGTTTTTTCTCCTTAACGAGAGCTTCGCTTAAGCATAAAAAAAGCCCAGGCAAAATAGCTCCACTAGGGGTTTTTTTTTGCAAAAAAGGGGGGTTGGCCCCTTTACCCCTTTTTCCCCTCAAAAAACTGAAATCAGTTCTTCTGATTTTCTTCCATCATTTCTTTCACCCTTGCCACTCAAACAGGAATGACCAAGGCCAACGGGCCTAAAGAACATCTTTGAAAAACTGCCCTTGGCCAAAATCCTGGAAGACTGCGAGGCCCTCTTGCCATGGAACTGTGCTAGGACACTTTTTTCGGCTGCCTGCAAAGGTAGGGTTTAATAAACGATTACGCATAATAAGCTCACCTTCCTTAAGATGTAATGAATTGTCGTCTAAAGTTGGCTTCCCCCATTGTTTAAAGGAAACAGCTTCTTTGGCCAAAGCTTGTGATCAGAACTTCCCTCTTGGCCCTAGTGGCCGCCACATAGAGGAGAGCCCTTTCGCGAATTTCTGTTTCCATTTTTTCCAAATCACTGGAAGATTCATCCAAGGCTTGCCTTAGTGGAACAATTCCCTCGTTTACAGCCGCAATGATCACCCTTTCAAATTCGAGCCCCTTAACCCTGTGCATGGTTGCAAGGCGCACTCCGGGTTCATTTCTGTCTTCCGGCCTGCTGCGCCGGATGAAATAGGTGACAAAACCTCTTGCCTTCAAGGCGCTTTCATATTGTTCAAGCAGCTTCATTGTACGTGCCACTAGGCATGTCCCTTTAATTCCCTCTTCATCCATTTCACCGCATTTTTCCAAGAATTCAGCTATAAAATCTACTTCTTGCTGAAAGGTTTCAAAATTTCTGACCGTTGGCTCTACTCCATGTATCAAGGATTTGTAACCTTTCTGATCATCTGTTCCGCCGTCAAGATCGTCTATCTCTATTCCTTTGAGCAAGGCCGTAGCCCATTTTCTGTTTTCCTCTGTGGTCCTGTAATTGATCTTTAGCCGTTTGCTGCGCCCACGGATATTAATCCCACAGCGGCTTAGCACAACTTTGTGCTTGTAAATTCTTTGATGGGCATCGCCCACTATGAAAAGATCATTTTTTCTGTCCCCTCCTGGGATCATCTGGCGTATCAGCCTGAATGCCTGGACGCTCATGTCTTGAGCCTCATCTACTACAATCGCTGAAAAAGGGAGAATGTCTCCCATCTTTTCCAATAGCAATCGCGCATCCCGCATGGCATCTTCGCTTTCCCTTAAACCATATTCGTCCAGAAGGACCATATACTCCTGAAAAACTGGCCATATGGCCTGGCGGGCCTTACGATTAAGACGCCCGCCTCTTCCCAGACGAGAGGCCTTCATATACTCGCTGGCGGACTTAATCTCTTGAGGCTGTATTACCTTTTCCCACTCCTGGCGGTAAAAAGAGGCTGGTAGATCGTATTCTGCTGGAGCCAAGGTCAAGGCCCTCTCCCACAGGCTCTTTGTCTTACGTCCATAATCAATCTCGTATTTGTAGCCATGGCGTTGCAAGAAGTCCGAGACCCATTTGTCGAGGTTAACCACCTCTATCCGCCTCAAAATTTCTTGGGGACAAATTTTTCTCAAATTCTCCTGGATGTCAGCTGCCAGGTTACGGGTAAAGGTGGTAAACAAGATTCTGTCTTCACGGCCGGTAAAAACCCTCTGGGCCAGCCATTTAGCCCTGTGCAGAGCTACTACCGTCTTTCCTGTTCCTGCACCACCTAAAACCCGGACAGGCCCGTTCCAATCTCTTTCTACAAGTTTTCGTTGTGTTGGATGTAAAAATACACGCCACTTCTCGAGTGGGGCATTAAGCATAGCCTCAAGCTCAAGATCATCCTCAACAACCATGAAACGGCGCCGGGAATCCTCGTGGATGAGAGCCGCCTGAAAGTTGGATGTATCGACCTCTGTTGGGAATTCTTCCCTGTCAAGTTCTTTGAGAACCTCTCCATAAGAGTACCCAGCGGCCAGCATGTATAGAGCTTCTGCTGCCTCCTGAGGGAAATGCATTTCTGCCTTATCAAGGTCCTCCTCAGTTTTCAGGCTCCTGACCACAGGCATTAATATTTCGGGGACGCCGAGTCTGAGAAGTTGCCCGTCACGGATTCCTTCAAACAGCCCTGGTCCATCTCCTTTTTCAACTCTTTTTTCTTCCTGAAATGATGCTGTATCGGCTTCTACGATTTGCAAACTTCCTGTTTCAGGATGTATGGTTATTATCCGATTTTCAGCCCAGCGATATGCTTTGTCATGGTGATCCACCCACAAAAGGACATATACGTTCCCGGATTCAGGTTTCAGGACTATGCCGCGGTAGGTTCGGTCAATACGGACAGAACGCAGATTCCTGTCTTTGGCATTCCTGATTTTTTCACAATTGATACCAGAAGAGGCGGAATTTTCCCTGAATTTATTGACAAAATCCAACACTTTTGCCTGCTGTTTTCTGGGAATCCTTGAAAATGCCGTAAAAAAGTCAGACGAGACCGCCACCGTGAACTTTTTCATTATAAATTCATCCCTCTCCTCATGTGGCCAATGCGGCTACAGCTTCAGGTCTTGAAACCGCCTGTTTAAAAGATATGGTCTTCCATCCTTCCCGCTCAAAGACAGCCATAGATTCTATGTCATTTTCACCAGGGACTGCTATTTTCAATTCTTCCCATCCAAGCTCAGCCTGGGCGATTACAGTCCCCTTGTCATCAACAAGTTCATATCCCGCCTCGGGAGGAGACCAGCCCTTTGCTGCAAGCAAATCCAGCAAATCATGGAGTTCAGAGTCAGTTAATTCTTTTGCCTCATTCCACAAAGAAATCTCTTCTGCCGGGAGAGCCAGAGATGTAGAAACGTATTTTTTGAGTCTGAGTTGCTGGTATGAATTTGCCTTTACGCCGGTTGTAGTAATAAAAAAGGCGGTTGGAATAAACTGGAAAAGATTATAGAGTCTCAGATAACCGTTCCAAAGCCGTTCAAAACCACCTTCAATATCAAGTTCGTTCGCATCGTTCAGGCAACAGCCCACTGCCATTCCCCCTATTCCGGGACTGGGGACCTTGACGGCGTCCTTTTCCACACAAACCCAAAGATTAAGCAAAGGTTGATCCGATGAAGGATGACTCAGGTGACCGTATAATCTCTCGCAATCCAGTTCCTCAAAGGCATTAACCATGTCATCAGGAAGGGCCTGTTTCAGGCCGTCTGACCACTCGATACGTTCTTTCTCGCCTTTAAATCTGGCATAATCTATATGCATGAGCCCCAAAACAAATGCATACCGTCTCCAAAGATGCTCATCCGGGTCTAATAAGAATTTTGCAAGCAGCTCGAAACTATTCTGTGTATGGGCGCTCTTCAGCCTATCGAGTTGGTAGCCTTGTATGAAATTTCGATATTTATCACCAGTTGGAAGGTTAAACAGATCGAATGAATTCACATAGTAATCTCCAAGGGACTTGAACTGGGTTTCCACATCCTTCCAGGTCAGGTACCACACACGATACCTGCCGCTCTGGGCAAGCGCCATGCGCTGGGACATATCAACTCCGATACGCTCTCTGTGATAGGCGTAGCCATCTGTGAAAACTGCAATGGGAAGTATGTCATCCTGTTCTCTTGCTGGCCGAAATAGAAAATCTGCAATAGACCTAATGGTAACACCATCCGACGGTCCAAGTTCTGCCTGGGGCTCGACATACCAGGCCATCTTACCTATCTTAAGCAAATATCCCGGCTTGCCTCTCACAATGTGTTTGTCCAGAGAGACTCGTAGCTCACCGGCATTAAGACGCCGCAATGCCTCAAGAAAACGGGCCTCCAACTCGCTATCCAAAAGGGAATTAATGCACACTTTGGAGAGGTTTTCTACCTTTTCCAACTTATCTTTGTATTTCAAGATGCTGGACAGGAGTTCAATGGCCGTGTCCCGGGAGGTTTTGTCCAGATAATGGCTGCTCCTATAGGCATACAGGCACCTGTAGCAGCCATCCTTGTGGACATCTCTGTGGCATGAACACGCTTTCAAAATGTCTAGAGCCTTCTGCATAACCTCCATAAGGGGCCTTTTTGAACGCATAAGGTCTTTTAAATACCCAGTACCCCCTGGAATCTTGTCATATAGAACGAGATATTTCTTTCTTAATCCAGACTCTGGAAGTGGTTCATCATATGCGGTTACCTGGAGGTGTTCTACACCGCCCTGGAATCTTTCCTTGAGTCCCAGTTGGAGTGCAGCTACAAATGAATGAATCTTCCGCTCGGAATCCCAAAAATCAGTCACAGGGAGAAGTATCCTTATGGCCTCAGAAGTAAATTCCCTGTATAGATAAACACAATCAGTAAAATTGGCCTTTGAATCCGGACGCCTGGCGCTGCATGTCAAAGCGTGTTTGACATTACCCCTGCGGTTCTGGATCTTTCCGCAAAACTTGCATATTGTGAACCCCTTTCTTGGAAGCTCCAGCCCGGCTATGGTTATCTCCTCTCCAAAACCGTCTTTCTCTCCAAAGTTAATCTCCCTGAATGTTGCCTTTGACAGGAATTCAAAACCAAAAGGCAATTCATCACTGGCAACGCTGTAGGCGGCTTCCACATTTTTATAGTCACAATCCACCAGCATTTGCCTGGTATAGAATTTTGGTTTCCTGTCGTCGCTGTCATCGCTGATTCGACTGTCCCGGTCAGGTGTGTGGGCAAACACCTGGCGCATCCTGACCATCTGGCGTTTCTGCCCTGCATCTGCCCAAAGAGGACTCCCACACCTGGGACAGGCATCCTTTGCCTCCACCTCAGCTTCGCGTTCTGAATGTGAACAGTTGTTACAAAAACGCCAGGTCTCAATCTCCGACACCACAAGGTCGATTTGATCAATCCTTACCTGTCGGCCTCCTGCGTAAAAGGTGTTTTCCGGGGCCAGTTCTCCCAGCGCATTGGCCGCAGGGCGCTCATATTCATAGCTCCAGGTGTCATAACGGCCCTGTCCTTCTAAAGAGACTTTTTTTCGCCTGTAAATCACCGACTTGAGCAGTACCCCTGCCTCCGGGAATGCATAGTTGGGGATCAGACCCTCATCAGTAAAAAAATTCAATGTGTCCCTTTCGTTGATATTCTTGACCAATGCCTGAAGGGCGCTCTTTTCCCTTCTGAGTTCCTCGATCTCCTCCTCGTAATTCTTGTCTTTTGCCAGTGTCTTTTGTTTCTGCCGGAGCTTTGAATTGAGGCTTCGCACCTTTTTTTTAAGGGATTCCCGCTCCCGCTGGCACTGATACAGGCCATTCAAGATCTTATAGGCAAGGCTTCCCTCATCTTTGTGATCCCCCTGCATGAATATCCTCAAATGCTCTGCTGCATCACTTGTAAGAATCTCTTTAAACATTGACAAAAAATCGTGGAGGATTTGCATTCCATGAGTTTCTATGAATAGAAGGTAGTTGAAGGGGAATTTGCGTCTGTCTGAGGCGGTCAAGTTGTTGAGCACAGTCCCAAGGCGGCCGGGTATGGCGCTCTCCGTAATCCCGGATTCAATCCATCTGTCAAAACCATACGCAGTAAGCTGCCGCTCCAGCACTGCTGATGCATTCAAAAAGATCCCGGGCGACTCCACCTTGCCTGCGATCATCTCCTCGGGTTCAGAAAAGAAGTAGAGGTCATGATGTCTGGCATTTGCCAGGGTCAGGTTAAGAGCGTTGCCATCCCTTCTTCCGGCTCTGCCAATACGTTGGAGATAATTGGCCTGGGCAGGAGGTACAGAGCACAAAATGAGAGAAGAAAGGTCCCCTATGTCTATGCCTAGTTCAAGGGTAGGAGTGCAGGAGAGGAGGTTCGGATACCAGGGCCTTCTATTCGTATCTTCCTTGAACATCTGTTCAAGTTCTTCCCTCTCTTCCCTTTTTAGAAGCCCTGTGTGCTCAGCAGCAAAAATTCGCTCTACATGTCCACACGCGTAGAGCTGGGCATAGTAGTCCCGGCCCGCATCATATTTTTCATAAGTGCCCTTACAGTGTAGGCGCAGACAGGGCGCATCGTGCCATACATGGCTTTCACCTTCTGCCACAGGGATCAGATGTCCACACTGCCGGCATCTGAATTGAACTGTCTCCTTGCCTATGCTGAGGGCATCTGGCAACAGGCCCCAGATCCTGTGGGGACTCTTTCCAGCCCTTACTATCCTTTCTTCAAGGACCCCGCTCTTCACCAAAAGATTAAGTAGCACATCATAAATACGGCCAGAAAGAGATGCGGCCAGGGGATGGCATTCCTGAAGGCATTTTTCTACCCATCCTTCATACCATGTTCTATTACCCGGGTTTCCAGTGAGAAGCGCGTCAAAACGTTCGGTTCCGCAGCGGGTGGTCAGAAAGGCAGGGGCCCTTGTAACAGGCCCGAAGTTGGGCATCCATGGAATGTGCTTCTGTGATATGAGATAGGTTTTGCCCCAGTTCTCTAAATATGAATCGAGCACCTTGTGCATCACTGCACCCCGGTTCTTAAGGTGCATAACAAGGCCGGTTATGAACCGCCGGAGAGTCTCTTCCTTAAGCCCTCTCAGCTCGCCCACCTCATTCCGGAGAGTTTCCCAACATACCGCCACCAATCTTTCAAACAACCTGGAGTCCAGGTGAGCCACTGATGAACCGGTCTTTTCAAGTGTCCTTCCAATCCTTGCGCTGAATCCGTATTCGCTGAATATTTCCCAGGAAAGGCGTTTTATTATGTCCTGCTTCAACCTGGAATCCCCTGGTAGTTTTCCATGCTGCTTCAGGTATTCAAAATCATGGAACCAGAGCATGTTTGAAGCGATAAACGTTGCGACAAAGGTTTCTTCATCAAATCTCTCTGACCAATAGTTCACGAACAAATCCGGGAGATCAGAAAGAAAAATCTCCCTGTCGGTATCCAGAAGCACCTTCTGGATTGCGGTCCTCAGACTGAAACGCCAGGTCCTGGCAGTGAAAAAACCAGCCCTGTGGGCTGCATCCTGAACAGAGTCAGAAAAGGTCACGAGTTTTTTGTCATCGTTAAAATATGAGGCAAAGATCTGGGCAATCTGGACGCTTGCAAGGCTTGCCGCCCGGGAACCCATGATGGTCAGGCTGTTTTTTGACTGGCAGTATGGGCAATTGTGATCTGCAATAAGTCTGGTCCGGTTGTTTCCGGTGACCCTTCGCTTCATGTCAGGAATAAATATGGGAATCAGCTCTGTATGCCCGCAGGAGGCGCACTCGCCACGTTCCCGCCCAGGGGAAATATGGAGGCAAGAAGCGCAAATCTGTGCCTTTGCTCCCCTCAAGCTGGTGTCCTTTTTTTTATCAGGCTCCGGAAAGAGAAAGGCCACATCAGGATTCTCATTGAAAAAGGCCGAATAAAATGTCTGCAGGTCAGGATTTATCTTATTATCTCCATGGCGCAAGAGCGCGGCCCAGCCAGTGCTTCCACACTCCCTGCAGTGCACCAGGGGAAGATGCCGTTTTAGTTGTTCTTCGCCAAGGTCATCGGCAAACCGTAGCTCTGGCCTTTTGCTGACACTGCACACCATGCGGCGAAGCTCCCGCATCCAGAATTGGAGCCTTACGTGCAAAAAAGGCAGCGGGTTCTCAGGGCTGGCTGGATTTCTGTTCCTTGCCACAGAAACAAGGGCGAGCAGGCTGTTTAGAAGGTTGACCTTGTATTGGTGCGGCGCATCCTTAAAAGAAGGAGTAACCCTTTCGAGTTCGGAGAAGATCCTATCGTAACTCGTGACTCCCTCTGCCACCACCTTGAGCAGATTGTGGAAAAAGAGATGGCCCTTGAGCCTCCTGCCAAGCTCTATCTGCCACTGAGGATCATCAGGAGCTGACTCAGATACCGATTCCCCAAACCAGAGTTCAAACTGGGAACGCACATAATCTTTAAGGCTATTATAGGCCTCTGGATCAAGAAGCGGGGCCTTGCCTTGCGGGACCACCTCCACAGTAGAAATGAGGCTATCTCCGAGGAATTCACCAGTAGTTAGACGCGATTCATGGATTATGGCATCCTGGGTAAAAGGTTCGCCAAAAAGGAGCCTCGCATAATCCAGGAGATCTTCCTGTTCCTCCCTGCTTCCCAAGGTGGCAGAGGTGCCCACGCAGCAAAGATAGTTTTGGGGAGTTTTTAATCTTGCCTTAAGACGCCGAATCAGACAGGCCAGATCCGTTCCCTGTGCCCCGTCAAAGGTATGCAGTTCATCCACCACGAGATACCGCAGAGTCTCAGGCCTGTTTTGCCTCCAGAGGCCATAGTCGCCTGGTCTTACCAGGAGATAGTCCAGCATCTTGTAATTGGTGAGCAGGATGTCCGGAGGCATAAGCCGCAGGGTGTCCTTGTCAGCCATGATCCCATCGGGCCCCATGACCTTGCTGGGATGCTTTTCGCTTTGCCCTATGTAGATCCCAGCGGTCACGTTTCCCTTGAGCCTGGGATTGTTGAATATGGCCCTGGCTATCCTTGCGGCCTGATCTGTGGCCAGTGCGTTCATGGGATAGATCAGAATGGCCTTTATCCCCGGCTCTCCCCGCCGCTTGTAACAGTAATCTAATATGGGCCAGAGAAAGCACTCGGTCTTGCCTGACCCTGTTCCCGTAGCCACAAGAGTGGACCGGGGATTTTGCTCCCCTGAAAGACGCTTAAATGCCTCTTCCTGATGACGATACGGCTTGTAAGGCAGGGGGACATCCGGGAAAAAATCAGGTCCTGCCCCAGCTTTTCTAAATGGCAGCCCGATCGAGAGATACGGGCCTTTAAACACCGTTTCTTCCTGTTCAAGAAGCCTGTGTAGCAATCCTTGAAAAAAAGGTGTGGAAATGGGGAATGTGGTGTGGAGAAAGTCTGTCAGTCCCTGGCGGATCTGTTTTGCAAGTACTGAGGGGATCATTTTTTATTTTTGAATGAATTTAACGCCCGGAATGTCTTGAATGTCTTCATGGCTGATTTTGGCTGCCTGGACAGCAATGGCAGCGTTCAATGCAGGGATAACGACCTGATACTTAAGTTAGGTGAAATCTTAACTGTTTCCATGAGGAATCCATTGATAATTGATGATCCTGTATTACGATAGCTTGATCGATCAAAAAGATCAATTATTTTGGACAAGATTTACAGGATGGTCGGAATTTTTATATAATACATCCTGAACATGTGCTAAAAATTGTTAGCAAAATTCGTTTATTTAAGTTTTTTCCGATTCAGCCGATTTATAATATTGACAGACATGGGACCATAATGGTACCAATTAATGAAAAGAAAAAACCTCATTACGATCTCGCAAGGCTCAAAAGGCTTGTTTCTGAAGAACAATGGATCATAACCTGCAC
>CAZUIH010000072.1:0-12325 GCA_964620365.1 uncultured Desulfobacterales bacterium | reverse complement strand
TCTGGTTCCGTCAAATGGGGAAGTCTATCCCTGGACCAAGTGGATAGGATCGAGGTCATACGCGGGCCTGCCTCTGCCCTGTGGGGCGGCAACGCCATGGGAGGAGTGATCAACATCATCACCACCCCCCCTGACAAACTCACCTTTTCAGCTGTTGGAGGTCTTGGGGAAGACGATACCCGCCGGGGACGGGTGCTCTTTGGTGATCGCATAGGCCGTTTTTCCTTCCTCATGGGTTATGAGGAAGACCGCACTGACGGTTATGCCTCCGTCAAGGTTCTGAGAAGTCCCAGAGAGGGAACGGGACAGCTGAGCGGCGGTTATTCAACCACGGACCCTACCGGGGAAAAAGCTCGATGGGTGGTGGGCGACAAGGGTGAAAACCATGGACAGCGCTGGAATTACCATTTCAGGGGAACCATGGATGTACGGCAGGAAGGCCGCATCAGCCTTGGTTACCAAAGGGGCACCATTCGATACGGCTATGGCCCTCCACACACCTATCTCAGGGATCCTTCTGGGGCGCATACATTTTCAGGTGATGTCTGTCTTCCGGAAGGGAAAAAAGTCTCTGTAACTCCGTATGACTTCATTTCTTACGCAGGAATAGCCAATTATGACAATGACATCCTGTCCCTAAACTACAAGGACAAATTCGGGAGTTTGGAAACAGCTGTAACTTTTGGATTTTTGAGGCGAGACGGTTACTACACCAAACCAGATCGTGGTGGTGACTATTCTGACGCCTCTGGTCAGATTAACGATTCCACATCGCAGACCTATTACCTGGATCTAACAGGCAGTATGCCTTTTGGCGAATCCCATTTCTTGACCGCGGGCCTCAACTTTCGCAAGGACTGGGCCGATATCGACACGCACAAGCTGGATTTCTACAGGGATGAAGACACCCGGGGCGAAAAAACCTACCTGGCCAGAGGTAAGGACCATAACCTGGGACTGTTTATCCAGGACAAGATGAGTCTTTCTGAAAAACTCGTCCTCTTTCTCGGCATGCGATACGACCACTGGTGGACATACGACGGGACTGCAGGAGACCCGGACAGCAAGGAGAAATACCAGGATCGGGACGATGGAGCCTTTAGCCCCAAGGCGACCCTGGTCTTTCGGCCTGACGTTTTTTCCACCCTGAGGGCATCCGTGGGACGCGCCTTTCGTCCACCAAATCTCTATGAGCTCTACAGGACGTGGCAGTGGTATTCCACCACTTACCGTAGCAATCCGGATCTTGATCCGGAAACGGAATGGACCGCCGAAATTGGCGCCGAAAGGATGCTCTTCAACAATCGGGTGAAATGCTACCTGACCTACTACCGCACCTGGTTGGACGACCTCATCTATACCCAGGCCACAGCATCGGAACGCCTAAAGGTCAATGCGGGATCTGCTGAAATTGATGGAATTGAGGCAGGGCTGGAATTAAGGCCGGTATCATGGCTCACAGCCAAGGTAAACTATACCCGTCAGGACACGAAGATCACGGATAACCCGGCAGCGCCAGCCTCCGAAGGCAAACGCATGATAGATACCCCTCCCTGGATGTGGAATTTCACTCTCAGCACTGACTTACCCTATGTAACCGCTGCCTTTTACGGACACTACGTGGGAAAAGTCTTTCACAAGGACGACAACTCGGATAAGGCAGACGGGGTCTATCAGACATCTGAAGAATACTTCGTGGCTGATCTCAAGCTAACTATCAAGCCAATTAATTGGGCAGAACTTTCGTTCTCGGTAAACAACCTCTTCAACCATGGTTACTACGACTATTACAAGGCCCCAGGAAGGACCTGGCTGCTGGAACTCGGTCTGAAATACTGATGATCTTGCGTGCCATAAACGAGGCAGGTGAACGGAGCAAAAATTGTCCGGGATTAAAGGCGACAACATTGAAGCATAAAACCAAATTAAAGACAGTTATAACTACACTGGCCGTCAGCCTGTTGATATCGCTGCTTGTCTCATCTGCTTCAATGGCAAAAACCGTGACAGTCACCGATGCCATGGGCAGACAGGTCGTGGTCCAAGTACCGGTCAAAAGGGCTGTTTTTCTCATTGGTTACGAACTTGTTCCATACCTGGATCTGTGGGATCAAACCGTAGGAATCAGTCTTTGGGCCAAACGCAAAGGTTCCTTCTTAAGGGAGGTCGGAGAAGAGAGATTGGCTGCCATCACGTCCGTGGGCACCGCAAGCCAGGTCAATCTAGAATCCCTTGCTCTCTTGGCTCCGGATCTGGTTATCACCTGGAGATACAGGCCCGAGACCATTAAGGCCATGGAGACAGCAGGAGGGCATGACCGGTGTGCAGTCATTGCCATTTCCCCTGAAGGCCTGAAAGACCTTCGTTCAACCCTGGTCCTTGTGGCAAGACTCTTTGGCAAGGAGAAACGGCTTCACAGGGTAAACAAGGCCATGGACACTATTTTTTCGCTCGTGGACAAAAGAGTGTCCGGGCTGAAAGAAACCGAAAAAAGACGTGTCCTTTGGCTTTGGGGAAATCCCAGCCAGGTGGCAGGTAGAAAAGGCGTGGTCCCAGACCTGATTCGAATGGCAGGAGGGAGGAACTGCGTTCAGGGACTCGATCTCCTATATCCCAGGATCTCACCGGAACAGATCGTCCTCTGGGCCCCTGAAGTCATCTTTATCTGGGGCAATGCCGGATACGGACCCGAAGCCATACTTTCGGACAGCCGATTTTCTTCCGTGCCGGCAGTCAAAAACAAGGCTGTGTACAAGGCGCCGGACTGGTCCACCTGGTCTCCGAGGGCCGCCCTTGTCTGCCTGTGGATGGCCATGAAGATCTACCCTGAACGATTCCAAGATATACTGTTTAACCATGCTGTCGATGAATTTGACCGACAGATTTTCTTCTGAGAAGACCTTGTCAGTTAAAAGAACAATAAACTGGAAAGAGGCCTTTGTCATAACAGGCTGCCTCGCCGTGTTCGGCCTAGCATTTTCCACGGGCCCAATGGGAGTGACACCCCTGCTCTTCCTGAAGGCCGTTTACGCAAAGTTCTCTCTAAATGCCAGTGATATCAATCCCAGATTCCTGGACATAATATGGGAGATAAGGGCGCCGAGGATCATTCTTTCAGCACTTACAGGAGCGGCCCTGGCTGTATCAGGGGCAGCGCTCCAGGCCATCTTTCGCAATCCCTTGGTTGACCCTTATCTCATGGGGATTTCAGCCGGCGCGGCCCTGGGATGTTCCGTATCAGTAATATTTTTCCCGCTTATTTCCGTCCAGCCATTCGCCTTTCTGGCTGCCTTTCTTGCCAGCTTCCTGACCTACGGGCTGGCAAAGAGCCAAGGCAATGTATCAAGACTGCACCTGATCCTCTCTGGCATAGTAGTTTCGGCATTTTTGATGGCCCTTGTCTCTTTGATCAAATTCCTGGTCAGTCCTCACCAATTGGCAGACATCGTCACCTGGCTTATGGGTAGTTTCGCGCTGAGCAACTGGGACAAAGTCGTCTCATCCGCACCTTTTATCCTCATAGGCTGTCTCCTGATACACCTTTTGCGCTTCAGGTTAAATATCCTCTCCCTTTCAGAGGAAGAGGCCCGAAGCCTGGGGGTGTCCGTTGAAAGGGAAAGGGCTCTCGTCATCGGCGCGATCTCCCTTTCAGTGGGGGCCGCGGTATCGGTATCAGGCATCATTGGCTGGGTGGGTCTCATGGTTCCCCACCTGGTAAGGCTTGCCATAGGACCAGAAAACCGCCGGCTCATTCCTCTGTCCATGGTGGCGGGAGCAGGTCTTATGACCTTATCGGACACCATAGCCAGATCGGTCACCACCTTTGACCTGCCAGTGGGCATCATAACTGCCCTGTGTGGAGTTCCGTTTTTTATCTACCTGATGAAAAGAGACAACATGAGGAGCTGGAAACAATGATAGAGGCCAAAAGGCTCTCCTTCAAATCTATACTAAAGGCAATAGATCTTCGATGCCGTGCCGGTGAGGTAACAGCCATTCTCGGCCCCAACGGTGCCGGCAAGACCACGCTTTTCCGGTGCCTTTCCGGGCTATACCCCATATCCGGCGAAGTAAGGATAAAGGGGCGTATCATAACAGACCTCTCCCCGGCTGAAATTGCCAAACTCCTTGCCCTTGTCCCACAGTCCTTTGAACCTGCCTTTCAATACAGTGTAATGGATTTGGTCCTCATGGGTCGGACACCATATCTGGGACTCTTTTCAACCCCTGGGGAAAAGGATCTTGAAAAGGCCCGCTCCGCCCTTGAGAGTCTGGGCATCGCCCATCTGACCGAGCGTGTGTTCACGGAACTTTCCGGCGGCGAGCGTCAACTCGTGCTTCTTGCGCGGTCCCTGGCCCAGGGCTCCCCAATACTCCTTCTGGACGAACCAACAGCGCACCTTGACCTCAGGCATCAGGTCAGGGTCCTGAAAAAAATCAGGGAACTGGCATACCAAAGGGGGCTGACTGTGATCATGAATCTCCATGACCCAAACCTGGCCCTGCTCTTTGCCCACAGGTTGGTTCTCTTGAAAAACGGCAGGATCACAGCCGAGGTCAAACCGGGAAATGGGACCTCCAAGGAGTGTTTTGAAGATCTCTACGGGCTTTCCTTGGAAACCGTTCACCATTGCGGCCGCCAGCTCCTTTTTCCTGCAGAAGAGCCTGACCAAAGTCATGTCTTTACATTTGAGGAGGAAACAATATGAAAATCAGGGCCATAGTCTGGAATAGTTATGTGCCTGTACTGACAGAGGCGGCAAAAAAAATGGCCAGCCTGGATATCAAGATATTTTCTAGCCGGAGCCTGAAAAGGGACCCTGACAAAGGGGAGGAAGTGCTTCGGGAACTGGCAAAAGGCGATCTGATATTCCTTTACCGGACTTCAGAGTCCTTCTGGGAGGAACTTGCCCCAAAGATCGAGAAGATAGGAGGAAAAAAGCCGCTGGTATGTCTCGGATACGATCCATCATACTGGATGCTGTCAAATGTTGCCCCGGAGTTCCTTGAAACAGCCTATAAATACATAGTTTATGGAGGAAAGAATAATTTTGCCAATCTCCTCGCATTTCTTGCAAATAAACTAGGCAAGGAGGACATAGTCTATGATCCCCCTGAAAGACTTCCCTTTGAAGGGATATACCATCCCGAGGCCCCTACACACTTCGACTCAGTGGAAAAATACCTCGACTGGTACAGGCCATCTCCTGAACAACCGGTGGTGGGCTTGCTTATCTCCCGTCATGCGTGGGTCAACGGACATCTCGAGGTGGAGAACAGGCTAGTAAAAGAGCTCGAAGGCCAGGGCCTGTCGGTGATCCCTGTATTTTCATATAGTCTGAAGGATGAAGGCCTGGGGGCCAGGGGAAGCGCCGCGGCCATAAGGGATTTTTTCCTGGACAGGGACGGGAAATCAAGGATCGACGCCCTTGTTAAAATGATTTTCTTTTTCGTGGGAAGCACCAGGGAAAAGGATCTCAGCGACACCAGCCTTGCCACCTCTGGAGTAGAGCTTCTGAAGAAATTGTCCGTCCCAGTCTTTCAGCCAGTCACCTCCTATTACCGCACCGTTACAGAATGGGAAGAAGACTCACAGGGGCTTTCAAATGAGATCGGATGGTCCGTGGCCATGCCCGAGTTCGAAGGGGTCATCGAACCTATTATCGTAGGCGTGGTTGACAGGGACGAGAATGAGGACAGCTCAACCCTGGTGGAACGCAAGGTACCCATTGTGGAAAGGTGCGCAAGACTTGCGGAAAGGGTAAAGGCATGGACGAAACTCAAGGAAAAGCCCCCTTCAGAACGCAGGGTAGCCTTCGTCCTTCACAACAACCCCTGTGCCTCGGTTGAGGCCACCGTCGGGACTGGCGCTCATCTTGACACCCTTGAAAGCGTGGCAAGGATCATGAAGGCCATGAAGGAGGCCGGATATCAGGTGGAAACCCCGCCGGAAACCGGCAAGGCTCTCATTGACATCATAATGGAAAGAAAGGCCGTGTCAGAATTCCGCTGGACTACAGTGGAGGAAATCGTCAAGAAGGGCGGCGCGCTAGACCTTGTCCCACTGCGACAATACCTTGATTGGTGGAAAGACTTTCCCGGCAAGGTGAGAAAGAGGATTGCCGAGGCATGGGGAGACCCGCCCGGCAAGGCCGTGGATGGTGTACCCGCCGCCATGGTCTACGAAGACAAGATAGTGGTCACGGGACTTGAATATGGAAACGCCGTGGTCTGTGTCCAGCCCAAAAGAGGATGCGCAGGACCGAGATGTGACGGCAGGGTCTGCAAAATACTGCATGACCCCGACATCCCTCCGCCACACCAGTATCTAGCCACCTACCGCTGGCTTGAATCGGTATTCAAGGCGGACGTAGTGATCCATGTGGGCACCCACGGCAACCTGGAATTCCTGCCAGGCAAGGGGGTAGGGCTTTCAGAGGCCTGTCTGCCCGATCTTTCTATCCATAAATTGCCCCATCTCTACATATACAATGCGGACAACCCGCCAGAAGGAACGATCGCCAAACGCAGAAGCTATGCTGTCTTGGTGGACCACATGCAGACCGTGCTTTCCCAAAGTGGCCTTTATGATGAGCTTGAGGAACTCGACCGCTGCCTGGCCGACTATGACCAGGCCAAGGGAGTCAGCCCTGCCAGGGCCCACGGGCTCAGGCACAGGATTATGGACCTAATAGAAAAAACGGGCCTGGACAAGGAGATGGAACCTGCCTCGGAACTCGAATTCACAGAAGTGCTGAGGCGGACCCACGAAATCCTTTCACGGATCAGAACCACCCAGATCCAGGACGGGATGCACGTATTCGGAGAACTCCCCAGGGGGGAAAGACGAGCCGATTTCATAAGGGCCATACTGCGGTATGACATAGGGGACAGCAATTCCGTAAGAAAGCTTATCGCAAAGGTCCTTGGATATGAACTGAAAGAGCTCCTTGACGCCCAGGTCATGGGAGGAAAGGTACTCGAAAAGATCGATGAGCTGTCAAAGGCCTTTATTGCCGAGGTAATGGCCTCAGGGGAAAACAATGCAGAAAAAATCCTTGAAAGGGTCACAGGAGAAAACATAACGGAGAAAGTTGACCGAGAGGCCCTGGAAAAGGCCCGACAAAGGATCCTTGACCTCGATGAGAGGATAAATGCCTCAAATGAGATAGGGGCCCTTTTAAACGGTATGTCCGGAGAATACCTACCTTCTGGGCCCTCCGGCCTTATTACCAGGGGCCGGGACGACGTCCTTCCCACGGGCAGGAATTTTTACTCCCTTGACCCTGAAAGGGTTCCCACCAAGGCTGCCTATGATGTAGGGAAAAAGCTGGCGCAGGCCCTGATCCACAAACAGCTGGAGAAAGAGGGCAAATTCCCTGAAAACATAGCGATCTACTGGATGTGCACAGACATAATGTGGAGCGACGGAGAGGGCATGGGGCAAATTTTGAACCTCTTGGGAGTGAAACCGGTGTGGTTGCCCAATGGACGGGTCAAGGGGTTTGAAATCATACCTATTTCCGAACTTGGCCGTCCTAGAATCGATGTCACCGTCCGTGTTTCAGGCATCACCCGAGACAACTTTCCGAACTGCATAGAACTTGTCGATGAGGCGGTGCAGGCAGTGGCAGCCCTGGATGAACCTCCTGAGATGAATTTTGTCCGGAAGCACACCTTGGACAGGCTGGCCGCCCTGGATGGCAAAGACGAAAAGGCCTTCCGCAGGGCAACCTTCAGGATATTCGCCTCCAAACCCGGCACCTACCAGCCTGGAGTCAACCTGGCAGTCTATGCCTCGGCATGGAAAACGGAAAGGGACCTGGCCGACATCTTTCTCTACTGGAACGGCTATGCCTATGGCAAGGGGACCTTCGGCCAGGATTCCCATGAAGACCTTGCAGCAAGTTTGAGTACCGTGGACATGACCTTCAACAAGGTGGTCACTGACGAATATGACCTTTTTGGCTGCTGTTGCCATTTCGGTACCCATGGTGGCCTGACCGTTGCGGCCCGGGAACTGTCTGGGAAACACGTCCAGGCCTATTTTGGAGATACAAGGGAGCCGGAAGCGGTCGAGGTGAGGACCCTGGCTGATGAAATACGAAGGGTGGCAAGGACGAAACTCCTTCATCCACGGTGGATAGAGGGAATGAAACGACATGGTTACAAGGGGGCTGGAGACATCTCCAAGAGAGTGGGAAGAATCTTTGGATGGCAGGCCGCAACCGGGGATGTTGACGGGTGGATATTTGACGAAATTGCAAAGACCTTTGTTCTTGACCAGGAAACAAGGAGATTCTTCAAGGAACATAATCCATACGCCCTTGAAGAAATAGGTCGCAGGCTCCTGGAGGCCAATGAAAGGGGACTCTGGGAACCCGATCCCGAAGTCCTCGAAGGTTTAAAAGATGCGTACCTGGAACTCGAAGGGCTTATTGAAGGGGCCATGGGAGACACATCCGGAGGATTCCAGGGCGGGGCGGTCGACATCTTGAGCGCGGACGAGGTATCGGATTGGACAGAACAGATACAGGAAATCAGGCAGAGGCTTAGCCGATCATGAACAACTATTCCTTTTCCGCCATAGTAGGACAGGAAGACATGAAACTCGCCCTGCTACTTGCAGCGATCAATCCTGCTGTTTGCGGCGTACTGATAAAAGGCGAAAAAGGCACTGGAAAGTCCACAGCGGCTCGAGCCCTGTCAGCTATCCTTCCAGAGGTGGAAACCGTTGTCGGCTGTCCCTTCAACTGTCTGGCAAAGGCCCCAGTGTGTCCGGACTGCGCGGAAAAACTAGATAGGGGAGACGATTTTATACATGAAAGGCGTCCGGCCCCCTTTATCAACCTGCCCCTGTCTGTTACCGAAGACGCCCTTTTTGGGTCCATCGATCTTGAGACAGCAATAAAATATGGTCGCAGACGCTTGCAACCAGGCATTGTTGCCCGTGCGAACCACGGCGTCCTTTATATAGATGAGGTCAATCTCCTTGAAAATCATTTGATGGCAGGACTGTTGGACCTTTCGGGCTCTGGGATGAATAGGGTTGAAAGAGAGGGAGTGAGCGTTGTCCACCCATCGGCATTCATTCTGGTGGCATCCATGAATCCCGAAGAGGGAGAAGTCCCGCCTCAGTTCCTTGACCGTTTTGGTCTTTGTGTAACAGTGGAAGGCGAAAAGGAGCTGGAAAGGCGTATTGAGATCATGCAAAGAAGACTCGCATTTGAAGCAAATCCCCGCGCCTTCCTAAAAGGGTTTGCCATAAAGGACCAGGCACTGAAGGAAAAGATACAAAGGGCCAGGCTCATCCTTCCTTCTGTCTGGATACCAGGCCACGTTAAACAGTTCATCGCCGAACTATGCCGTAAGAACCATGTGGCAGGTCATAGGGCCGACCTGGTCATACAAGCGGCCTCATCGGCCCGGGCGGCGCTGGAAGGCCGGGTTGAGGTAAATTACGAAGATGTAGAGACCGTGGCAGAAATGGCGCTCAGTCACCGGAGACGGGAGGCGTCTTCTTCGGAAAGACACAACGGAGAAAAGGACCAGGAAAAAAAGGACAAACATTCCCCTCCCCCTTCCCATGAAAAGAAAGAGGAATCCGCAAACACCGACAAGGATTCCCGGCAATCAAACGATTCACGGCAAGGAGGGGAAAAGAAAGAGCCACGGTCGCAGGGACAAAGTCCGCAGGAAGGCAAGCCCTCCCTTGATGATGAAGAGACAACACCGAGACAGGGATCGGATCAACGTTTTTCCGTAGGCGAGACGTTTGAGGTCCGTAGCTTCCACTCGGAAGACCGCCGTAAAACTAGACGTGTGCAATTCGGCAGAAGGAGCCGGACGATCAACAAACTGACCAGGGGACGTTATGTCAGGGCCCGCAGGCCCAGGGAAAAAACTTCTGATCTGGCACTTGACGCCACCTTGAGGGCAGCCGCTCCCTATCAAATTGTCCGAAGGGGCGAAAATGGCAGATTCGTGGTCCTTGAGCAGGACTTCAGGGAAAAAGTGCGTGAGGCCAAGACAGGGCATCTACTGCTCTTTTGCGTTGATGGTTCAGGCTCCATGGGAGCGGAGGCCCGAATGACCGAGACCAAGGGGAGCATAATGAGTCTACTGATGTCCGCGTATCAAAAACGGGACCGGGTGGGACTCATTGTGTTCCGAGGAGCGGATGCCAAGGTGATCCTGCCTCCCACAAACTCTGTGGATCTTGCCGCAAAACTCCTTGAGGATCTTCCTGTGGGAGGGTCCACGCCCCTTTCAGCAGGGATTGTCAAGACCGGAAAACTCATAGGATTCATCAGCCGAAAGGAACCTGATATCAAAGTGACAGTAATTTTTGTCACGGACGGCAGGGGAAACGTGAAACTGACCGACCAGTTACCGAGAAAAGAGGTAGAGCTTATGGCCAAGGCCCTCGCCTCAAGCTATCCACATGCTGAATTTGTAGTGATCGACACGGAGACAGGAAGCCTGAAATTTGGGCTTGCCAAAAGACTGGCGGAAATCCTCTCAGCAAAATATTTCACCCCTGAGGCCCTAAAGGCGGAAAACATGGTAAAAATCCTAAAATATGGAGCTATGTCATGAAAAAATATATATATCCATTTTCAGCGGTAGTGGGCCAGGAGGAAATGAAACTGGCCTTGATTTTGAATGTTATTGATCCTTCGATAGGCGGAGTGCTCATACGTGGTGAAAAGGGGACGGGAAAATCCACTATTGTAAGGGCCTTGGCCGACATTCTTCCCGAGATAAACGTAGTGGAGGGCTGCCCTTACCAGTGTGACCCCGCGGATTATTCTCACCTCTGCCCTGAGTGTGAGACAAAACTCCAGAAAGGCAAGACATTGAACGGAATAAAGCGCAAGATCCGTGTGGTGGATCTTCCCCTGTCAGCCACTGAAGACAGGGTCGCAGGGACCCTCGATCTGGAGACAGCTCTCAAAACTGGTGCACGGCGCTTTGATCCAGGAATCCTTGCGTCCGCCAACAGGGGCGTGCTCTATGTGGACGAAGTAAACCTCCTCGATGACCATGTGGTCGACATCCTCCTGGATGCCGCGGCCATGGGTGTCAATTATGTGGAACGCGAAGGGATAAGCTTTACCCATGCAGCCCGTTTCGTCTTGGTTGGGACCATGAATCCCGAAGAGGGTGAACTCCGCCCCCAGCTTCTTGACCGGTTCGGACTTTGCGTAACCGTTGAGGGTTTGAAAAAAGTGAAAGAGCGGACACTGATCATGGAACGGCGCGCGGCCTTTGAAAATGATCCTGAGAGATTTTCCCAGAAATTCGCTGCGGAAAATGAACGCCTTGCCCGTGCCATTGAAAATGCCAGGAAGAGAATTTCCCAAATCGAGATTTCCCGGGATATAATGGAAAAAGTAGCTCACCGCATGATCCTTACCGGAGTAGACGGGCATAGGGCTGATTTGACCGTTGTGAAGACGGCACGCGCCCATGCCGCATTCAAAGGCCGCGATACCATTGACGAAAAGGATGTAAAAGTCGCGGAATACCTCACCCTCCCCCATCGTATGAGGCGGACTCCATTTGAGGAAATAGGTTCAGGTGTGACACAAAAATACATTTGATGTACCCCTATCGATCGAGATGAACGCAATCTGTTTTTCCGGTTTATCGCGCATTACCATGAAAAGGCCGGCACGGCCTTCAGCATCTGATTCACTCCAGATGCGGAAGGATATTTCTCCGCCGTGACATCGGGATGCCAGGTCGTTTTATCCAGGTTGTGGCGTTGTTTTGAAGTCTTACCAGACTATGGGGGTGACAGACATGCTGGCCTTTAGAGGCTGAGAAAATTTTTCAGGTGGCTCGGAATGACTCTTTGAGGACAGAGGCCATTCTCGCACGGGCAACAGCCTCTTTTTTTTGCTGGGGAGATCTTTCGGCAAGACAACTCCCTGTAGATGCTCCATGGTCTCAGCCTTGGCCTCACCGAAAAGAGTCACCCCGAGCCGCCGTAAAACGGATTTAATGCCGTCTCATGCCGGTTGCAAAACACCGGACGAGTCTCGATCAGAAGATCTTAGCTCCCCACCCTTGAACGCCTTGCACCAACAGCCTCAGCGCCTTGTAGTTGGTGCGGGCCGACCTTCGCGGCCAACAACCCAATATTGGTTCGCAGGTCTTCCTTGCATAACCCGGATTATTCATGAACAATTTAACTAAGTTTCATATCTACCTGATTATGTTTATTAAATTGCGGTTTTCCTGACATCTTCATTAAAACACACTGTTTTTTACATGCACATGAACAGCCCATTAAATTGTTCATGAATAATCCGGGATA
>CAZUIH010000071.1:0-12505 GCA_964620365.1 uncultured Desulfobacterales bacterium | reverse complement strand
GTTCGGCCCAGACCAAATTGGGTAAAATGATTCCCACATAGGGTATGAAAATACCACATGCAAAGACAGGTTTCGAACCCAGTAGGAACCCTCTAAAAATTGCCCTTTGGCCCTGTGACTGCATTGCTCGCCGCCCCTAAATGCTCACATACAGGATCTGTGCCACGCTTTTTGCCTACTTGCGCCTTATCCTCAAACAAAAAATCTAATTTTCAGGAATTCCCACCAGATGAAAAAAAAGGTGACTACCAACTTTATTTCCACCCTTTTTCAGCCGATATACCTGATTAAGGATCAAAGTCAACTGGCACGTTATTTGAAAGAATATATTATAGATCGTGGAACAATAAAAACGGTTACCTAGGAGATGATATCGTGAGAGGGATCATGAAAATTACCACCGTTACCTTTATCCTGATATTTACGCTTTTGAGCCAACCAAAATCTTGGGCATTTGATCAGATGATCTTGAGGGGAAAGGTGTTGAGCCTAAATGGCGACGAGATAACTGTAGAGATTTCAGCCCCTTTCTGCAAAGGAGATCACACCTATAAGATGCTCCGGAAAAATGACCTGCAAGAGATTACCGAAGGCCAGGTGATAACCTTCGTATTACACGGGCCCTGTGATGACGAAGATACAAGGCTAAGATTGATCATGCCGGTGAAAGGAAGGTAATCATGAGTAGCAGGCAATTCTTTTTCAAACTGTTTATCGCTGTCTCATTATTTTTTTCCTGGACATCCCATGTTGAAGCGGCAATGGATGATTATTGCGCTACGCCTCCCTTCCTGACCTCTGCAATCCCGCCCAATGTCCTGTTGGTGATAGACAAAAGCGGCAGCATGAGCTGGCCTGCGTATTATGCCGGCTGGACAGGAAGCTATGTAAACCAGTCATACGATTCCTCCAAGATATACGAAGGGTATTTCATCCCTGAAAAAAAATACAAGCTTGTGGGAGGCGTGTGGCAGGAAACCGATGAGGAGCTATCCTGCAACCTGCAATATAACACTTACTACGTGGGGGCAGGTGGAATATACGAATATTGGAACTGGTTTTCGACCTATGGCGTGTGTTCCGGCAATCAACTCAATTTCGCCCGAATGAGTCGTATCGATCTGTTGCGCTGGGCCGTGACAGGTGGCAAGCCGTCCTCGTGCAAAGATGGATCTTTCACAAGTTCCGATTGTGATCCCAATATAGAATGCCCTGGTGACACCTGTACGCTTGTTACGACCGGAAATTTCGATGCCAGCGGCTACTGGTTTTATGATAAGGTAACGGTCCCTACCTCCAGGATAAACGGTATCACCCAGATATTTGAAGACAACCAGAACAGGCCCAGATTCGGGGCCATTTTCTACAGTAACGGAATCGAAAAGCACAAGGTATACATAGGAGATTATCCCGATGGCGCCAATGCCGACCAGGATCATCCCTATACCTATCTCAAGAGATATATCAATGCCATGCCTCCGGGAGGAGGAACGGGTTCCGCTATGGCCATGTGGGAGGCCTATGACTATTTCAAACAGAGCAACGATCACAACTACTCAAACGGTTTTGACATTTCCAAAAACAGCAACGACAGGTACAAGGACCCTCTATATATCTGCGATGCCACAAGGGGAAATTGCAGCCCTGCCCCATGCATGAAAAACTTTGTCATACTAGTTTCTGACGGGCAGTGGAATTACGGTGGATACTATCCGCAATGGACATGCAGCATAGGTACCGGATATGAAAACTATTCGGCAGACCCCGTGGTTCCGGCGTACCAAATGCACACTGATACACTACGCACGTTAAACAATACCGACATCAATATTTACAACGTCTACTCCCTGGGCCTGTTTCTCGGTGGTACCGGGGAGCAATCACTCAAAAACGTGGCCATTTATGGATCTTTCGATACCACCAATAAGACATGGCCCGACAGCCTTGCGGACTACCCGAAGGACTCCTGCGTAATGGATGACTGTGGCTACGGAATGGGAAGCGCCTGCACCAACCTGCCTGCATCTTCCATTGATTGGGATGCCGACGGTGACGGGAATCCAGACACATTCCTGAATGCCCAGAATGCAATCGAGATAAAGGATGCACTGCTTGAATTCATCTATAACATCCAGAAAAAGACCTCGGCCGGGAGTTCTGTATCCATCCTTGCGACAAAGGCGAGAAAGGGAAGCCTGATTAACCAGGCTGTCTTTTACCCTGAAAAAAGACTTTCCAACGATAACGTCCTGAACTGGCTTGGATATATGAACGCATACTGGTTTCTCAACACCAAGCTGGTTCAAAACATCCGTGAGGACACGGTAAATGCAACTTTTCTTGACATAAACGACGATTATATACTCGATTTCCTCCTTGACCCCACTGGAAGTCTCTTGATCAATGCATATCAAAGCGCATCAAACGGGACCGCCACCGACCTGGTTACCCAGTATTCATCACTTGATGAGGTAAGCAAGGTATGGGAGGCGGGTGAAAAACTCAAGAACACCAATCCGGACAACCGGCACCTCAAGTATGCATTTTCCGCTGGAGACTGGAATGAATTCAATGCCACGAATATCGGCAACAATGTAACAGGCGTGATGGATGCCCTTGGAACCTCCCTGGCCGATTATCCGGCATGCCTTGATCCCTTGAACAGCGGCAACGTGACTACCGTACAGAAGAATCTGGTATCCTATATCCGGGGAGAGGACTTTTACGGATGCAGGTCCAGGGATACAGGCTCAGGAACCTGGAAGCTGGGAGACATCATATATTCAACGCCCAAAATCGTTGATTACCGCGATTATTCACTGATATTCTCCGGAGCCAATGACGGCATGCTGCATGCCTTCAGGGAGGGCAAGACACGGACAGATGGATTGGGACCCGGCCAGATAGTCCGGATATGCGACGACGACAATACCACTTGCACCACAACACAGTTGGGTGAGGAGGTATGGGCTTTCATACCCAAGAACAGCATGCCCTATCTCAAATATCTTGCCGACCCCAACTACTGCCACATTTATTTCGTCGATCTGTCACCCTACCTGATCATCGAAGACACTGATGATGACGGCTACATTGACAAACGCATCCTCATCGGAGGCATGCGGTTTGGTGGAGCCTGCGGGTGTAGCGGATGCGTCAACCCGCCATCTGATACCTGTTCAGACACGTCGTCTGACAACTGTACTGGCTTGTCCTCCTATTTCGCCCTGGACATAACCGATCCGGAATCTCCATCATTTCTATGGGAATTTTCAGATCCAAAGCTTGCCTTCAGTTACTCTGGGCCTGCCTATATCAAGAGGGGGTCCCATCGCTATATCATGTTCCTGAATGGCCCGACGAACTACAATGGTGATGCCGGTCAGGACCTAAAGGTCTTCATCTTGACCCTCAATTCGGATTTTACCATTGATACAGTGACAAAATTTGATGGAAATGGTGATCCGGGCTTCATATCATATAATAAATTCGCTTCCTACAACAATGCCTTTGGCGGACGACTCTTTACTGAAGGTGTTGATTTCAATGAAGACGGCGACACGGACATGGTATTCTTTGGTGTAAACCAAAAGACAGGGACCACCTGGCAAGGCAATGTAATAGGGGTCCTGGTAGATGACGATAACGCTACAAACTGGGACTTTGAAACCGTGTTCCAAAGCGCCATCGAACCCATCACTGCAAAGATCGAATACATGAAATGTTTTGACATGAATTACATATATTTCGGCACAGGCAGATGGTTTTTCAAACAAGACGAAATGGGACAAAACTCCCAGGACGTGGAACGACTTTACGGTATTAAGATCGATGAATGCCTGAATCAGGGGCTAGGACATTGCAGTCTAAATAATGCCCATAATGCTCAAGACATCTGTAACGAGCTTACAAGAAGTTCTTCGCAAAACGTGGCATGGGTCGTGGAGGATCTGGAACCAATAAGCAGTGAATATTATAAAGAAAGGGCTATCACAGATCCGACTCCTTCCAATTTTGATGTGATATTCTTTACCACAACCCAACCTTCAGGTGATCTGTGTAAATTTGGAGGAAGATCAAGGATATGGGGTCTGAACTGCGCAACAGGAGGCGCCATGAACACGGGATGTGATGGTAACTTCACTCCCGAAGACCCTGGCGGCACCCTGTTCCTTCAGCTTAGCCAGGGCAACATAGAGGACCTTAAAATACCCAACGCATTTTACAGCTCTGATAACAGGACTACCGAGTGGATGATGGGCATCCCTCCAGAGACTGCGACTCCACTCAACCCTCCAGCGCCAAATGAGACAGGGGAAATAATATTGTGGTTCGAGAGATAAAGCCTCACATGGGATTTACACTGATTGAATTGATGGTAACCATCGTCATCATAACCTTGCTTGCGGCAATCTGGATGAGGTCCTTTTCTTACTGGAGCAAACGAAGTGGCATCGAGTCAGATGTAAACAACATCCAGACGTTTCTCCAAAACAAACGTCTTCAGGCCTTTGCTGAAAAAAGGACACTTCGGATAGCATTGAGGAATAACGGGACCCAAGTGTGTGAGACGACAGACAACACATGTATAGAGTTAAAAAATCCATTCATGGCTTCCGGAAATATAACCATTACAGACCGTGGTACATTTTCGAGCGGTTACCTTAGGCTTTCTGGAGGCACCGATGTAAACCCTTCGTTCTCCTGTGTGTCTGTCTCGAGTACCAGGGCAAGGATAGGCATATGGTCAGGCGGTGTCTGTGATGAAAAATGAACAGGGATTTACACTTGTTGAGGCATTGGTTGCCATGATTGTGCTCGCCTTCATGTTGCTGAGCCTGATACCGGCATTTCTGACCGCGTATAACACCAACATTCGTACCGCCATGAAGGATGAAGGCATAAAGGTTGCCCAGGAGATACTTGAAATCAGCAGGATGAACAACTTCACCAACCTGTCATCGGCAAATGCAACAATAAACAGGCAGATAAAAAAAGCCATCATTCCCTACACGGTACGTACCGTGGTAACCGACCTTTATGGCAATGAACTCAAGGGATTAAAAGTGAAAGTAAGTTGGACCTACAAAGGAAATACCTACTCATACAATGCGACTACCGTTATTGGCCCGATCTATGACTAGCAATAAAGGTTTTACCCTAATCGAAGTCCTGGTAACGATGATAATCGTATCGGTCGTGATAAGCGTGTCCTACTACACCTTCAATCAACTGTTGAAAAACATCCGAACAGAAGGGCACACCGTGGAGGCCACCATGGACAAAATAGTCGGGCTCGAACTTATCAGACTGGACATCGAACACGCTGGCTACGGCATCTCAAATGATGAGACATGCCCGGTGGTAAGATGGAGAAACTCCGACGACACATGCGACAGTGTTACTGACGGCGACAACCTTATACTTCGTTCAACCCTCAACAATACAAATTTGAAGACCTTCGGCTGGCTGGTGATAGATTGCGAATCAGGAGACAACTGGAGCGATCACATTGTACTGGACCAAAGAAAGGACAGCAGTGTAAACGACCTGGTATTCCTGGATTACAGACACCAATATGCCTTTACGGCAAACGGCACCAGCACAAGCTGCCCCAACTCTGGGAACTTCATCGGATTTCCTTTTGACGATACCGGCGCCAACGCCTGTCTGGGTGGCCAGACGTGTACCAGAGTTGTTTACACGCTCAGTCAGAGCCAACCCCTTGAATCGTGCCAAGGTGACACACGGAATCTTTTGAGAAAGGTGGGAAACGGAAACGGGGTACCCGTCCTCAACTGCGTTGCCGACTGGGACGTAAGATTCTGGCTTGATACGGATGGGGATGGTTCAGCGGACACGGTTACCAGTGGTGCAAGTCTTCCAGCAGATGCATCGACGGTTAGAAACCAGCTCAAGGCGATAAGCATCTTTGCCCTGGTACAGGAGGGGTACTACGATCCCAAATATCAGTTTGATGGAAATGTCACGGTGGATGACGGTAACGGCGGCGATGTCACATTAACCTTTCCGGCAGGATGCACTTCATGTCGAAACTATCATTGGAAAGTCATAAAACTGACCACGAGATGCATGGATCTATGACGATAAACTCAAATCGTTCTGAAAAGGGCATGGCCCTGGTAACCGCGCTTTTACTCGGACTGATAGGGGCGGCACTCCTCTTCTCCCTGTATTACATGAGTGGCAACCTGACCCGTATGTCAGGGATAGGTTCCAGGTACGCCACCGAACTGGAGGCCGCGAAAGGCGTGGCAGAATACATTATGGGCACCTTGATGTCACCTACCAGGGATCTTTCATGCAACGGCAGCATCTGCGTGGCAAATGCCACTACCAGTTGTGCTCCGGGTTCCAGTTCCTTTATAGACATCCCTGCGGACGACCTGGACCTGACAAATCACCAGATAAGAGCCTGTTACCTTTTCAGCCTGGATGATCCTGACGCCATCGAACAATATTCCATGCATGGATTTTTTATAAGCGTCCAAAACAACACGTCAGGCGAACGGGCCGAGCTGGAGATAATTTACAAGATCAAGGATTAACAGGTCCTTTCAATCCAGCCGTCCTGGTCAGTCCCAGGTTCACAATCCCGCAGTCGTTGCCCAAAGAGACTTTGCCTTGCCGAAGTGCCTAATCCCGGATTAGGCGCCGGGCCAACGTCTCCAAAAAAGACGGCTTGAAAAAGTGAGACCTGTTCCAATGGCAAAATAGATTCCCCATACAATGAGACCTGGGGCCGAACTATGACGCAGTATACGGCCAAAAAGCATCATCATCAAAACCATGCCCCAGTTCCTCACTGAAAAAAAACCAAAAAGACACTTATCATCCCCGCTGGTTTGAATCCTGGCGAGGATTTTATCCGCGGCCCTGTCCAGGACAAGACGTCCCTTCAAGACGCCAACAGCCCCGATAGGGACCAGCCAAATGGGGTTTAGCCTGATGAAAGGCCCCAGCAGGTTTCTGCCCCCCCATGTGGCAAGGGAAATTCCCACCGAGGACCAGAGGAGGGCGGCAGCCAAAGTTCTGGACCTTTTTGAAGCAGAGGGTTTGAGGATTTCAAGCAAGTTTCTTACACCTTCCATATACATAGATAAATTTAAACAGGATTTAATCCTGATGGACTTTTTACGAAGCCATCAATTCTGAATGGTTTCAACCAGGTTTCTCTGGGCCTTACGCTCGCTTCTTTTCTTTGCCACAAATATCCTGGAACGTGAATCCCTGTCCATACCGGTAACATACATGGCAGTGGAAATTGTTCCTGGAGTTGGGGTAAAATCCTGGAACTGTCTTACCTTAAGGCCCAATCTTCTTAACTTGCGCACCAGGGATCTCATGTGGGAAAGCCCGCATCCTGGATGGGCCGATATGACATACGGAGTAAAATATATTTTTTTCCCCATCTCACTGGACAATTTCCTTGCCAATCTCAAAAATTCTTCGAGCACCTCCACCCCTGGCTTGTGCATGAGTCTTAACACCTCTTTTTCAGTATGTTCAGGCGCAATTTTCAGGGCCCCAGGAGTGTGATGACGAATAATTTCAGAAAGCAGTTTTGGAGTTTGTAACAGAAGATCCATGCGAAGGCCAGAGGAAATAAAAACATGTTTTACTTTTTGAAGCCCCCTTACCTCCCTTAAAAGATCTAGAAACCTGTTCTCTTCCTTTTTAAGGTTGGGACATACCTTTGGGTAGAGACAATCGTGCTTTTTACACTTTTTGCCCATCTTACAGGACACCCCGTAAAGATTTGCTGTGGGACCGCCAAGATCACTTATTGTCCCCCTGAAATCATCCATCATGACGATCCGTTTTGCCTCTTCCACGACGGACGCCATGCTCCTGCTCGTTATGATAGGCCCTTGATGGCGTGCTATCGCGCAAAAGGAACAGTTTCCAAAACACCCCCTGACAACGGTGATGGAATGACGAATCATCCGATAGGCCGGTACGTCTCCTGCCGTGGGATGGGGTTTCCTGGTAAAGGGAAGGGAATAGACCTGATCTAGCTCGCTGGAGCTCAAAGGCTCCGCAGGCCTGTTCTGCAGGACCCACAGGGTCTTCTGGCGCTGGGCAAGCGGTTTGGAGGAAAGCGCCCTGGCATGTTTGTCGATCTTTAGTTCCGCATCCAGAAAAAGGGAGATGTCACTTGTGATCTCATCCCAGGAAGGCAGCACCTCTATATCTTCCCCGGCTCTATAGGCCTTAATCTGTTCATCGGTAAGCCTTACACAGGTAGAGGGGATGCCATCCAGGGCCTGTCCACTTTCTATCCTCCTGGCTATCTCTATCATGGCCCTTTCTCCCATGCCATAGACTAAAACGTCTGCCTTGGAGTCCACAAGCACGGAAGAACGCAGCTTTTCCTGTTGATAATCGTAATGCACAAAGCGTCTAAGCGAGGCCTCTATCCCCCCAAGCACTATCTTCACATCACCGTATGCCTCGCGTGCCAGTTGAGAATACCTGATTGTGGCCCTGTCCGGACGCCTCCGGTTTTTTCTGTCACGTGTTTTGCCAAAATAGGGATTGCCTCCCGGGGAATAGACGTCTCTTTCCCGCACCCTTCCATTACCGGTATAGTTTGAGACTATGGAATCGAGATTGCCTGCGGTTATGCCGAAAAAAAGCCGGGGTTTCCCAAACCTTTTGAAGTCCGAGGAATCATGATGCCTTGGCTGGGCCAAAATAGCTACTCTGTATCCATGGGCCTCCAACCATCTGCCAATGAGAGCCACCCCAAAGGAAGGATGATCGATATAGGCGTCGCCGGTCACGAGGACTATGTCAACATAGTCCCACCCTCGCCTTCTGACCTCATCAACAGTGGCTGGCAAGAATTCTTTTGACAATAGTTCTTTCACGCCGACATGCTACCCGAATCAAAAAGACCATACAAGAACTGAAACCTTTTGCACTACCAAACAATCATCAAACTGTCTGCTTGACACCTCATAGCCCCAACCCCCATACTTAACTTATGGAGGGAACTTCTGAAAATTAGATATTTTAGGTTCCCTGAAGTCAAATTGACAACATTTCATCCATCCATGGAGGTAGGTCAATCATGGTCAAGCAACGTAACAAGGAACTCAGTGAAATGCTGTGCTCAGCCCTGGAAATGGAAGCAAAAGAAAAAGAATTCTACAAAAGAGCAAGACAGGATTGCCCAAATGAAATGGGCAAGGAGATTTTTCAGATGTTGGCTGGAGAAGAGACAGAGCATGAAAAAGGCCTAAATGAAATCTATCAGGCCCTTCAGACAGGGCAATCATGGCCGGTTTCATGTAGCCTGATGGAAAAGAAGGAACTGGATCCCAAATTCATGCTTAAGAAAATGGCAGACCGATATGGAGCTGACATAAGAAAAGGGGTGGGCCTGCCGGAAGCACTGCAGATAGGTATTGATATGGAGCAGGAAAGCGTTAAATTCTACGAAAATCAGCTCCAGGGTAACAACAATCCAGACGCGAAAAATTTCCTTGAAAAGATGGTTCAGGAAGAAAAAGGCCATTATCTTCTGCTTCTTGACATGCAATATTATTACTCCGATCCAGAGGGGTATTTCATGGAAAAAGAGCACCGTGGCCTTGATGGCGCCTAGAGGAATTTTCTGCTATTTATGCGGATTCTGAACATGCCTGATCCCAGGCCCTATGAAGACTTTAGCGGGCAACTACTGCACGAGGGATTGCTTTTTTTGCAATATGTTTTCCCTAGGGCAACCCAGAGCGCATGAAATTCGTTAAAAAGGTCAGGATCGGGCGGCAAATTTTCCATGAAGAGTTCCCTCACCTCCTCATAGCCTGAATCTTCATAAATTATGTCATGTCTTGACAGCGCCCGTAAGGTGTATGCATCCACTACGAATGAGGGTAAATTTCCCGCGTAAAGCAGTATGCTATCCGCTGTTTCCGGACCTATGCCCTTGATGCCAAGCAGCTCTGACCTCAGTCTTTCAAGACCTGAGGCAAACATCAGCTCCAGGTCTCCATGATATTGTTCCATCAAAAAGTTTACAAAATTTTTTAATCGGCCAGCCTTGATATTGTAATATCCTGCCGGCCGTATTGCTTCTGCCAGGGACTCAATCGAAGTTTCATGTATGGCCAGGGGCGAAACAAGTCCTGATTCTTTTAGATTTTCCATGGCCTTTTCCACATTTGTCCAGTTGGTATTCTGGGTAAGTATTGCCCCTATGCAGACCTCGAAGGGACTGTCTCCTGGCCACCATCCCTGAGGACCAAAATGATCAAAAAGTTTCTGGTAGATGGTTATAAGCGCTTCCGATACAGGCGACGAAAATCTGGACCCCATGACGACACCTAGTCTCCCCTAACAAAAAACATGTATATCCAGAAGGCTATAACGCCCACACATATTGCCAGAAAATTGCTCAACTCAGACAGCCGCAGTTCTTGACCACCGTGGGGTATGGTGTGTACCACAGCAAACCAGAGGGCAACAACGCCAATTATAAACGCAATTGTTTTGAACATCCTCAAAGATAATAGAATCAGTGCCAAAACAACCGTTCCCGCAATCACATAATAGTTCAAAAAAATTACCGCCGGGTCCACTTGAGACACTATCGAGACAATGTTTTCAGTTCTCAGGCTTTCCAGAATGTTTTTCCAGTCCACTTTTCTCTCTTCCTGTCAAATGATCTGATGTAAGAATAATCAAAATAATATTTTATCCGATCGGGAAAATGGATTAGGGTACCACAATAAACATTATTCCAAAAAATTAAAATAGACTGTTAGTGCCATGCCATACAATCAGATCATATCCCTGATGATAGCCCTGGTCTTCATTTCAGGCGCTCCCAGGGAACCCGCTTATATCGAGACACCACTCCTCATATTCATTTGGTTGGTCAAAGAGGTGGTGTGGGCCTTTACATGCATCTTCCTTGCCAGGAAAATGTCCGAAAAGGCACGGTTTTCCAGCCTTGAAAGGCTTGAAAAACTCGCTTTCCTGCCATTTCTCGCAGACCTCTATCTCCTTAACATAATGGCCTATATCGGGCATATTCCCGGGGCATCGAAGCTGTCCGCCCTACCGGAGATAATGGGGCTTTTTTTATACGTGTTATATCTTGTAACGGCCTGGGCTGCCACAGGCAGTGTGCTTAAGAAAAAGTCTTTTTTTTCAGCAGATGTCACCTCAGAAGTCAGGGAGAAGTTAAGACTCCTCTCTCCTGCCCTGATCCCCTATACATTTTTGACCATTGGTATAGACCTCATCAGGCTCGCCCACATCCCGGGACTCGACAAACTTCTTTCATCTTCATACAGCGAATTTATTTTTCTGGGCATCTTTTTAATATTTTTTGCATTTTTTCTGCCTTTTTTCATCAAAAAACTGTGGAAATGCGTTCCCCTGCCCCCGGGCCCACTAAGAAGCAGCCTGGAATCCTTCATGAAAAAAACCGGGGTCGGATACCGGGACATACTCGTCTGGCCCCTTTCTGGCAGCAGATCGTGCACAGCCGCTGTGGTGGGATTCATCTCAAAATTCAGGTACATACTGCTCACCCCATGTATCCTGGAACATCTCACGGAAGCTGAACTCGAGGCCGTACTTGCCCACGAAGCCGCCCATGTACGCCACAAGCACATATTGTGGTATGTGTTTTTTCTCCTGACATATGCCATTCTAATTTACAAATTGTTTGATCCTCTGTGGATCTGGATGCTGTCCAATGAAAACATTTTCCACATCCTGATGGAACTCCAAAAAATCCCCAGCTCTACATTGTCATTTTTAGCTGTTCTGCCCTTTGGACTTCTTGTGGTGCTCTATTTTCGTTACATCCTCGGCTTTTTCATGAGAAACTTTGAACGGGAAGCGGATATCGCTCCCCTACTCATTCATGGCCATCCCTTGCATATAGTGAATTCATTCGAAAAAATATCCCTCCTTGCAGGCGGAATAAAAGATCAACCCAGCTGGCATCATTTCAGTCTGGCCGAACGCATCTCATTCCTCTTGAAGGCCTACCAAACCCCCCAGCTAATACTGGCCCACAAGAAAAAAATCCTGACAGCCAAGGTAACCTTTATACTTCTGGCGCTTTTGCTGGGACTCTCCACCCAGGTTATGCCCACGGAAAAATGGCACCAGAAGGCAGAGGAAAATATCATAAGTTTTTCTCTCAACGAACTCTTGAAAGCCCAAAAACAGCCCCCTGAATGGTATATGGGATTAGGGCAAGAACTGACAGAACGGCATAAGTACGAACTTGCTTATAATGTCCTAAAAAAAGGGCTCAATTTTTATCCTGATCATCCCGAGATTTTAAACAATCTGGCATGGATACTTGCAACAGCGGATGATACATCATACATAAGGCCAAAAGAGGCGCTCAAATACGCCCAAAGAGCGGCCAGGATAAAAAAATCACCCCATATCCTGGATACCCTGGCCGAATGCTTTTTCATAAATGGCCAACCGGAACTGGCCATAGAGA
>CAZUIH010000070.1:0-12709 GCA_964620365.1 uncultured Desulfobacterales bacterium | reverse complement strand
CAATTTGGGCTAACTGAGTGAAAAGCTACGCCATAGTATTAGCTGATCGTTGAGAATAGAGGCAACGCTATCCGATAATAAAAAGGGGAGGCTGAAACCTCCCTTTTTTATTAGTCGTTTACCTTGGTAGTTGGTCCATCTTTAGATGAATATCTTCCTGAACCGGTACGGCATATCATCTGAATGTCAGTCCGGGTAGGTGTTTTCACGAATTTTAGAACCATGCTGTTATCATCTACAGGCATGGAGCCTGGCAGGAGGACGAATATTTAGGTCATAACGTTGGGGCAAGATTTTTTCCCATTATTGATAGGTAACATGCGTATCTTACAAGTAAAAAATCATTTTTCAGCATTTTAAATGCGTAATTCCTGTCTATGAATAGATGCACAAATGCGCTCATTTGGCTATAGTAGATAGACCATATAGAGTGCAGGCGTATAACTATTTTTTTCCACCCAATACTATTGGTGGTGTGATAAAATTATGTGTTTTTCCAAGGACTTTTTACGATGTCCTTAAGTTATCTGAAAAAACAGATACCAAAACACAAAAATATGTATTCAGGTTAAGCTCATATTTAAGTATATCGCGGAGAAAGTCATGCTGATAGTAATGGACAAACAGGCCAGGGATGAAGATATCAAACGGGTAATTGACAAGATAATCGAGCATGGATGGGAGCCTAAGCCCATACCAGGAGGAGAACGGGTTGCCATTGGAGTGCTCAGGAACAGCGGCTCCATTGATCCCTCTCTTTTTATAGACATGGAAGGGGTGAGAGATGCGATACCTGTCTCAAAACCATATAAACTGGTCAGCCGCGAGATGCATCCTGAGGACACAAAGATATCCCTGGGTGACGGAGAGGTGGTAATTGGAGGTGGTAAGCTCGTGCTGATGGCTGGCCCATGTGCGGTAGAGAGCGAAAAACAGGCCATTACCATCGCAGAAAAGGTAAAAGAGGCCGGAGCGAAGATATTCAGGGGAGGGGCCTTTAAACCGAGAACCAGTCCATACGCCTTCCAGGGGCTTGGCAAGAAAGGACTAGAGATCCTGGCCAAGGTTAAAAAGGAGACAGGCCTATTCATCATTACGGAAGCAACGGATCATGAGGTATGTGACCTGGTAGAGGAATATGCGGACATAATCCAGATAGGCACGCGAAACATGCAGAATTACAGGCTGTTGAGGAGGGCAGGGCAGGCAAAGAAACCGGTCCTACTAAAACGTGGCATGTGGGCCACTGTAGACGAATTTTTAATGGCAGCTGAATATATCATGTCAGAAGGTAACGAGCAGGTTATCTTGTGTGAAAGGGGTATAAGGACCTTTACCAGGCATTCAAGAAACACCCTGGACCTTAATGCCATACCTTATATTAAGAGAGAAAGTCATCTACCAATTGTAGTGGACCCAAGCCATGCGGCTGGAAGACGATACCAGGTAATACCCTTGGCCAAGGCCTCCGCGGCCATGGGTGTTGACGGACTCCTCATAGAGGTTCATAATCAACCAGAGATAGCTTTTTCAGATGGCCCCCAATCCCTGTTGCCATCACAGTGCCAGGGGCTTGTGAATGAACTCAAAAACATGAATGTCCAGTTGGGATAAATGAAAAATCACAATGGCTCTTGTCAAAAAGATATCATTATGTTAATCAAGACCAGTTTTCTGAGGCGGCGTAGCCAAGTGGCTAAGGCGACGGTCTGCAAAACCGTTATTCCCCGGTTCGAGTCCGGGCGCCGCCTCCATTAAATATATAGCGAAGATATGGATTGCAGGCTAAAAAGCGGCAATCCTTTTTCTTTTTGGATTAGCCGAATCATAAGCCATCCAGATCAATACGAGAAAATATAGCACTTAACCTTAAGTGAAAGTCCCTTTTCTTGACAGGGATAGCCATAAACAATCATGCGAATAGTCATAATAGGGGCCGGTGCTGTAGGCCACCATCTGTGTCAACAACTTTCCCTGGAAGATCATGAGGTCATTCTCATTGATCGAAACGCCGAACACCTGAGGCGGGTTGAGCGTGACCTCAATATCCTGGCAATTGAAGGCAATGGTGCGTCTGCCAAGACCTTGGAACAGGCATCTATTTCCAAGGCCGATCTTTTTATTGCCGTAACGGATATTGACGAGGTAAATCTCATCGCCTGCATACTGGCCAAGGAGTATGGGGTCAGAAGAAGGGTGGCAAGGGTCAGGAATGAAGAATACCTTTCTACCGCCTCTCCTTTGAATGAACACCGATTGGGCATTGATCTGCTGATCAATCCGGACCAGGTCATTGCCAATGAGATACTCAGAATCAGTGAAATATCCGAGGCCTTCGAAGTGGTTGACTTTGCCCACGGAGAGGTGGTCCTGGTCGGCTACCAGGTAAGGGAAAACAATCCGGTAAGCGGGGTAACGCTGGCCGACCTCAAGGATTTGAGAGGATTATATGATTTCGTGATCGTGGCCATCGTAAGAGATGGTGAGACCATCATACCCCGAGGCAGTGATCTTATTAAACCAGACGACAAAATATATCTGGTTGTTAGACGGCAGGAAATGGCCGCTGTGGAAGAACTTTTGAATCTGCGCAGCAAGGCCCCCAAAAAGGTCTTTGTAATCGGTGGTGGACAGGTAGGAAAACGGGTATCCAAGGCCCTTGAGTCACAAAAGGTTGATGTCTCCTTGGTAGAGGCCGATCCTATCCGGTGTGAGAAGCTGGCAGACGAGCTCGAACACACGGTTGTGCTGAATTTTGATGGACTAGATGCCCACGATCTCATTGCAGAGGGTATTGAAACGGCGGATCTTGTCATCTCAGTTACAGATTCAGATACCACCAACATCTTGTCCAGCCTACTGGCCAAACATCATGGCGCCAGAAAATGTATAACAAGAATAAGCAGGCCTGACTTTATACCCCTTTTGGGCAAGCTTGGAATAGACGTTGCCTTGAGTTCACGCCTCGTGGCTGCAAATATGATACTCCGGTTTGTAAGGCGTGGCGCCATCCTTTCAGCAGCGACCCTTTTGGGTAGTGACGCAGAGGTCGTTGAGTTCATTGTCTCTGAAAGATGGGCTTACGTGGGCAAGACTATACGTAATATTGACTTTCCAAAAGGGGCAAATGTGGGAGCCCTTGTCCGAAAGGGCCAGGTTTTGATTCCTTCTGGTAACACTGTTATAACGGCTGGCGACCGGCTTATCATTTTCAGCATGAAAAAAGCCGTTCCCATGGTCGAACAACTCCTTACCTCATGAAGCTCGGAAGTATCGCGTCTCTGCTTGGCTGGCTCCTGATATTTCTGGCCCTGGCTCTGCTTACGCCAATTGGCTTTAGTCTTTATTACAATGACGGGACATGGCCCGCCTTTGTCTCTTCAAGTATCATCAGCCTTGCTGTTGGGGCCTTGCTTTCAGCCAATTTCGTGATTGAAAAGGACGTGGGACACAGGGAGGGTTTTGCGATCGTTGGATTTGGCTGGCTGTTTGCAGCAGCCATGGGAGCATTACCCTATTTTTTGTCCGGCGCCATTCCAAATTTTATAGACGCCTATTTCGAATCGATGTCCGGTTTTACAACCACCGGTTCCACTATCTTGCAACATGTGGAAGATCTGAGTCCAAGTCTTTTGTTCTGGAGGGCCTTGACCCATTGGGTGGGTGGTATGGGAATAATAGTCCTGTCTCTGGCCATTCTGCCCATACTGGGAATAGGGGGGATGCAATTGTTCCAGGCAGAGATGCCTGGCCCCACCAAGGATAGGCTGGCCCCTCGGATACAGGACACTGCCAGGATTTTATGGGGAGTATACCTACTTTTTACAATAAGTGAAATCTTCCTTCTACTCCTAGGAGGCATGGATTTTTTTGATGCAGTGTGCCATTCATTTGCTACCCTGGCCACAGGAGGTTTTTCCACAAAAACGGCAAGTATAGCCGCCTATGACAGCCCATATATTGAGGGTGTAATAATAATTTTCATGGTGCTGGCCGGAATCAATTTCAGTCTGCATCATCACCTACTGACAGGAAACTGGAAAACCTTTTTTAAAAGTGAAGAGCTTAAATTTTATATTACTATCGGATGTTGCGCGACACTTTTTGTTGTTTTGTTTAACTATTTTACTGGCACCTACAATTCCGTTTCAACCAGTTTTAGGTTCGGTTCCTTTCAGGTATGGTCAATCCTGACAACCACTGGATTTGGGACGGCTGATTTTGACCAATGGTATCCTGCTTGCAAAATCGCTCTAGTATCACTAATGTTTCTTGGAGGCATGGCCGGTTCAACCGGAGGCGGCATAAAACACATAAGGATTCTGCTTTTCTGGAAATTTACCAAGGTCCAGATAAGAAAACTTATCCATCCAAGGGCGGTCGAAAGCATCAAGCTGGATGGAAAGAGGGTACCCCATGAAATAGTCCAGTCGATCCTCGGCTATCTCTCTCTCTACATGGTTGTCTTTGTCATTGCCACCTTGATTGTTACCGGTCAGGGAGTAGATATAGTAACGGGATCCACAGCTGTAATTGCTACACTGAACAACATCGGCCCTGGCCTAGCCGGAGTAGGAGCGACCCAGAATTTTGCTTCCATACCATATCTGTCCAAGATTGTGCTTATCATATGTATGGTGGCCGGAAGATTGGAACTGTATACCTTGGCTATCCTGCTGGTTCCTGAATATTGGAAGGGAAGCCACAGGCCTTTTTGGCGTTTTTCAAACAGGAAAAGATCAAGATAGGGGTAATGAAAATGGCCATAATGGAGATAAGCGTTGTACCGTTAGGGACCAAGACGACCAGTGTAGGCGAATATGTGGCTGCCATACAAAAGATTTTAGATGAATCCCCTTTCAACTATAAACTGACAGACATGGGGACATTGGTGGAAGGGGATGTGAAGGACCTGCTTTCAATCGCTGCCAAACTTCACGAAAGCCCTTTTTCAAAAGGGGCAATGAGAGTCTATACCGTTATCAAGATAGACGACAGGCGTGATAAGAGCGTAAAACTTGGAGAAAAGGTGGCATCGGTAAGGCAAAAAATGTCATGAAAAGGTATATCCCCGTTATAACTACCCTGATCGCACTTGCATTTTTTATTTTCGGCATATTTACAGGTGAGGTAGCCTCAATGTGGCGCAAGGCTGTAAGCCTTTGTTTGAGTTGCATTGGAATAGGATAATGCAAAAGACCAGGAGAAGAATACAAATTTTAGTCGCCCTGCTGGCAAATTCATATTTACTCTTTCCATGGAAGAGCCCCATTTACCAGGGTGCCTTAAAAAAAGTTTGTTTCCAGGGTCTCAACTGCTATTCATGTCCAGCAGCGCTGTTTTCGTGTCCCCTGGGTTCACTCCAAAATTTTTTTTCAACCATTCGTCCCTCTCTGTCATCGGGACAGCTGCATTTCGGCGCTTATGTGATCGGTTCCCTGGGGCTTGTGGGCTCAATTGTTGGCAGAATGCCATGTGGATGGTTCTGCCCGTTTGGCCTGATTCAGGAGTTCCTGTTTCGTATTCCCGCTCCCAAGGTGACACTCTGGAGACCCCTGAGGTTTCTTCCATACTTTTTCCTCTTGTTTTTTGTAATAATACTGCCGTTAGCAGTAATAGACGCCTATGGCTATGGTCAAACGTGGTTCTGCAAATATGTTTGTCCGGCAGGTACACTGGAGGCTGGTATCCCTCTTATTCTCATGAAACCAGAACTGAGAAGGGCAGTGGGATGGTTATTTGTCCACAAGGTGAGCGTGTTGATCGCAATAATCATACTGTCGATCTTCATATCCCGTTTTTTCTGCAGGACCATCTGTCCTCTTGGAGCCATTTTCGGTCTTTTTAATCGTTTAAGCTGGTTCAGATTGAAATTTGACAAGGCACAGTGTGTGGAATGCAAGGCATGCTACCGAGTTTGTCCAACAGATGTCTCCTTTTACAATCTGCTGGATAACATAAATACCGGGGCCTGCATCAGATGCCTGAGATGTTATAATGCCTGCCCGGCCGGGGCGGTGTGCATCGAGTTTAATTCAAAGAGATATGAGGAGTCGGATAAATATTCAATAGCATGCGGAGAAAGGAAGCAAGTTGATGCGAGATAAAATCCTACTTGCCACCAAAAACAAGGGAAAAATAAGGGAAATAAAGTCAATATTGTCCGACATGGATATCGAGGTAGTTTCCCTTGATGAGGTTGATTCATTGCCAGACGTGGAAGAAGATGGCAAGACATTTTATGAAAACGCCTTAAAAAAGGCAAAAGAAATAGCCGAGGCAACAGACATGATGACCCTTGCCGATGATTCAGGACTTGAGGTCGATGTCCTGGGCGGGGACCCAGGTGTATATTCTGCCCGTTATGCCGGTGACAATGCAACCGACGATGATAATAACCGCCGGTTACTGGACACCCTTAGGGATGTTCCTGTTGAAAAGAGAACCGCCCGTTTCCGCTGCGTAATTGTTGTGTATCATCCCTCAGGAAAATGGATGAGCGCGGAGGGGACATGTGAAGGCATCATTACAGACCAACCAAAAGGGGAGGGGGGGTTTGGTTATGATCCCATCTTTCTCTTACCAAAATTGGGACGGACAATGGCAGAGCTATCCCCGGATGAAAAAAACAGCTTGAGCCACAGGGCAAATGCGCTTAAATCTTTAAAAAAAGAGTTACCTCAATTCCTTGAATCGGTGAACTGATATGAAGCTTGAACTATATAATAAGGAAGAGTGCTTGAAACACGCGGTTGAGATAACAAAAGCATACGCCCAGTCCGGAGAAAATAAACATGGACCTGTTCCGGAATTCCTGGAAAACGTCTTCAGGAAATTGCTAGAGCTTAAGAAAGACTCTTTGAGAGAAGATTAATAAGAGCGGAACTCTGGACAAGAAAGTACTTAGGTGCTATTTTCCTCCACCGTTTTTCTCTTTTGTAGCAAACATAAAAGGAGCTTATCATGACAGACAGATCCAACTTCACCCTATTCAGCGGAGGCCTCAAGGGGGCAGAAGCAGAGTTTGGACGAAATGCCGAACTATGGGGCATAAGAGAAGTCAACTTCTCTTTCAAGGGACATGAAATGGAAAGGGTAAAGGATGTTCGTGTCCTTACGGAGGAGGAATTAAAACTCGGCGACATAAGCATGGAAATCGTCTCAAAGAGAATGGGGCGCACCTACGCAGAGGCCGAGCGTATCAGAAGGGTAATTCAATCAATATTTCATATGGTAAACAATGGCTACCAGGTCTTTGCTGTGGGCTGGATTCAGCCGGACAATACAGTAAAAGGCGGTACAGGGTGGGCCGTAGAACTTGCAAAATTCTTCAACCGCCCTGTAAGTGTCTTTGATCAGGATAAAAATCAGTGGTTTACATGGGAAAATGGCTCATGGAAACCTGATACCCCGACCATTTCCCATAAGACCTTTGCCGGTACAGGTACCAGATACCTGACAGAGGAAGGCAAAAAGGCGATAAGGGAACTGTTCCAGAGAAGCTTCGGCAATCCTGATTAGAGTATACTGATGCTTCACGGCCATGGAGGAGATGTCTATTCCCTATCAAGGGAACTGGGACTATCTCCTGAAAAACTACTTGATTTCAGCAGCAATATCAGTCCACTGCCTTTTCCTGCAGGCTTAAGGGAAATCCTTATACACCATCTGGATGAAATCCGCTTTTTACCAGAGGTAGACAGTTTTGGACTCAGACAGGCCCTATCAAAAAGGTATGGTATGTCAGAAGAACAATTTTTGATAGGGTCAGGCACCACGGAATGGATTTTCAGTCTGCCACGAATCATACAGCCAGAGAAGGTAGTCGTGCCTCTGCCTACCTACGCAGATTACCAGGATAGTGCGCTCCAGGCTGGATGTAATATCAAGCTCCTGGAGGCATGGCATGGAAGAGGGCAGGGGGGCGAAGTCGAACTGTTAGATCTATTAAGTAAGGAGGCACAGGGGAACAACCTTATTTTCCTGTGCAATCCCAACAATCCTACAGGACAATTCATAGATACCAGTGACCTGAGAGACCTCATATCCAATACACCGCAGACTCTGTGGGTGATAGATGAATCCTACGGCCCCTTTGTGGCTGAGGACAGTGTGAGTTCATTGGTTGGTGCTTCAATGCCGGAAAATCTTGTGGTATTGCGCTCTTTTTCCAAAATATACGCTATACCAGGCCTGAGGCTCGGCTGCGCCGTGGGATCAAGGAAAATTATTGAACTGCTGTCTCAAGAGGCCAAACCTTGGGCTGTCAACCGGATGGCCCAGGTAGCAGGGGAATTCCTGATAGGTCAAACCGCCTATGAAGAAGAAGTACGCGCGTTCTGCTCCAGGGAAAAGGCATGGTTCCTAAAAGAGATAAAAGACTTAAGATGGTTGGAACCAGAACAGGGCTCCACCCATTTTATCTTGTTCAGGGTGAACCTACCCTTTACTGCTGAAAAGGTATGTACTCTCCTGAGAAAACAGGGACTATTGATTAGAAATTGCGCCAATTTCAAGGGACTTTATGGAGAATATATAAGGATTAGCATAAAAGATCGGGACAGTAATCAAAGGCTAATCTCTGCCTTGCGTGCCCTCGAATCCACGACTCATGAATAATTGGGGTTTGGACGTGAGACAGGTTGCAAGACTATTTCAACCCTTCTATTTGTCCTCCTGTGGGACTCATCCTTGTTTTCCACTGCAGGGTACTTGCTTCCAAGGCCTTGTATCTTGAGATTCTCGGGCGGCAGTCCAAGTCTGACAAGCTCTTTCCATACGGATGTAGCCCTGGCAATGGACAGTTCCATATTGGATGACCATTTTGTGGATTTTAATGGAAGATCATCTGTATGACCGATTATGTTTATCTGATAAAAGGCTGCTTCCTTTTTGAGCACCGGACTGATACGTTCAAGCAACATTTTCGCCTGCGGCAGAAGGTATGCCTCCCCGCTATCAAAACTTACTCCTTCCTGGAGTACTATCACTAGAGTATCATCTTGAAGGGTCGCCGGTGCCATTTCAAGAGCCGTGGTTTTGAGGTTTTCCAATTCTTTCGAGGTAATGTGGGTGGTAGCCTGCTCATAAAGTACCTGTTCCTGGTTACCATTATTTTTGGTACCTAGATTGATAACCGTCCAGACGAGAAAAAATATCAAAAGGAGGGACATTAGATCGCTAAGGGCGATCAGCCATGTCTGATCATCACTATTTAGCGCCTCACACTTGGCAAAATGTGACATGTAACTGGACGTGCACCGAAACTGCCATTCCCTCTGGGATATTTCACTCTGCCGTATCATGCCTTTTCTCCAGCAGCTTCCTTAATCACTCCACTGGATACCTTGTTTTTGCCAACAATTCCCTTGAATTCGCAATAAATATCGTACGCGTTTAATCTTTCAGCAATCCTAAAGGGATGTTCCGCCCTCTGGATACCCCTCAGCGCCTCGATAATCATGGAATTTTCCATAAATTCACTATTGGCCAGTTCTTCAAGTTTGGAGGCCAGGGGCAAGAATAGGAGATTCGCAAACACTATTCCGTAAAGTGTTGAACTCAGGGCAAGCCCAAGGGAAGGCCCGGCCAACTCAGGCCTTGTAAAATCTTGCATGACCTGCATAAGACTTATGACTGTGCCGGCCATCCCTAGGGCCGGTGTAAGGCGCATAAGGGTCTTCAACAGGCCTACCTGAGCCCGCCTTTCATTGCTTCTGAGAAAGTTTTCCCTTTCAAGGGCGGCAGTAAGAGACCATTCGTCGTAGCCCTCTATGATGAACATGGATCCAAACTTGAGAAAGTCGTTTTTGACTTCATCCAAGGCGCGTTCCAGGGCCAAGGGGCCATGAATACGATAAATGGTTGAAAGACGGAATATCTCCTGAAGGACATCTTTAGTATCACGTTTGCGACGATCAAGGATCAAGTGCCTGACCGTGCTCCAGGTATTCCTGATCCTGTCACCAGGATACCCAAGCCATAACACAAGGATCGTGCCACCAATTACGATGACCAGAGACTGCAAGTTTAAAAGTTCACTCAGGTTTAGTCCTCTCAAGAAACCAAAGGCCATTAAAATCAGAAAACCAAAACCAAAGGAAAATGATCTCACTACCATAAGAGCCCCCCTTAAAAACAGTTATTTTTTAATATAGCAAGGGGCATACCACGACTTTTCATTCATTCCAGAATATGCACTTCAAATTTGGCACGAAACGCTGAATGGAGTTTTGTTATTTTTATCAATATACTGTGATATCAGGTAGTTGAATTGGAAGACGATATCTATTTATCAACCGTATCGTTCTTTTGTCCGCCTCCACGGATGCATAGCACGATCTGCCAGCCAGGAACTATTTGCCCGGCGAAAACGTCCCTTCGTTTAGAGGGTGGGTCCCAGCCCCATATAAATAATGTCGCATAAGATACATTATGTAAAATTAGAACATCAATTTTTATGGCCCATGGCGCGGGGCGAGAATTTTTCACTCTTTCTTGAAATTGACCAGGCGTTCGATTTTTTGGTTGATTTCGGCAGCCAGCAAGATCTGGCTTCTGATCACCTTCAGATCCTGTACAAGCTGCGTTTCAGCCGCAGAGTCAAGTAGCAGCAGCTCTACTTTTCCCAAGGCTACCTGCAAAGGTTGATTTAATTTATGAGATGCGCTTCCTACTGAGTTGAGGACGATCTCACACTTAAGATGATTGCTGAAAAGGATTTTCTCCAGAGAAAGATCTATTGCTCTTTTTAAATGCCAGTACAGGTCTTGATCTGAGATGGAGTCTGGCAAAAAAACATCCACCAGTTCATCAAATTCCTCTTCAGGAATCTCCCCATTATTTTTTTATGCCAAATTATAACAATATGGTCTAATTGTCGATTATTACGTATTTTTTTTACAATGTTTATCTTAATATCAAGGGGTTGTGATTTGTCCAGATAAATGACTGTAGGTATTTTTTCCTTAAAGGTTGGTTCGCTATCTTTAATGAAATGCTCTATCCTAAAATTTTCCTCTAAAAGCTGCGAAGCTACTTCCTCTGGAAGCGCATCCGTGTGGGACACCACTATTTTCCCTGCAACTCCACAGCCCGGTTTCCCTGATGAAGAACACAGCACCCCTTGAATGATTTCTTCAAACTCAAGTGAATTTTCCAGTTCTTCAATAATAGAGTCCAAATCTACCGACTTCATCCGGTTGACGCCGGTCACTCCGATATACATGGTGCACTTACAGGAAAACATACTGGCTAGTTCCCTTGAGAGGGTTCTCTTGATTCTCAGGGCGGCGATGTCGCCTCCGGCCTCGTAGGTATCTGGAAGGATAACAGACAGGCGAAGCCCATCCAAAATGAAAATGCGATCACTTTTCCTTAATATTTTTTTTAGAAGTTGTGAAATTTTTACCAGAAAGTCCTTTTCATCCCTGGGCGCCGACTCTGTCTTTATTTCAACAAGAAGGAGCGTCAGCTCATCGTTTCTGGATGAATCCAGATGACTTTTTAAGGCATCAACAAAGCGTTTTTTGTTTCCAGGTCCGGCAGGGTGGACTCATTCTTTGTTTTTTGGAAGGGCAAACGTAAACTTGGTGCCTTCCCCTTCCCTGCTACTAACCTTGACCCTGCCACCGTGGGCATCAACTATGCTTTTAACAATGGCCAGTCCCAAACCCAACCCAGACTCTGCCGACTCTGCCTTGTCCCTTTTTCCACGGAAAAAAGGATCAAAAATGTAGGGCAAATCATTCGGACTGATGCCTGGACCAGAATCTTGTACCTCGCATTCTATTGCATCTTCTTTTTCGCGGACACGAACATATATGGTTGAGTTTTCCGGAGAATATTTTATGGCATTGTCCAGAAGATTCGATACCACCCGCTGCAATAGATCTTTGTCCGCCATTATCAGGCTAAGTTTGTCAGGAACCTTCAGTTCCAACTTTATATTTTTCTTTGAAGCCTCCATTCGGAAGCCATCTATCAACTCATTCAGGGCCTTATCCATGCTACAAGGCACAAGCGACAAAACAATCTGTCCTGCCTCCATTCTCAAGATATCCAGAAAGGAATGTATGTAGGTATCCAGTCGTTTTATCTGTTGATCAACAACATCAATATACTCTTTTTGTTTGGGATTGAGCTCTCCTGCCTTTCCCTTTAGGAGCCTTGCCAAGAAGCCGCCGGCAATTGCCACAGGGGCCTTTAAGTCATGTGCAAACATTGAAATGAGGATTTTTCTATGTTTTTCAAGCTGCTGACTCTCCGAAATCTCCCTGAACATCACTATGCCACCGAGCATACCTCCGTTTTCATCCAGAAGCGGGGCAACAGTAAAAAGAATAGGGACATTTTCCCCATCCTTGTTCACTATTTCTGCCTGCTTAGCTATCAACGGCCGTTTATGGGACTCAGAACTGCCAAAGGGACAGATAGCATCGCATAGCATGTTCTGAAAAATTTCAGAGCACTTTTGCCCTATCGCATCACTTCGTTTGATTCCGGTAACATCTTCAACATAGGGATTGAACTCTATGATCCGCATATTTTCATCTACTGCGAAAAATCCTACGGGCAGGTTGTTTATAATAAGATCAAAGAGTTCAGAATTGTCTAGGACAATTTTAGCACCTGGAGCATTCCCTGTTTCAGTCATTAAAAAATACCTTTTAAAGAAGAGTTAACTCAAACATTTTACGATAGGCCTAAC
>CAZUIH010000069.1:0-12776 GCA_964620365.1 uncultured Desulfobacterales bacterium | reverse complement strand
GGATTATTATTTGGTGCATTCATCATTCATCCTTATGTTATGCTAGTCTACCTGCTGACAGACCCCTCCAGGCAAACAATACTTTTTAAAAACCTGGTGGAACTCCGTTCCATCGCATCAGCTTCCCTAATGCCAGATATGCTTCCAATGTCAGCAGCCTTTGCGTTCTTTTGTGGGATTATCGGATTCCTGTTTGCACTATTAATTGAAAGGAATAAGAGACTTATATCCTATAAGTATGAGCTTGAGCGACGCGAATCCATAATGAAGGCCATACGACAGCTTATCTCGGTCCTATCCCATTACATCCTCAACTCCTCAATGATCATAGGCGGTAATGTAAGACGGCTTTACAAAGTTCGATGTGATGATGCCACTCTGTCTTCGCTTAAGGCTATTGAACTGCAGGCCAAGAAGAGTGAAGCTGTGTTGAGATTAATGCAGGAGGCAGACTTTTTGGAATCCTTTGAAGAATCAGAGAATACCTATGAAAAGCTTTTGCAGCTCACCCAAAAAGTGAAAAAGCGGCTTATTGAACCATAAGTTCCAAAAGGAGAACGGCTTGAGCTCTTTATTCAAAAAAACAGGATACCACATATTCTTTAACTTCATGGTGTGCTTATTGCTCATGCCAGCCACGCATGCCTTGGCGCTTGACAATAATGGTACAGGATGTACCAGGCTTGATTTGCAGGAGGCCATAGACATTGCCTTACGTAACAATCCTGGATTTCTTGCCCTAAAGGCCCAATATGAAGCCAGATCAAATATCCCGCCTCAGGTCGGTAGCTTACCAGACCCAGTCCTCAGTTTTAATGCCCTGAATCTTCCCACGGATAGTTTCTCCCTTGACCAGGAAGCAATGACCCAGATTCAGATCAAATTGACCCAGGCCATTCCATTTCCCGGAAAACTCTCTCTTAAGAAGAAAGCAGCGGAGGAAGAGGCAGAGGCATGGAGACTTCAGGTAGAAGAGACAAGGTTGCAACTCATAAGAGATGTCAAAAAAAATTGGTGGGAGATCTTTTACCTCCAAAAGGCCTTGGAAATCGTACATAGAAATCAAAAACTTATACACGATATAATAGATACAGCCCGTACAAAATACCAGGTTGGAAAAGGACTCCAACAGGACGTGCTGCTGGCCCAGGTTGAACTGTCCAACCTGTTGAACCAGGATATGGAGATAATCGGTCTTTTAAAGGCGCAAAAAGCAGAAATGAACAGGCTGCTCAACCAACCCCAGGATTACTGTTTCACTCTGCCGTCAGATTTCTCTGCCGTCTTGGATGACATCCCGCCCCAAAAAGACCTCCTAAAGGTGGCAGAGCTCAAGCGACCAATACTGGCAGTTAGCAAAAAGAAAATCGATGCGGCGAAAAACCGACTGAAACTCTCCAGAAAGGGATTGTTTCCAGATTTTACACTGGGAGCGGCCTACGGATTCAGGCAGGGAGAAAATCCGAACGGAGAAGACAGGGCCGACTTTGCATCTTTTATGATCTCAATGAATCTGCCTGTATGGGCCGGGACAAAACAGAAAAAGCGGATAGAAGAAAAAAGTCGTGAACTTGCTGAATCTGACCTTCGGTCTAGGGAGACCCTAAAAATGGTCCAGGCAGAAATTTCGAGGGAGGCATCCCTGTATGAAAGTGCCAAGGGACAGGCACTGTTTTACAAAAGCACCATTATTCCCCAGGCACGTCAGACAATAACCGCTATGATCAAAGGATATCAGGTAAACAAGGTCGATTTCCTCAATGTCATCAGGGCACAACTTTCCCTGTTTAACTATGAAAAAAAATACTGGCGTATGTTTACCAATGGTCAAAAGGCCATGGCAGCCCTTGAGGCAGCCATAGGCACCACTGAGTTCCCGGATAATGATCAGAGATGATGAAGGGAAAAAAATGAAAAAGATTGCACTCTTTGTAACGGTAATTATCGGGCTTGCTTTGGCCGCGGCCGGAGGTTTTCTTGCAGGGAAGAGGGTTGCACCTCATAAACAGGAGAATTCCAACCAGATACCGACCAAAAAAGAGAGAAAGATCCTCTTTTACAGGAATCCCATGAACCCTGCCATCACATCTCCAGTCCCGGCAAAGGACGAGATGGGCATGGACTATATACCCGTATATGAAGACGAGGAAGGATCCGCCGGGCCTGCAGGCACTGTCAAGATCGACCCGGTGGTGGTGCAAAACATCGGGGTCCGAACTGCAAAGGCCAAATATTTGCCTATGAGCAAAGTCATAAAGAGCTATGGCCGAATCGCATACGATGAAGAAAGCATCTCTGTAGTGCACCCAAAGTTCAAGGGGTGGATCGAAGAGCAATTCGTTTCCAAAACCGGCGAATATGTAGAAAAGGGCCAAGATCTCGTCTCCATTTATTCACCGGAACTTGTTTCAACACAGGAAGAATACCTGCTGGCCCTTTCGGGACAAAAACTACTCTCCAACAGTCCAGTAGAGATGATAAGGAAGGATGCGGAGGCACTTGCCAAGGCTGCGAGAAGACGTCTTAAGCTTTTTGATATACCGGAAGAAACGATTCTGAAGCTTGAGCAGACGGGAGAAGTTAAAAAGGAGTTGGTTCTCAAAGCCCCTTTCAATGGCACGATACTAAAGATTGGGGCCCTGACGGGAGATTATGTAACACCCATGACCGAACTATATAAAGTCGCCGATCTTTCCTCTGTCTGGGTCTATGGTGATGTGTACGAATATGATCTTGCCTGGATAAAAAAAGGAGACGAGGTCCTGATAAAGGTCATGGCCGTTCCAGAAAAGACCTTTAAGGGAAAAATTGACTTCATTTACCCTTATGAGCAGGGAAAAAGCAGGACAGTCAGGGTGCGGATTGCCCTTGCGAACCCCGACTTGGCCCTCAAGCCGGACATGTTCGCTAACATCACTATACATGGAAGTCTCAAGAAGCGCGCCCTGGTAGTACCCTCTGAAGCAATCATAAGATCAGGTGAACGGGAACAGGTGTTTGTAAAAAGAGCGCCTGGAAAATTCGAACCTCGCACCGTCACATTAGGGCTCGAAGCATATGGGTTTACAGAAATTTTAAGCGGACTTGAAGAAGGAGAAGAAGTGGTCACCTCTTCGCAGTTCCTCATTGATTCTGAATCAAAACTTAAAGAGGCCACTGCAAAGATGCTCGAACAGGACAAAGCGCACGACAGTGACGCTGCCAATGGTAATACCATGAAATCCATGGAGCACTCCAATGATTAAGGCGATCATAGAGGCTTCCATCAAGGATCGGCTGCTGGTACTGATCGCCGCTGCAGTTATTGCCATAGCCGGGGTCTGGACCCTTCGTAACATAGCCCTTGATGCCATTCCTGACCTCTCAGATGTGCAGGTTATAATCTTCACTGAGTATCCGGGTCAGGCCCCACAGGTAGTGGAAGACCAGGTTACCTATCCTCTGACTACTGCCATGCTTTCGGTGCCTCATGCCAAGGTAGTGCGGGGGTATTCTTTTTTTGGACTTTCTTTCGTATACATCATATTTGAGGATGGCACTGACATTTACTGGGCGCGATCAAGGGTTTTGGAATTCCTCAACTATGTATCATCAAGACTTCCACCCGGCGTCACGCCAGCGCTCGGCCCAGATGCCACCGGGGTAGGCTGGATTTACGAGTACGCGCTGGTCGACCACTCCGGTCAACATGACCTGTCAGAGCTGCGCTCTATCCAGGACTGGTACCTGAGGTATCCCCTTCAGACCGTCCCTGGTGTGGCTGAAGTGGCCTCCATCGGCGGATATGTAAAACAATATCAGGTAGAGGTAGATCCTGACGCATTGGCGGCCTTCAACATACCGATACAAAAGGTAAGACGTGCAATTGCCCGTTCGAACGGAGATGTTGGTGGAAGACTGATTGAGATGTCCGAAACCGAATACATGGTTCGCGGGCTGGGCTACATAAAATCCATAGAGGATATTAAAGATATCCCCTTGTCCACTGACCAATATGGCGTCCCCATACGTCTTGGTGACGTTGCCTCCGTGCACCTTGGCCCGGAGTTGAGACGGGGAATTGCCGAGCTGAATGGAGAAGGAGAGGTGGCAGGGGGCATCATAGTAATGAGATACGGGGAAAACGGCCTTGCCACCATACGCGCTGTTAGGGAAAAGCTCCGCGAGCTGTCCAAAGGTTTGCCCGAAGGTGTTGAGATCGTCCCGGTCTATGATAGAGGACACCTCATAGAAAGGGCCATAGACAATCTCAAGGACAAGCTCTTAGAAGAGTGTATTGTCGTAAGTGTGGTATGTGTCCTTTTTCTCCTTCACCTACGCTCTGCCCTGGTTGCAATCGCAACGCTTCCCATGGGGATTCTACTGGCCTTTATCATCATGAAATTACAGGGGATAAACGCCAATATCATGTCCCTTGGTGGTATAGCCATTGCTATTGGGGCCATGGTGGACGGGGCCATAGTCATGATAGAAAATGGGCATAAGCACCTGGAACTTGCCATGTCCAAAGGACAAGGCTTGGACCAGACAACTCGCTGGCAGCTCATGGCAAGGGCAGCTGGAGAAGTAGGCCCCGCCCTGTTCTTCTCCCTTCTTATCATCACCCTTTCTTTTCTTCCGATTTTCACTCTTCAGGCCCAGGAAGGCCGTCTTTTCGCACCACTGGCCTTCACCAAGACCTATTCCATGGCTGCAGCTGCGTTGCTTTCTATTACCCTTGTTCCGGTCCTCATGGGCTTCTTTATCCGGGGAAAGATCCTCCCTGAATCAAAAAATCCAATCAACAGATTCCTCCATCTCATCCACGCCCCTGTGTTGAAACTTTTTATACGCTGGCGCTGGGCGGTAATCCTCTGTTCCATTGCACTCGTTGGGGCCACCTATTATCCATTATCCCGCATTGGCAGTGAGTTCATGCCTCCCCTTGATGAGGGAGACATACTCTACATGCCGTCAACGTATCCCGGTATCTCCATTACAAAGGCCAAGGAACTACTTCAGCAGACAGACAAAATCTTAAGTACATTTCCAGAGGTGAAAAGCGTTTTTGGCAAGGTTGGCCGCGCAGAAACTGCAACAGACCCAGCCCCCTTGTCCATGATAGAGACCACTATAATGCTCAAACCAAGGGACCAGTGGCCTGATCCGGAAAAAACCACTCAGCAGCTCATGAAGGAGATGGACAGGGAACTTCAGATACCAGGCCTCGCCAATACCTGGACTATGCCAATAAAAACCAGGATTGACATGCTCTCCACCGGCATAAAGACCCCTATAGGAATCAAGGTGAGCGGACCTGACCTTGGAACTCTCCAGGAAATTTCCAAGAAGCTGGAAAATATCATGAAGTCACTTCCCGAGACTGTATCTGCCTACGGAGACAGGGCAGTGGGTGGTTATTTTCTGGACATAAAAATCAACAGAAAGGAAGCAGCCAGATATGGTCTCACAGTGGCAGACATTGAGGATGTAATAATGTCGGCTGTGGGTGGTATGAAGGTTTCAGAGACGGTCGAGGGACTTGAACGCTACCCAATAAACGTAAGATATCCCAGGGAGCTGAGGGACACACCTCAAAAGATTGCCAGGATACTGATACCAACCCCAGGCGGTGCCCAGATTCCATTGGCACAAGTTGCGGACATAAAATTAAACAGAGGCGCTCCAGTGATAAAGAGCGAGAATGCAAGACCCAATGCCTGGGTATATGTGGACATAAACACGTCAGACATAGGAGGCTTTGTCAAGAGAGCCAAAAAACTGGTTGATGAGCAACTCAGACTTCCAGCTGGCTACACCCTTAATTGGTCAGGCCAGTTCGAGTACATGGAACGGGCTCAGAAAAGGCTCAAGCTGGTAGTGCCGCTGACGCTGGTGCTCATATTTCTACTGCTCTATTTCAACTTCAAAAACATTTCCGAACCGGTAATAGTCATGTTTTCCATTCCTTTTGCCCTCGTAGGTGGCATATGGCTGATCTACTGGCTGGGCTACAACCTGTCAGTAGCCATTGTTGTCGGTTTCATCGCCCTTGCAGGAGTCGCTGCTGAAATAGGCGTTCTGGTCCTAACCTTTATAGACCAGGAACTCCTCAGGAAGAGAGCAAAAAAGGGCCATAGCCCACTTACGCATGCTGAAATTATGGAGGCTGTATACATAGGTACATCGGAAAGGGTGCGGCCCATTGCCATGACAGCCACAGCTATTATTGCAGGGCTTTTACCCATCATGAGGGGAGGAGGGACAGGCTCTCAGGTGATGCAACGCATTGCTGCACCGATGGTGGGCGGAATGCTCACTACCACTTTCTTATGTTTACTTGTTGTTCCCATAATCTATGGAACCTATCTACAGATTAGAGAAAAAATTCAGGCAAGAATGAAGAAACAGTAAGGAAATAGCCGTGGCACTGAAGGTCTTGGTACTCGGCCACACATATATTGATTACGGCATCAGCCTGCCCTGGTAAGATCGATACTAAAATACTTTGTCGCAAAAGCTATTGCCCAATGGCATCACCTCCTTTAAAATGGCAGACTAAACTCAAAAGAGAAATATGTCACGAGGTGTAACAAAGGACCATGAGCTCGACAGATATAAGGGAAGGTAATCCGACACAACTGCTGACAGATGAATTTCTTAAAGAACTCTTTCCGCCAGAAAAGGCCGACGAGTTTTTCGATGCCCTTTACGGTGGAGCAGAGGAAGGGGCCTTTGACATCGAACTTAGTGTCGAAGGATTTGATGAACCAGAAAAACAATTGATATTGGCTTTTCAACTAACGGAAAGACCTGGAAAATGTATGGCGTGCAGCCTTACCTACGGGCTCCCTCCGGTCTTTGAACGACATCCAATTATAAATTTGAAAGGCATAATTGAAGGGATTCAGGAAAGGCTGGATTCCTCATGGAATATAAAAAAGTGGCAACTGGGACCAACTACACCCAAGGCCCCGAAGGTAAATATTATTCCCATTAGGATCACACTGGAAAAAAAATAGCAGATGGCCATGAAAATCATAGCAATTGGTGACATACACATGGATATTTCCCACCTGGAACAGGTTTCGGGATTAGGGGACGCAGACCTGGTCCTGGTGACTGGCGACCTTACCAATTTTGGTTCCAGGGAAGATTCCCAGAGGGTTTTGAATGCCTTGATGGGAATAAATCCAAGGGTGTACGCAGTACATGGAAACCTTGACCATCCAGAGGTGAACGACCACCTCGACGAGATCGGTATCAGTCTTCATGGAAAGGGCATTATACATGGGGAACTCGGGATCTGCGGGATAGGAGGCTCAAATCCAACCCCTTTTAATACCCCTACAGAATATCCAGAAGAAAAGATATACGACTTCGCCAAAACAGGTTACAAAGATATCAGTGACGCCGAGATAAAAATCCTGGTAAGTCACGCGCCTCCTTTTGCCACGGCAACAGATAAAATCGATAGTGGTGTCCATGTAGGAAGCAAGGCGATCAGAGACTTCATAGAACAGAAACAGCCTGATTTTTGCTTTACCGGCCATATTCACGAGGCAAGAGGCACGGACAGGATAGGGAAAACGCTTATTCTAAATCCAGGAATGCTCAAAAAGCCAGGCTGGATAGAACTAATCAAGAAACATGATGCCTGGGTGGCAAAACTGAATACTTAACCCGAATTAACAATTCGTAATCTCACCGAATCAACAGCTGCAAAATTCTGGATTAAAATATTGGGGAATCCCGCAGTAGAAAATCCTTAAGGGCCGTCTTCCACGGTCTCATCCTATGACCGACTGTCAGCTCAAACCTGGTGGTGTCCAACACCGAAAAAGACGGCCTCTTGGCTGGTCGCCGAAAGCTTGAAGATGGGATCGGGAAAACCCTGTCCGCCCCCAGCCCAACCAATGTTGCCGCCTCTTTTGCAAACTCATACCAGGAACAACAACCGTCGTTTGTGATATGGACTATTCCCCTGAAATCACTATCAACGATATTTTTCACTCCATGGGCCAGATCCAGGGTGTATGTCGGAGATCCAACCTGGTCATCCACAACCTCCGCTTTTCCCTTGCCTTTCAATATCTTCAATATGGTTTTCACGAAATTGGGACCGGCCTTGCCGTATAGCCAAGCGGTACGCACGATGATGTATTCCACCCCGGACGCCATTATTTTTTCCTCGCCCTTGAGTTTCGACAGGCCATAAACATTGATAGGGCCTCTTTCATCTTCCTCCATGTAAGGGCTTTTTTTTCCACCGTCAAATACATAATCGGTGCTTATATGAACCAGCACTGTCCCTGCCTTGAGACACGCTTCTGCCAAATTCTTGGCACCTTCCGAATTTACCAGAAAGGCTTTATCTGGTTCTCGCTCACACTGATCTACATTTGTAAAAGCGGCACAGTTTATGACATAGGCAGGTCTTATCTGCCCTATAATCCGCTCACAAGACGATGGATCGGTTATGTCCAGATCCTCCCTACCGAGGGGAATGACGTTGAATTCTTGGAAAAAGACACTGGTTACATCATTTCCCAGCATCCCATGTCCACCAGTAACAAGCACAGGCATCTTCATCAGGCAATCAATCCATCAATGCACCGTAGTGATTTTTGTAATATTCCCTGTATTGTCCGGAAATTATTCTCTCCCACCATCTCGAGTTTTTCAAATACCACTCAATGGTTTCAGAAATGCCACTTGAAAAGCGGGTGACTGGCGCCCAATTCAATTCGTTCCTGGCTTTGTTTATATTCATGGCATAGCGCCTATCATGACCAGGACGGTCTTTGACATACCTGATCAGGGATTCTGGCTTCCCAAGTTTTTCAAGAATGGTCCTGACCACATCGATATTTTTCAGTTCACACTCACCTCCAAGGTTATAAACCTCCCCATCTTTTCCATTTTCTAGAGCAGCGACAAGACCTTGACAATGATCCTTTACATAAATCCAGTCCCTGATATTTTCCCCATCCCCGTAAACAGGCAGAGGCCTGTTTTCTACACAGTTGATGATCAAAAGAGGTATAAATTTTTCAGGAAATTGATATGGCCCATAATTATTAGAACATCTGGTGATCACCACGGGAAGCCCATGGGTCTTCCATGCGGCCCTTACCAACAGGGCCGAAGAGGCCTTGGATGCGGCATAAGGACTGTTGGGTAAAAGGGGATCGTCTTCCTTGAAAGGCGGCTCATCAGACGTAAGAGACCCATACACCTCATCGGTGGATACATGCAGGAAACGTTTCAATCGTTGGGATCTCAATGCCCCATCCAAAAGGACCTGTGTGCCTAGGATATTCGTTTTTACGAATGGTTGCGCATCGTCTATAGAGCGGTCGACATGGCTTTCCGCAGCAAAGTGAACCACGAAATCAACCCTTGGGCATAGGTCATTTACCAGCTTACTGTCTTCAATGCGTCCCCGGACAAATTCGTACCTCTTGTCACCTTCAAGATCCGAAAGGTTTTCAAGGTTTCCCGCATAGGTAAGGGCATCCAGGTTTATTATTTCATAATCCCCCAACTCAAGAAGGTACCTTATGAAATTAGACCCTATAAAACCGCATCCGCCTGTGATGAGAACCTTTTTCAAATCCTGTCCTTTTCTAGGTAATTTTGTTAGATGGAATAAACATTAATAGCTCTCGTTAGAGCATTGGACAACCCGATGAGTTATCTTCATACCGTTTCAAGATCAGTTGCCTTACTCAACGATCGAAGTATCCCTAGCTACCTGGGAAGAAATCTTTATCAACTCATCTATTTTTACCCTAACATCTTACGCATTTCCACTGATTTCATTGGTGGCTGCCGTCTGTTCTTCCACGGCTGTGGCAATACTGCTGGACAGATCGACAACCTGGTTTACCACTTCAATTATACTGGAATATCTCCGCTATTGTGACACTCATCTCTTCCATTGCACCGGTAACAGAAGTTATTTTCGCATCCACCCGGATCTCAAGATCCTCTGCCTCTGCCTTGCTTTTTTTTGGATGTTTGTGGAGGATTCCGTTACCTATCCCGGCTCAATTCAACTGGATCAGCGCCATATGTTTAAGTCGATTTATGTGTGCCTGAACGATGGCATCAACCCGAATTATGCGCTTCAAGCATCCAAGCATGCGTAATCCTGGATCAAACAAATCAAGTTGGTGGGAATTGAAGCCAATAGTGCTTATCTACAAATTATCTACAAAAAAATAGGGCAGAAGCTTTCATGTCATATGCTTCTGCCCTATTCTGTTTACCTTACATCAACTGCCTAGGAGACTATTTCACCTCTTCAAAATCGGCATCTACCACATCGTCGTCTCCGCCTTTACCTCCAGAACCGCCAGAGGAGGAAGAATCCGTAGTGGCAGATCCTCCTGCAGCACCTGCCTGCCCGCCACCTGCTGCAGCCTGCTGGTACATCATCTCGGCCACCTTGTGAGCTGCCTGCATGAGTTCATCCTGGGCGCTCTTGATGGCTGCGATATCATCGCCCTCCATAGCCTTTTTAAGGGCCTGGGTCTTCTCGTCAATCAGCTTTTTGGTTGCCTCGTCTACCTTGTCACCAAGTTCCTTGAGATTCTTTTCAGTGCTGTAGATAAGGCTATCCGCTTGATTTCTGGCCTCCACGAGCTCTTTCCGTTTACGGTCTTCCTCTGCATGAAGCTCGGCATCCTTCTTCATACGTTCGATCTCTTCCTCGGTAAGACCGCTTGATGCCTGGATCCTGATGGACTGTTCCTTACCCGTGGCAAGGTCCTTGGCGGATACGTTAAGTATGCCGTTTGCGTCGATGTCAAACGTAACCTCTATCTGGGGTACACCCCTTGGAGCAGGCGGAATTCCAACCAGTTCAAAGCGTCCGATGGTCTTGTTATCCGCGGCCATTTCCCGCTCACCCTGTAGCACGTGAATTGTAACCGCGTTCTGGTTGTCCGTTGCCGTGGTAAATATCTGGCTCTTGCGGGTGGGTATGGTAGTATTCTTTTCAATCAGCTTAGTCATCACGCCACCCATGGTTTCAATACCCAGGGAAAGAGGTGTTACGTCAAGCAGCAATACATCCTTGACTTCCCCCTTAAGGACTGCGCCCTGAATAGCTGCGCCAATTGCAACCACTTCGTCTGGATTCACGCCCTTGTGAGGCTCCTTACCAAATATTTCTTTGACTTTTTCCTGAACCCTGGGCATACGGGTCATACCGCCGACCAGTATCACCTCGTCTATATCAGCCGCCGTAAGCCCGGCGTCCTTAAGGGCCATCTGACAAGGCGGCACCAGCCGCTCGATGAATTCCTCAACCAGGCTTTCCAGCTTGGCCCGGCTCAGTTTCATTACCAAGTGTTTTGGGCCACTGGCATCCGCTGTGATAAAAGGCAGATTGATCTCAGTCTCCATGGTGGAGGAAAGTTCGCACTTGGCCTTTTCTGCGGCCTCTTTAAGCCTCTGCAGGGCCATCCGGTCATTCCTGAGATCTACGCCATGTTCCTTCTGAAACTCTTCTGCAAGCCAGTCAACTATCTTGAGATCGAAGTCCTCACCACCCAAGAAGGTATCACCATTGGTTGCCTTCACCTCAAAGACGCCCTCGCCTATTTCCAAAATGGAAATATCGAAGGTACCGCCTCCCAGGTCAAAAACAGCGATCTTCTCCTCGCCTTTCTTATCAAGTCCATAGGCCAGGGATGCAGCGGTAGGCTCATTTATTATGCGCAAAACATTCAGCCCGGCTATTTTTCCCGCATCCTTGGTGGCCTGACGCTGGCTATCGTTAAAGTAAGCGGGAACAGTGATGACGGCATCGGTTACCTTTTCTCCGAGGTAATCCTCGGCAGTCTGCTTCATCTTGGACAATATCATGGCGGATATCTCCGCCGGGCTGTACTGCTTGCCCTCCACCTCAACATATGCGTCGCCATTGGGACCTTCAACGATTTTGTATGGAACGATCCCTAAACTCTTTTGAACCTCAGGATCGGTGAATTTACGTCCAATAAGCCTTTTTACCGCGAAAATTGTATTTTCAGCATTAGTAACTGCCTGCCTCTTGGCAAGCATCCCCACTAGCCTCTCTCCCTTATCAGTAAAGGCCACTATTGATGGAGTTGTGCGGCCTCCTTCGGCATTGGTGAGGACCTTGGGGTCACCACCTTCCATGATAGCTACACAGGAATTGGTGGTACCCAAGTCTATGCCGATTACTTTACTCATATTGTTTTCCTCCTTCTTCACATCAATATAAAAAATCTAAACTAATCTTGCTCTTATCTTATATTACTTGATTTAAACTGTTTCTAAGCTAAGCATTTGTTTCATCTTGTCCACACCCTTTTGACGGTTTTTTTGAAACTACTACAAGGGCAGGCCGCAAAACTCGCTCATGGAGCTTGTATCCCTTTAAAAGCTCCTTTACCACGGTATTTTCATCCACCTCGTGGGTCTCCTCTATACTCAAGGCCTCATGTATATTTGGATCAAATCTTTGACCCTCTGAAGCGAACACTTTTAAACCAAATTTTTCCAAGGTCTTGAGATATCCCGACAAAGTCAACTCCAACCCTTCCAGGAGAGTGTCGATATCCCTCGAGTCCTTGGCTGAATCTACTGCCCTTTCAAGATTATCGAGAAAAGGCAACAGTTCCTTAGCAAAGGTCTCAAGGGCATATTTCATGTGTTCAGCCTTTTCCCTCTCCATTCGCTTCTTGAAGTTGTCAAGTTCAGCGGCCAGGCGGAGCATCTTGTCCTTGCACTCTTGGAGTTCGCACTCTTTCTCTGAAAGG
>CAZUIH010000068.1:0-12826 GCA_964620365.1 uncultured Desulfobacterales bacterium | reverse complement strand
GCCTTATACTGTTGCATGCCCTTACAAATAATTGCTGAAATGATCCAGTAGCCAATCAAGAAGGATAAAAGTCTATTCTTCGGGGATAGCGGTTGACGTAACATCAAAACCAGGCCCTGCGTGGCGACTTGATTGCCCCGCTGTTATGATGTTTCATGAATTGTATGGATGCATCACCATGGAATCGGCTACGCGGAACCATACGTCACCCTTACAGAATCACCATTTAAGATTATAAAAAAACGACAGACCGGAGAACCACATGGATATAGCACTGATAATACAAAAAATAGCAATCTTGACTCCGCCTATTCTTTTAGCAGTAACCCTGCATGAAATGGCCCACGGCTGGGCGGCATACCTGCTGGGAGATCCCACGGCCAAATTAATGGGACGTCTTACGCTCAATCCAATAAAGCACCTCGACCCCATGGGGACCTTGGTCTTCTTTATCACCCAGACCATAGGATGGGCCAAGCCAGTACCGGTAAATCCGCTCAACTTCAAGAATCCCAAAAAGGAGATGATCTGGGTATCAATCGCCGGGCCGGCGGCCAATTTCCTGCTGGCAGGAATAAGTGCCATGATACTTCGCCAGGTGATGGGACCATTGTCACAACTTGTTTCAAGTGACTTTTTTTTAAAGCCCCTCATCTACATGGCTTATGTGAGTGTTCAGATCAATATTGGCCTTGCAGTCTTTAACCTCCTGCCGATTCCGCCCCTTGATGGCAGCAAGGTACTTGCAGGACTGCTACCCCATCGTCTCTCCCTGGCATACCAACAACTTGAAAGGTATGGCTTTATCCTCCTTCTTTTCCTCGTCTTTACAGGGGTTACTGGCCGGATTATAGTTCCGCTGGTAATTTATCTGAACAAAATTTTCATGGGACCCTTGATGTAAAGGATATATTTATGGCCAAGGATAAACAGCGAGTGTTAAGCGGAATGAGGCCCAGCGGAAAGCTTCATCTGGGCCATCTTCATGGGGTGCTGGACAACTGGAAACGTCTTCAGGAAGAGTATGACTGCTATTTTTTCGTGGCTGACTGGCATGCATTGACCACGAATTATGAGACTGCCCAGGAAATTCCGACCAATATAGACGAGATGGTAATTGACTGGCTATCCGTGGGGATTGATCCTGAAAAGGTCACCATATTTGTCCAATCGGACGTAAAGGAGCATGCGGAGCTCCATCTTCTCCTATCTATGATTACACCGGTTTCCTGGCTGGAAAGAAATCCCACATATAAGGAACAGCAGGCAGAGCTCAAAGGAAAGGATATAGCAACATACGGTTTTCTTGGATATCCCGTGCTTCAGGCGGCGGATATCATAATGTACAAGGCCAACAAGGTGCCTGTGGGTGTAGATCAGCTTCCCCACGTGGAGCTTACCCGGGAGATCACTAGGAGATTCAACTATCTCTACCGAGAGGTTTTTCCGGTACCAGAAGCCCTTCTTGCCGAGGTGCCTAAACTCCCAGGTCTTGACGGCAGAAAGATGAGTAAAAGTTATGGAAATTCCATCTTCCTGTCGGACAGCCCTGATGAAATACGAAAGAAAATCTCAACCATGGTGACCGACATCGAACGTCCTAGAAAGAGTGACCCAGGGGACCCTGAGAAAAGGTGTCTGGCCTTTAATCTGCACAGACTCTATCTTACAGAAGACAGGCTCCAGGAGATTGTTAGTGGATGCAAGGCGGCAGAACTGGGTTGTGTTCATTGCAAAAGGGAACTGGCAGAAGCCCTGATCAAAAAGTTAGAGCCTATACGGGAAAAACGTGCAGATCTATCCTCTGATCCAGACTATATAAAAAATATTTTGAAACAGGGGGCGGAAAAGGCGCGGGCCGTCGCTAAGACCACCATGGAAGAGGTCAGGAGCGCACTTTGGAACCAGAGTGCCAGGTAAGACTGGAGTCCTTCGAAGGTCCTCTTGACCTTCTTCTTCACCTGATTCAGAAAAACAAATTAGACATAACAGACATACCAATCGCCCTGGTGACTTCCCAATATTTGGAGTACCTGGAATTCATGAAGGCCCTGGACGTAGTGGTTGCAGGCGAATATTTGGTCATGGCCGCGACCCTAATGCATATTAAATCAAGGCTACTTCTGCCTAGACATAACTCAGATGAAAATGAGGAAGATGACCCCAGACTTGAGATTGTGCGTCCCCTGCAGGAACTTGTCCATATCAGGAAGGCCTCCGAGCTCCTTGAAAAAAGGCCCCTGCTAGGCAGGGATGTCTTCTTGGGCAGCGTTCAGATTCCTGATATGGGCTATGAAACAGAAGGTGACCAGCAGCACCTTGCCCCCATATTCGACGTAAGTCTTCACCAGCTCATAACCGCCTTCAAACAGGTCCTTGGCAATCGCTCCCTGCCCCGGGTCCTGGAAATAACGCGGGCAAAGCTGTCCCTGTCGGAACGGATGGATACTCTTCAGGAAATGCTGAACGAGAAAAACCGTCTGAGTTTTTTTGAACTTTTTCCAAGTGAAGACCGCCAGATGATAATTGTCACCTTTCTTGCCATTCTGGAAATGGCTAAATTAGGTAAGGTTATACTTGTTCAGACACAGCCAGGAGAGGATATAGTTATATACAAAAGGGATGTCGCAGCCCTAACAAATGAACAGGGGCGAAACGAGTGACTATTGCAAACCCTTCCAACCTCCAATGCCCAGAAGCTCCAGGTGGATGGTAAACCTGGTCTCATCCTGATCATCCTTGAGCCTTCCTTCAAGGGCCCAGCAGCTCGACTGGTAGCGTAGTCCATATTCTGATTCTAGTGCCGTATTTTGCGCAAATGATCTTTTGAACCGGTACATCCCTCGCCAGGAAGAAGATATGGCAAGATTAAGATCAAGATTAAGTTCGTTTATGTCCGTTATACGGTTAAAACGATAATCTATGTTCAGATGGTCCCCGGCTGGACTGTAAAGCCTTCCCAGGAAATTGTATGTGGTAAATCCCTCGCCATACAAATTGTAAGTGGTGTCATATCTGAAAAACATGTATGGCATAGGTCTTACTTCTATCTCTCCGTAAACGTCGGAAAAGGGTCTTCGCTCCACGCCAGGGGCAAGATCCCTTATGCTTTCCCTGATATCGTAACTCTGTTCGATCTTAAGCCTCAATAGATCGGAATAGGCATATCTGTTTTTACCTAACAGCGATTTGGAACTTACAAAGGTAAGAAGTGAATATGTCAGCCGATTCGTGGGCTCCAGCCTGTCCAGTTCATCTATGTCCGGCAGATTGTCCTGACTTTCTGGAGGCCTGTATTGATAGATTATTCTGGGCCTTATCGTGTGTCTTATCTGGCTACCGCTTTCCAAGGTGTATGTCCTGGCAAGGGTAGTACTTAAATCTGCCTCTAGCCTGTAAAGAAGCCTATTTGCGGAATCATCCGGCTTCTTGGGAAGTGAATTATCCACTCCACCGGTTGTATAAAAAGATTCCTCAATTGCACCGCTTAACAACAGATCAGCAAAACCGCCCAAGTTCACAGGAAGCGACAACCTGGGTTCCAGATGATACCTTTGCTCAGTGATTCCTGCCTCACGCCAATAGTTGACATAAGATGTCTTCAGATCGTAAAAGAAAGGAGTAGACAAGATCCTTTTTCTGAATGTCTGGAGAAATACAGCAGGCATGGTCTGGACGGTCCAGTCCTGTTCACCAGCGATCTGGTTGTCATTGTATCTTCCCTCTGCCCCGGCAAAACTGTCGGTAAAAAGTTTCGTCAACTGCAGGGTTGAAGGGCGTATGAGATCTGTGTCGTCTACGAGAGAACGGCCAAAATTTTTCCTGAAGATCCTGTTGGTTTCCTCGTATCCCATTGGACCATGGTCAAATTCCTGTAGATAGTCCCTATCGCTAATGAGATCTAGATCCAACTTTGCCTTGATATCCCATGGCAGTGTCTGGTCAGCCTTGGCCCTCAGCCACCACCTCTTTTCATTGCCCCTTATCTGGCCATCATTGTTGTAGTCGTAATCCTCAAGGGTATCCACAAGAAAATTGTATCGAAATATCCCCTTGGATTCCTCAGAGAATATGTGTCGGAATTCAACTCCTTCCATCCATCCCCTGTTTGCCATGGGATGTTGATAAATGGTTGCATCCATGCTGTCATTTATGGCCCAGAAAAATGGCACTGTTATCTCAGCCCCGTTTCTGCTGGATGAAGAAAAGTAGGGAAGAAGAAAGCCGCTTTTCCTGTAACGGTTTATGGGCACCGCGACCCAAGGACTGTAGAGCAGAGGCAGATTTCTCAGGTTGAATGTGGTGTGACGCGCTACAGCTATCCCTGTGATGGTGAGGTCAAGTTTCTTACACCTGAAGCTCCACGCCTGCTTTGGAAGAGGACATGTGCTGATAACGGCATCCTCAGCCTTGTACTCTTCTGGTCCAGACTTCCATATCTGTTTGGCCACAAGATTTATGTTATTGCGTTTTAGGAAAAGGTGCGCATCCTTGACGGTACCTGTCATGGTATTCAGATCAAGCTCTCCCTCATCACCCCTGAGAACATCCTCTCCCATCTGGATTATCACAGCACCGCTTGCCCATATCTTGGCCTTACGCATGTCGTAAAGCATTCTGTCGGCAGTAACGGAAAGATGATCCCGGCTCACTTTGACCGCCCCTTCTCCCACTACCACGTCTGATGCGTGATAAAACGTCAGACGGTCCGCCTCTATGTGCCAGGGTTCAGAGTCAGCACCTTTTCCTGCCACTGTTGAGCTGTGGGGGGTTTCCAACCCTTCTTGAGGGACCGGGGCCGAAGCCTGCAAGCTGCTTCCCCAACCCCCTTTTGGGAAAATGAGGATCAACAGAATCAGAATAATATGTCTTAATATGATAGTAGGAAATTTCATGGCCTAGCCCGTTAGTATCATAAGCCACGAGGGGTTTCAATGAGATGTTTTAGTAAAGGTCTATTTTTTTTGAAAGGCTACCCCTGTCTTGGGTAGCTGTTGGAGGACCTGATTCCTGAAAACCATGGAAAAACTGATGTGCATGGCCTCAAAAAAGGTTAGCGGCTGGGTTACAATCTGGACCCTTCCCTTCTTTATGGCATCTATCACTGATTCCATCTCAGGTTCTGCCTCTATAAGGCTATATGTCCTGTGAAACTGACGTCTTTGGTGGGCATCGGAAGTGCCTACTACCGGGAGTCCTTTTTGGGCCGCAATAGCCAGCGCCTTCTGGTTGAAATTCACTGTTTTCGTATAAAAGTGCGAATATTCAACGGCATCAAATAGATCCAGATAACGATGGAACAATCCCCTCAGTGCCACTGGGCTGGGGAAATAGGGATGAGGTGCGATAATCAGGCTGTCATTCCTTTTTTGCTTATACAATGATGAAAGATCGTTTTTTTTAATATCATGAAAATCGAGATTGTATAAAAGCACATGACGTCTCTGGATCGTGGCTTCCATTCCAGGGATCAGGATGATACCCCTTTCTTTTGCGTAATCTCTCAGAAAAGAATTAAACGTTAGACAATTATGGTTTGTTATGGACAAGACTGAATAGCCAAGCTCATGGGCCATGTCTATTAATTCGGTGGCACTGTAACGGATAAAATCTTCCGGGTCCTCAGAGGTATGTATGTGAAGGTCTGCCTTTAATAGATTCATTTTTCATATCAAACTTTCAATGTGGGTTTCTTCTTATGTGAAATCTGAAAAGAATCGGTGAAAACAAGACATCTCCCAGGTAAAAGAGCAGTACTATGATCACGATCTCCATCCATGAAATTGCCAAATCAGCCTTTAAAAGGACCAGAGGCAGAAGAGATTCCGGTATCTGGTCTAAGAATAAGACTTTTTTACCGCTTGTAAAACCGGATCTTCTCTTGATAAAGCTCGAGAGCAGGTCTCCTGCCATGGAAAAGGCTGCCAGTTTCATCCCGACCAATGTTCCGACAGGCGTAAAATAGGCCGCCAGGCCAGTTGCCACTACCGAGGAGAAAAGACCGCGCCAGGTCTTGTGAGGGCCAAATAGAGGTCCACTCTCTCCAAGCCTGACATCAAAGTCAACAGGAAACGAGAATCTTTCTTTAAAGGCAGCCCTTGCCAATATCGGGGAAAAATTGGCAATCCCAAGTAAAATCAGGATCAGAAAATCCCGTTTCCAACACAAAACGTGCCCCATATCTTTCAGGATATATTATCCTGCCATTGAGTCAAACCTTAAGTATAATCAGATAACGCTTCCAGTTGGTAAGGGGAGTTGTTGTCTGTCTGATCTCCACCTCCCAGCCTTTTTCCTGCAAGGTTTGCCTTGTCCCCTTGATCTCCTCCTGGACATTTATTCCTTTCATGGATATGACCATGCCGTCAGAGGACAATAAGGGGCGAGCGATCTCAGAAAATGTCTCAATCGAAGTGACTGCCTGGCTTACGATCAGATCAAAGCCTGTCTCAGGACCCTCCGGGACTCCCCGTGCCTTGGTTATCCTGGCATGCAAGGGATATATTCCTCTTAATCCCAACCTAGCAATAATAGTTTTTAAAAAAGACACCTTTTTTCTCACCGCATCAACCAGATACATCTCCAGTTCAGGCCTGAGAATTTTGAGGATCAGGCCTGGCACCCCGGCCCCTGTTCCCAGATCCAGGCAGTGAATGGTCCGGGGAGGAATAAAGGGAAGAAGGGTCAGGGTATCTCCCAGATGTTTCAGGATCAACTCATCAATACTTTTTATTCCTGAAAGATTTACCCGTTGGTTCCAGAAATGGAGGGTCTCAAAATACTCCTTTAGCCTCCAAACAATCTGGTCGGTTGGCTGGACCCCACCCTCATTGAGGAGTCGGGTTATAATCCTATCAATCTTGGTATTCTTGGGAAAGGTTTGCAAAGGTAGAATATTTTGCCACAAATGCTAGTTTGACCGTACCAGTTGGCCCGTTTCTCTGTTTACCCACTATAATTTCAGCAATACCCTTATTGGGATTATCTTCTGCGCGGTTGTATACCTCATCCCTGTATATAAAGGCAATTACGTCGGCATCCTGTTCGATTGCCCCTGACTCCCTAAGATCCGACATCTGGGGCCTTTTGTTAGGCCTGTCTTCAACCTTACGATTCAACTGCGATAGGGCAACGACAGGGACATTCAATTCCTTGGCCATCGCCTTGAGAGAGCGAGATATCTCGGATATCTCCTGTTCCCTTCTTTCGCCATGGCCTTTCCCCTGCATTAGCTGAAGGTAGTCCACCAAGATCAGGCCCAGATTGTGTTCACTTTTAAGGCGCCTGGCTTTTGCCCGCATCTCCATGGCAGACACTGCCGGGGTGTCATCAATAAAGATGGGGGCCTCGGAAAGCAGCCCTGCTGCATTAATAAGTTTCGGCCAATCCTGTTCGCTCAGGAAACCCGTGCGTACCCTCTGGGCATCCACTTTTGCTTCTGAACATAGCATCCTCAAGGCCAGCTGATCCCTCGACATCTCCAAGGAAAAAACAGCCACAGGTATTTCATGGTGTATCGCAGCATATTGTGCCATGTTGAGAGCAAGAGCTGTCTTTCCCATGCTGGGACGGCCCGCTATGATTATTAGGTCTGAAGGCTGAAGGCCCGCGGTCATCTTATCCAGCTCTGTAAAACCGGTGGGGACCCCGGTAATCAGCTCTTTTCTTTCGTAGAGTTCCTCCACCCGCTTAATACTCTGCTTAAGCACGGTTTTTATGGGCTGGAAGGCCTGATTTATCTTTGACTCGGTGAGCTCAAATATTGCAGCCTCGGCGGCCTCCAGCGTCTCATCCACGTCGCCCGCCTCTTCATAACACATGGTAACAATATCAGAGGCCTTTTGGATCAGCCTGCGCAGAACGGATTTGTTCTTTACAATCTTGGCATAGTGGACGATGTTCGCGGCAACCGGAACGGTTTCAGCCAGCTCCGCGAGATAGGCCGCCCCTCCTATTGCCTCTAGCTCACCCCTTGACTTCAGTATGTTATGAACGGTAACAAGGTCCTGTGGCTCGTTTCTTTCAAACAGTTGGATAATCGCCCTGTAGATAATTGCATGGACTTCCCTGTAAAAGTCATCCGGCGTCAATATCTCTATGACCTTAAGAAGGGCGCCATCTTCGATCAATATACCGCCCAGGACACACTGCTCTGCCTCGATGCTCTGAGGGGGAAGCCTTAGGTCCTGGGCCTGAGATATTTGCCTGCGGGATGTTAGTGCCACTACCTGGGATTACTGTTGTGCTACAACTTTTACTTTGACGGTCGCTGTCACATCCGGATTAAGCCTTATATCCACATCGAACTCACCAAGACTCTTGATGGGTTCGTCAAGTTGAATCTTTTTCCTGTCCACCGTGTAGCCCGCCTCTTCTATGGCCCTGGCTATATCCATGGTAGTCACAGAGCCGTAAAGTCTTTCATTTTCACCTACCCTCATGGGAATGGTGATATCGATTGACTGGAGTTGGGAGGCCAGCGCCTCGTATTCTTCCTTTTCCTTGGCAGCCCTTGCCAAAATGAACTGACGCTGTCTTTCAAGGTTGGCACGATTTTTCTTGTCAGATATCATTGCCTTGCCCTGGGGAAGAAGATAGTTTCGGGCATAACCATTGGCTACCTTTACTATATCACCAGCTTTTCCAAGGGATGGAATGCTTTCCTTAAGTATTACTTCCATATCAAAGAAACCTCCTGAAAAACAGATGTATTACGTGTTAGATATCTCTTACCTCGTCTTTTGGTCTCAAATTCCACCAGGTATTCAACAGACCAAGAAGCGCAACCCCCAATAGACCATACCATTGAATGGATATCAACATGTATATAATTCCCCTGGCCACCGGGTGTATATTCAACCGTTCAAAATGAAAATTGGTAATAGAAAGCCCCTGGACGAAATAAAGGCCTCCTACCATCATTAATAGATTTTCTCCAAAGATCTTAAGTCCACCTTCTCCAAACATGGCGAGGAAAGCAAAGCCTATGGCGAACCAAACGAGGTTTTCCGGCAACCTCCATAGCTGAAATGAGGGGGAAAAAATAACCTCATTCTTTTTTACTGCAACGAGCCTCCTTACAAAAAGAAGATTTGAAAGTGCTGTCATGGAGAAAACAAGCCCCATTATTCCTGGGAAAAATCTCAGGGTGAACTCTTTGAACTCCATAAACCAGATATCCATCTCAGGAGGAGGCGGGGATGAACTTCTTTCCTTGTAAAGGGCAAGGCTTTGGTCAAGGTCATTGCCCAAATCCTGAAGAATGAGCTGATAGCCATGAAGGGGATTTGAAGCATCCAACAGCAACAAAAGCACCAGAAAGAAAATGACTATCTGAACAGACAGCCCGATGACGAGTGTTGAAGGACCCGACAACTCCTTGCGGACCCCCATTATCAACACCATTGTCAGGCCCGCAGACTGGGAAAGCCATACCAGGAGATCCATATTGCCGGAAACAAGGGAAAAAGCCACGGCCACCAGCATTACGGAGGCCACTACGGGCATAATAGCCGTAGTAGTGATTACCCCGTAAAAGAGATAAACCAAAAGGCCTGGAAGGAGAAACTGGGCCAAAAGCCCTAAACCTGGCACAAAAAAAAGAAAAGAGGAAAGAAATGCGGCAATGAACCATTTAAGTGCAATCTTACCCCAAAAGGCCCCATTGCCGCCTGCTGTTTCTTGTTTGCTCAAGGTCTGCCTACATCCTCTGCCCAAATTAGAGGAAACCAAAGAATCTGCTTTGGAGATGGGGACCTAGCCCCTTAATGAATGCCCTGACGTAAAAGGCAGAAGCGCCATGATCCTTGCCTGCTTAATGGCGGTTGTAAGACGCCTTTGGTGTTTAGCGCAGGTACCAGTTATGCGCCGTGGCAATATCTTGCCACGCTCTGTAATAAAATGTTCCAGCGTCCTGTAATCCTTATAATCTATCGTCAGGGACTTATCCGCACAGAACCGACAAATCTTTCTACGCACATATATACGACGTCTGTATTTAGGACGGCGGGTTTGCTGATTTTCCATTATTGAGTCTCCTTTCCTAACTGGTCGTTAGCTTTCTGAAGTGGTCTCCTGGCCAGAGTCTGCTTCACTCTCCGAACCGGCCGCTGCGGCCTCAGATTCATTTTTCGCCTTCTGTGCCGCTTCTGGATCAAAGGAGTCACTTTTCTTGACAGTAATAAATTTCATCACTGCCTCATCCAGCCTCAAATTTCTTTCTAGTTCGGAAATGGTATCAGCCGTGGCACCATATTCCATCAGCACGTAATAACCCTGGGTCTGTTTCTGGACCTTGTAAGCCAGCTTCTGGAGAGGCCAGGGATCAACGGAGACGACTTGCCCTTTTCTTTCCGTGATAATTGTCTGGAGTTTTTCTGAGATACTGCTCCTCTCCTCTTCATTGAGGTTAGGTTGCAGCAGATAGAAGGTTTCATAATGGCGCAACTTCATCGTGCAGCCTCCTTTCGGTCATTTTTTTCGGCCCTTATTCATTTCTCCTCCAATAAGGGCAAGGAGGAATAATCAAGAGTCTCATTGTTTAACTGAAGGGCAGGCCTAAGTCAAGATCAAGGTTGCAAGTCGACCACTTTTTACCTATTCTTAACTATAACTTTTATAATTACAATTTCTTCTGTGGTGGTCTTTTCTCGTTTTTGTAAAAACTTTCGTTTTGGAGGGCGGCGATGCCTGTAATCAAGATAAAGTTGGGCCAGGATCTAGGTAGCCTTGAAAACAACTTTAAACAACTGGTGGACGATTTTTTTCATGCCTCCCTTCCCATTTTGGGTTCCGGGACAGGATGGGGACCAGCTGTCGACGTATGCGAGACGGAGGATGCCCTGCATGTGATTGTTGATCTTGCTGGAGTAGAAAAAGATGCCCTTTCTGTAGTTGTCGAAGGAAACTTTCTCAGAATTTCTGGAAGACGGAATTCACCATTGAAAAAGGGAAACCGACGCTATTACCAGGTAGAGATAGAATATGGCCCATTTGAAAGGATTATCCGTCTTCCCGTCCTTATTGACTACTCATCTATAGACGCAAGATACGAAAACGGCCTTCTCTACATAACTCTTCCCAAAGAAAAGGGCAGTGAACCAATCAAAATCAATATCACTGACTAGGCATAGCAGACTCATACTGCTTGAAAAACCGACATTAGCCAATAAACCTTTTATTGACAGAGGGGTTCCATAAAAAACGATGTTTCGAAAAATAAAGAGGAAATAGAGATAAAGACCGTAAGAGAACTTCCGGTACTTCCCAGCAGGGAGATGGTATTGTTTCCTCACATGGTGGTTCCTTGGATCGTTGAACCACCTCACCTCGTAAGGCTGGTTGACGACGCACTGGCCAGGGACCGGACTATAGCCGTGGTCCTGGCGGAGGAAGACGACAAGGAGGGTGTAAGTCTTCAAAAAATAGGCACTATCGCCCTGATTTTAAGAATGGCCAAGAACGAAGAAGGCCATGCCAAACTCATTGTCCAGGGGGTCACCAGGGTAAAAATACTAGAGCTTACTGGCCAAGAACCCTATCTAACCGCTCGGGTCGAACCTGTAGACGACATAATAAGCCATGACCTTGAAGTCCAGGCATTGATGGTAAATGTCAGGCAGGTATTTTCCAAGGTACTGGAACTGTCCCCCAACCTTCCCAATGAACTCGGAGGCATTATTCTCAATATAGATAATCCGGGTACCCTGGCGGACATCGTAGTAAGCCACCTCAATATCTCTCCAAGGGAAAAACAGTCTGTCTTGGAGGCCCTGGACATCAAAAAAAGACTTGAGAGCGCCTTAAAAATACTCAATAACCAGTTGGAGATCCTGGAACTTGGACACAAGATACAGTCCGAGGTCAGAGACCAGATGGACAAGACCCAGCGGGAATTCTATCTGCGGGAACAGCTCAAGGCCATAAAGAAGGAGCTTGGGGAGACAGATGAACGCCCCAGTGAAATCGAGGAACTCAGAGAAAAAATAGAGGCGAAAAAGCTCCCTGAACATGCCAGGGAAGAAGCGGAAAAGGAACTCGACCGGCTTTCCAAGATGCACCCTTCGTCCTCCGAATATACCGTATCACGCACTTATCTGGACTGGATCATTGAGCTTCCATGGAACGAAACCACAGAAGATCATCTGGATCTGGACAGGGCGGAACGCATTTTGAACAAGGATCACTTTGATCTCGAGAAGGTAAAGGAAAGAATCCTTGAGTACCTGGCTGTACGAAAGCTCAAACCTGACGTCAAGGGACCAATCCTCTGCCTTGCTGGGCCACCTGGCACCGGGAAGACCTCCCTTGGAAGATCGATTGCCAGGGCCATAGGCAGAAAATTTCTACGAATATCCCTTGGCGGGGTTAGGGATGAGGCTGAAATCAGGGGACACAGGCGCACCTATGTGGGAGCCATGCCCGGCCGGATCATCCAGGGTCTCAAAAAGGTTGGAGTCAAAAATCCTGTCTTCATGTTGGACGAAATAGACAAGATAGGCACCGATTTTAGGGGTGACCCTGCCTCCGCCCTCCTTGAAGTGCTTGACCCGGAACAAAACAGCACTTTTAGCGATCACTACCTGGGGGTTGAATTTGATCTTTCACAGGTAATCTTCATAGCGACCGCCAATATGCTGGACACCATACCCAGCCCATTGCTGGACAGGATGGAAGTGCTCGAACTGTCCGGCTACACACTGGAAGAAAAACTGGAGATATCCAGAAGGTATCTGCTACCCAGACAGCTCGAAGCCCACGGCCTAACGAAAAAAAATCTTTCTGTGGACAAACGGGCCCTAACAAAGATCATCAGCCAATATACCAG
>CAZUIH010000067.1:8368-12827 GCA_964620365.1 uncultured Desulfobacterales bacterium | reverse complement strand
CGCAAGGTACGCATGGACGCAAAAGGGCTTTAGGTGACTCAATTATCTGATATCAAATTTTTAAAAAAACAGGCTTCGACCAATATGCACAAAAACATTTGGATTGAATTATGACAAGTTTCTATCATACCAAATTATTCAACCCCGTGGATGATATTTCTTGTGAATGGTCCTGAGATGGTGCAGGCTCAGATGGGTATAAATCTGGGTAGTGGTAATGTTGCTGTGGCCCAGGAGCATTTGCACGGCCCTTAAGTCTGCCCCGCCTTCAAGGAGATGCGTAGCAAAGGAATGACGCAGGGAGTGGGGCGAGATCTTTGACCCGATACCGGCCATGGCTCCATATTGCTTTAAAAGCTGCCAGAAGCGTTGTCTCGAGATGGGATTGCCGCCCCTTCCCACAAACACGTAAAAGCTTGCCCTTTTACCCAGGAGCCTTGGCCTTCCCCTTGAAAGATACTGGTCTAGCCAGTCAAGTGCTATCTGGCCAACGGGTATGATCCGTTCCTTGTGCCCCTTGCCGAATATACGCAAGAAACCCATCTTTTTGTCCACCTGCTCCAGCTTCAGGTTTACCGCCTCCGATGCCCTTAATCCGCAGGCGTATGTAAGCTCCAAAAGTGCCCTGTCCCTCAGTCCGGAAGGCTTTGAAACATCGGGCTGTTCGAGCAGTTCCTCCACCTCTTTTTCCGAAAGGAAATGGGGAAGGTGAAGGCCTGTCCTGGGATTTGATATGACAGTTAGGGGGGATGCCGAAAGGCCGTAGTGATCTGTCAGAAACCTGAAAAAACCCCTCAGGGCGGAAAGACGCCTGGTTACAGAAGAGGCGGCGAGCCCCCTTTCCCTCTCTCTCTTCAGCCAGGCCAGGACGTCCTGGGAACTGACCTCTTCTGGTAGAAGGATGCCCTTTTCCTCTACAAAATCAATGAAGTCCAAGATATCGGTACTGTAGCTGTTTAGGGTTTGCCGGGACAGCCCTCTCTCTATGTCCAGGTAGGCCAGAAAGTCATCCAGAAGGTCTGTCCATCTTTCTCCTGACATGGGCGTCATGCGCGCTAAATGGAAGCAAGTTCCGCTTCGGCGGTTTCCTGGATTTCAGGATCATCAGATGTCATGCTGAGTACCTTGAGCTTGCTTTTAAGCCCTTTTCTTTCCACGGGACTTTTTTCCCCTGCCATTTTGACCAGAATTTCCATGGCCTGGCACACGATATCGGCCTCCTCCTTGAGATCCAGTAGAAGCAGGAGGGTGCTCCAGTCGTCGGGCATCCCGTATTTTTCCACATACTTGAGGACAGCATCCCTGAACTTATCCGTTCCATAGCTTTCGTGTACCGTTCTCAGATCCTTTTCATGCTCGGGCCTTCCCTTTGCGCCCATAAAGAGTTTTTCCGCTTCCTTGAGGTATTTTTCCTTGAGCCTTGGATCTTCAAGGGCCTTTTCCAGCCTGCTCTTTTGCTCATTCCGTTTACCAGCGGAGCGTCCGCCCCTGTCTTTCATCCTGTCAATTTCTCGCCAACTTTTCTTTCGATCACCAGCCATCTTCCATCCTTTCCACGCATGTAATCAATGTCAACTCGAGGCAAGATCGGCAGCTTCAGCCTTTGGCATGGTGTCCTCTCCGGAGTCGATTCCGATCTTGTCAGCCTTATTTATTATTCTACCCTAATCCAGCCGATGCCGTGGGATTTAAAATGGACCTTTGCCCATCTGCAACAGGAATCTTTAAAAGACGACTGAATCCAGAGAAGTTCTCGGGGGTATATGGTATGGAATGAATCCCCCGGGGCAAGGGCCTGCACGAATCACTATCCCGGATCACGCAGCTGCCGATTTCACTCCATCTGCAGCGTTGCCAGATACTTGAAGCACAATCAGTGGGCCTAAGCGTCTGCCGCCTTACAACGTTGGTAAACTCGGCAGGAACTTAATCCGGGTCTATATTTTGTTAAGTCTTATAAAAAAGGTCAAGGGATCAGGCAGTTCCCCGCCCAATCACCAATGACCACTGTTGGATACCGTATCAAATCGTACAAAAAAAATCGTGTTGTCGGCGTTCCAGGCGCATGATCGAGCTAACACGAACGGTCGATCCTGGTAAGGCCGGCATTTTCAGCATCTAAAAGGGCCCTTTTGTATTCCTCTGGAGTTGTCTTCCGGGCAAGTTCCGAAAACTCCCAGGCCGTTCCACATGGGTGATACTGATTCATGATGTTCACATAGGTATTTGGCGAAATCTCGTTGGCTATGAATTCCATCACATCCTTTGTCCCACTCAACCCTCCGGGCAACACCAGGTGACGTATGAGCAATCCCCTTTTGGCAATCCCGTCTTCACTTATCGAAAGGTCGCCTGTCTGACGATGCATTTCCTTCACAGCCTTTCTTGCAACCTCAGGGTAATTTTTTATATTTGAGAGGCGTCTTGCAATCTCCTCATCCCAATATTTGAAATCTGGCATGTAGATGTCAATGATTCCGTCAAGGAGAGAGAGGGTGGAAAGGCTGTCATAGCCGCTGGTGTTATAGACAATCGGCAGGCTTAACCCTTCTCTCGCGGCAAGAAGAAGGCCTTTCAAAAAAAAGGGCACGACGTGTGAGGGGGTGACCAGATTTATATTGTGGCAGCCTTCCTCCTGCAACGCGAGAAAACAAAAGGCCAAAAACTCGGCACTGGCAGGAATCCCCTTGTCTGAATGGCTTATTTCATAGTTTTGGCAATAGACACATCTTAAGTTGCATCCAGCAAAAAAAACAGTTCCTGATCCGCCTTTTCCCACGAGGGGGGCTTCTTCACCGAAATGCGGCCCGTAGCTCGCTATCCTTGCCTCTTTTCCTATTCCGCAGAATCCCTTTTCGTCTTCGAGCCGGTTTACCTTGCATCGATGGGGGCACAGATCGCACTCTTCAAGCCGTTTCCAGGCGGCATCCACCCGCTTTTCCAGCTCTCCGTTTTGAAGCAGTGCCTTATATCCCGGTTCCCATGTCATTCATTTTACCCAAACTATTCCTGGGGTGTCCTTCCAAGATAATGATATTTGTAAAGCTCGAGTATTGCCATGCACAGGGCGATAATTATCGGGCCAAGGATAAGCCCTATGATGCCCAGCACGTTGATTCCGCCCAGGATGCTGAAAAATAGAAAGAGGCTGTGGAGCTGGGTCTTACCGCTGATGAGGTAGGGCCTTAAAAAATAGTCGATCTGGCTGATGACCAGTACGCTGAACGTGAGCAGGATCGCCCCCTTCAGATAGAACCCTGCCACGAAAAGATAAATGGTAGCGGGCAGCCATACAAGGGCCGTGCCCACCATTGGTATAAACGCGGATAGGCCCATGACGAGCCCCCAGAGAATCGGGGCAGAAAAATCGAGGAACCACAGGATTAATACCCCAAGGGCGGCCTGTATGAAGGCGGTCATGAGATTCCCGTACAGTGTGGCGGAAAGCACGTCTGAGGTAATGGACGCAAAGTTCTCCACTTCTTTCTTGGGCAGAGGCAGGAGATCGGTAAATGACTGCAGCATCCGCTCCCCGTCCCGGAAAAGATAATACAGGGTGACGATCATAAGGGCCGCCTTAAATAGTATGTTTGCCACATTTTTGAAAACTACCGTTCCCTGCTTGAGGAAGAATTCTCCCATCCTCTTCGAGATATCGGATAGACTGTCCTTGACCCCGGATTCATGGGTTTTGAATGTCTCAAGCGCCTTGGTGGTGGCCTTGTAGAGAAGGGGATGCTTGTCTTTGTCCGGGACTATCGAAAAGTCCCCCTTGTGGATATGTTCCTGAACCTGTCCATAGACCCTCAGTACCTCTGAGGTCAGGCTCCCAAGAAGGGCAAATACCGGCATGATGATAAAGGCTATTATCAGGATGCACATGCCCAGGGACGCCAGCCCGTGGGAGCCCCGGAGCACTTTCCTCAGCCCGCGGTAAACCGGGTAGAAAAAAAGGGCCAGGATTATTGCCCACGCGATAGGTTCAAAAAAGGGCAGAAACAGCTTGAGGCCAAAGAATAGTATGGCCCCGCCCATGGCGGCTGTGATGAACCCGACTATCTTTTCGTTCTGGCTTGGCATAGCCGAGCCTGTTTGTCCCAGGCCCGGTTCTTCAATACCTGAATTGGGGAGTGGATTCATCTTCCAGGATTACTTACAGGACGATTCTGATGGTGCAGGACAAAGTGTTTCAAAGCCTTTTGGCAGATCCCCTTTGTCAAGTCCCAGGTCAGTGACATATTCAATTACTTCCTCAGTCGTACAGTTGATACAAGATTTCCTTGCGCCGCTTTTAACATCATCCATCTCCCTGTGAAGGAATTCCTTCAGTCTGTCGGCTATCTCCTCTCGTATGGATGATATATCCATGTTTTCCTTGCTGGTAAAGGATTTCAGCCTTTGCCAGTTGATGGCGCTTCGTTTTAATCCCCTGTAGATGGACTTGTCCCTGTTACGGGGA
>CAZUIH010000067.1:0-8268 GCA_964620365.1 uncultured Desulfobacterales bacterium | reverse complement strand
GAAACGCTTTGTCTGGGTGACCCTTCCCACCAGGGACCATCCCGTGTCTCCCATGATTTCCTCAAAGGGTTTTTGGTTTTCCGGTCTTATGGTCACGACGAAACGGCTCTGGCTCTCACTGAAAAGCAGATGATCCTTTCTGGTGATTCCTTCAGCTGCCACGGCCTCGAGATCGATTACCATGCCAAGATCCCCGCTGAAGGCGGTCTCCGCCAGGGCGACAGCCAGGCCTCCGTCGGAACAGTCATGGCATGAGGCTACAAGTCCCTTTCTTATGGCCTGGGAAAGGGCCCTGTAACGTGCCGCTGCTTCGTCGATCCTGACCTTTGGTATGCTGTTCCCCACGTACCCGAGCATTGCGTAATATTCAGATGCCCCAAGCTCGGGATAGGTGGTGCCCAGTACGTAGACCAGGTCCCCGACCCTCTTTGCGTCCATGGTGACGGCCTGTCTTATGTCCTCGATCCTGCTGATCACGGAAAAGAGGAGGGTTGGCGGTATGGAAATCTTGACACCGCCTATGGTGGCGTCGTTCTTCATGCTGTCCTTGCCGGAAATACAGGGTACGCCGTAGGCCGTGCAGATGTCGTAGAGTCCCTGGTTGGCCCGGACAAGCTGGGCAAGTTTATAGTGGCCGTCAGGTGTCTTTTCCGATTGAACCGGGTCACACCAGCAGAAATTGTCCAACCCTGCCATGAAATCGAGGCTGCCTCCGACGGCTATGGCGTTTCTGACCGCTTCGTCCACGGCGCAGCATACCATGTGGTACGTGTCGATGTCGCTGTATCTTGGGCATATGCCGTGGGCCACGATGAGGCCCTCCATGGATTCGAGGTCAGGCCTTATGACAGCGGCATCGCTCGGGCCATCGTCATGGGCGCCGGTGAGCGGTTTTACCACGCTGCCGCCCTGTACCTCGTGGTCGTACTGCCTTACGACATATTCCTTGCTGCAGACATTGTACCTGGCAAGGATGCTTTTAAGCGTCTTGCCGAGGTCTGACGGCTCCTCCACCTTTGGCTCTTCATGGGTCGGAGGCACCCATTCGGCCCTCAGCTCCAGTTGTGGCACGCCATTATGGACAAAGTCCAGGTCAAGATACGCAACGGTCTTTCCATTATAAAGACAGTGGAATTTTCCTGAGTCAGTGAACGAACCCAGGTCAGTTGCCTCAACACCCATCTTCTCTGCAAGGGCCATGAATTCATCCAGCTTGTCCCTGGGTACAGCGACGGTCATCCTTTCCTGGGCCTCTGAAAGGAATATCTCCCATGGCTGGAGTCCGGGATATTTGAGAGGGGCACGGTCTAGATGAAGCTCCATGCCTCCAGCCTCCTCCGCCATCTCTCCAACAGATGAGGAAAGGCCACCGGCACCGTTGTCCGTTATGGAATTGTAGAGGCATAGGTCCCTGGCTCTCAGGAGAAAATCCGTCATCTTTTTCTGGGTAATCGGATCGCCGATCTGGACAGCGGTGGCAGGTGAGCCCTCGTGGAGCTCTTCTGAGGAAAAGGTGGCGCCGTGGATCCCGTCCTTTCCTATGCGTCCGCCGCACATTACTATGGCGTCTCCTGGTTGGGCCTTTTTTTCGTGACTTGGCCTGTCACATACCTCTTTGGGCATCACTCCGCCTGTCCCGCAAAAGACCAGGGGTTTTCCCAGGTAGCGCTCATCAAAGAGAATGGAGCCGTTAACCGTGGGGATGCCGCTCTGGTTGCCGCCATGCTCCACACCTTCCCTTACGCCCTCAAAGATGCGTTTTGGATGAAGTAGCCCCTTGGGAAGCTCGCCCTTGTAGTCCGGGGGGCCAAAGCAGAAGACGTCGGTGTTGAAAAGGAGCCTTGCCCCAAGCCCGGTGCCGAAGGGATCCCTGTTGACCCCGACAATTCCGGTGAGGGCGCCGCCATACGGATCGAGGGCGGAAGGGCTGTTGTGGGTTTCAACCTTGAACGCGACGTTGGTATTTTCGTTGAAGCTGACTACCCCGGCGTTGTCTTTGAAGACTGAAAGACACCAGTCATCCTTGCCCATTCTTTCCCTGATTTCCTTGGTGCCCTTCCTTATGTAGGTGTCGAACAGGCTTTCTATGACGCTTTCATCGCCGTTTTCATCCTTGTAGCTGATCTTGGCGTTGAAAATCTTGTGCTTGCAATGTTCCGACCAGGTCTGGGCAAGGGCCTCAAGCTCAACATCTGTGATCTTGGAGGAAAGCCCCATCCTGGCCCTTTCCTCCTGCACCTTGGGGTCTTCAAGATGCTCCTTGATCTTCTTCATCTCTTTCAGGTTGAGGGCCAGGACCCTCTGCCGGGAAAGCTCGAGGAGTTCCTCGTCCGAAAGTCCGGAAAGGTCGATCTCCTCCACCTTTATCTCAGCCTCTCCAACCACCCTTGGCACAGAATAGAAGGGATTGTCCTGGGCGGACCAGCACTCTTTAAGCCCATCCCTTGAAACAACCCTGGTCCTTTCTATGAGATCATTTGCAAGAAGGCCGGTCGCAATCTCTTCTGCCTGTTCCCTGGATAGTTTTCCGCTGATGCAGTACTGGGTGGCAGTATAGACACCTTCTCCAGCATCCAGCCTGCGATTTAGAAGGAGTTCAAGTGCCTCCCTTGCTGTTCGACCTTCGTTGTCAGTAACTCCTGGCCTGAAGCCGACCTCTATGAGCCAGTCCCAGGAAAATTCCATTTCCAGGGCCAATGGTGAATCTATTGCTACATGCTGAATCACCGGGTCAGAAAAAGGTCCCCTTGCTGCCTTTTCGAGCTGTTCCTCTGTCAAAGGCACATCGATCAGATATACCTTTACTGTACGCACGGAATCGACAGGCAGTCCCAGGTCTTCGTTACAGCTTCTGGTAACCTTGAGTCCTTTGGCATCCTTGAGTTCAGGCTTTAAAGAAACTTCTATGCGGTGCGGCATCCGTTCCTCCGAGATTTTTTAAAAATTTAACTGACCCTGCAAAATCACCTGCGACAACGCAAGTGATATTCCGTCCAGTCTGCTGAATATCACAGAATAATATTTCATGGGTCTTCCCTGCATCAAGTATACAGGCTGCATCCCAATCAGTCTTTATCCTATCTTTCCGGTTATGTCTATTGGTTCAGGCCATAAAAAAAGCGGCTGTGATCAAATATGCCACAGCCGCCTAATTTAACGCGAACATACATCCATCGGCAGGGCCTTGATATTTTCGGCCCCTGAGTACGGTCAATGCCCGGCCCCGGATTATGAGATCGCCGGGCAGGCCGATAATCCGGGGTTACATCTTAGTTTATACCTTGAATGAATTCACAATCTCCTGCAGTCTTTTTGCCATTTGTGCTAGTTTTTCAGCCTGTTCCTTGGTAATGGAGGCACTCTCAGAGGTCTCCTCCGAGACACTGGCGACCTTGTTCACTATTTCGGACACCTCCTTGGTGCCCTGGGCCGCGCTGTTGATGTTCGTGGTGATCTCGCTGACCGTGGCTGTCTGCTCTTCGACCGCGGAGGCAATGGTGTTGTCGATATCATTGAGCTGGTCGATAATGGATCTTACCTCCTCGATGGCATCAACTGCCTTGGAACTGCCTTCCTGTATGGTTTGTATCATTGCAGTGATCTCTTCTGCCGCCTGGGCTGTCTGCTTGGCGAGCTCCTTGACCTCGTTGGCCACCACGGCAAAGCCTTTGCCTGCTTCTCCGGCCCTTGCAGCCTCTATGGTCGCGTTAAGAGCGAGGAGATTGGTCTGTTCCGCTATGTCGACTATGAGCTTGATTGCCTTGCCGATTTCCTGGGAATGTTCACCCAGTTTCAATACGAACTCACCCGACTCGTCCATCTTGGACTTTGCCGTATTGCTTATGGATGCAGCCTGGGCCACATTGCTGGCGATCTCCTGGGATGCTATTGAAAAATCATCCACGGCAGATGCAATGGAGTTGATGTCCTCGCTGGCAGCCAAGCTCACTGACGCGGCATAACGGGCCTGTTCAGAGGCCTTTTCGCTCTGCTCGGACATCTGTCTACTGACTTTGAGCAGATGGTCGGCAGATCCGGCGACCTCGTCGGATGCGGTCTTGGTCCCGCCAATCAACCGGGAAAGTCCCTGTCGCATATCGTTAAAGGCCCTGGCAAGAAGCCCCATCTCATCTTTTGTCTGGATTTTGATCTCCCGGGACATGTCTCCACGGGCCATACCGTCGGCATAGCTGATCATTTCATTGAGGGGCTTCGTGAGTACCATACGGCTTACCCAGGAAACTATCAGGAACATAAATACCATTCCCACAACAACGACTCCGCCTATGATCATCTGATTGCGCCACATTTTTTCAATCGGCTTGTCCATGAAATAGATCAGCTCAAAGGCACCGTGGATCTCACCTGCCTTCCAGCCTTCCATCCTGGCTCCGGTTGGATCGAGCCCTTCATCGTTATCCCAGTATTTTTTTGAAAGCGAGGGGTCTCCATGACACATCTCGCAGTCTTTGGACAGCACGACCGGCCTGAAATATCTAAGGGCAGGGTGCTCTTTCCCGGTCTTCATGTCTTTGAACTTGCTTTCGACCACCAATTCCCTCAGGTTGCCGGATATCATTTTTTCAAGGGCCTCTCTTTCAACCGGGTCCGGCTCGTTTTGCGGATTTCTGGGCCTCAATTTCGGCACCCTGAGAAAATAGCCGCCTTGCTCCGCGTTCTGCTGGAGAATGTGCATGGCGCTCACGACCGGGACGGTGATAAGGAATTTTTGTATGGCCTCCTTTTTCACCATGGGATCCGAGCTCTTCAACTCTTTTTTTATGGTTTCCACATAGGTTTTGAAGGCGCCTTGCTGGTTGAGATTTGCTATCATGTTTCTGACAGCCTCTGCCTGGAGCACAATGGCTCGGGCCTCATGGATTGCGTTTTGCTTTACTTCCCGGTACTGCCTGTAGCTGCCGAAAGCTATTATCACGACGGCCACAAGAGAGATCATCACTAGTACCGCAGCCAGAATTTTTTTGCCCAACCCTAGATTTCTGAACCAATCCATGATATTTCTCCGCCTCCTCCAAAGACCTTAGAATGTTTACACCAGGAAAAGACATTGCCCTTGGCTGTTGCACGCAACAGTCATTAATGGTACGAGATCATAGCCTTGAGGCTAGATTTTTTTTCAATTACCCTTTTTTTGGTATCGACCTTATGACTCTCATTCTTTAAAGAAATGTCATTACTATTCAGGCTTGTTTTTCAAGAAATAGTACATCCTTTTCTACTTTCCCTGGCGGCATTGTGTGGCCTTTTGCTCCTTGGAAGGCTCCTGCCGGTCCTGGAACCCCTTTTTAGTGCAGGTGTTACCCTTTTTGAGCTTGGAAAACTCATAATTCTGCTTTTGCCCACTCTGATTCTTTTTGCGCTGTCCATGGCGACCCTCCTGGGCGTTATGCTTGCTTTTCTGCGTCTTTCAAAGGACAGCGAGATGATCGCCCTTTTTTCCACCGGGGTCGATCCCATCAAACTCTTAAGACCTGTCGTGGTCTTTTCTGCGGTCGCGTGGCTGGCCGCAGTCGTGATAACCGTGTACATTCAGCCGCACGCGAAATTTGCCTCAAAAAAATTCCTTCTCGATATCACCGAGAAGAGTCTTTCCAGGGGATTGCCCCAGGCCGTGTTCTTCAGCCCTATCAAGGGGCTCACCATCTATGTCCATGAAAGTGATGAAGATGGCAAGAGATTCAAGGGGGTTTACATAAGAGATGCCAGGCGGGTGCAGGTGGCAAGCCAGATCCTTGCAGAAAAGGGAAGGCTTCTGGCAGGTACCTCTGGCTCAGAAGTAGTGCTTCGGCTGGAAAACGGTACCTTGAATCGTATAGGCGGTGATTTCAAAAAGACGGATACCCTCGATTTCGGAAGTTATACCATAAAACTGAAACTTTCCGGAGAAGAGCTTGAGCCCGGCCGTGGGGAGATGGGACTCAAGGGGCTCAGCGCGGTGGTAAACGATCCGGGTACGTCACGGAAAAAGCGGCTGAGATACAGTACTGAATTCCACAAGCGGTTGGCGCTTCCTGTTGGTACATTTATTCTAGGAATCCTGGCCGCTCCCCTGGGTATATTCCTTGGAAGGACCGGGCCTTCTGGAGGCATAGCCTTGGGGCTGGCCGCTTTCCTTTCTTACTACATGCTGGTGGCATTCTTGTCCAATCTTGCCGAGGCGGGAACCCTGCCCCCGGCGCTGGCACTCTGGCTGCCCAACGTTATTTTTGCCGTCCTGGCTGGATTTATGATCCATATTTTGAAACAAAGAGGTCCTTTAAGGGGTTAAAAGTTCGGATGAATGTGCTTAGGAAATATCTGACGCGCATTTTTTTTAAGATGCTCGCCCTGACTGTCCCGGGACTTTTGGGGATTTATCTTGTCATCGAGCTCTTTGAGCGGCTGGACGACTTTATTGAGGCAGGGGCAGGTGGCGGTTCCATATTGGGCTACTTCTTGTTCATTTCTCCGAAAATAATCTATGAGCTTATGCCCATGTCGGTACTCCTTGCTGCCCTTATGTCAATAATGCTGCTTTCAAAAAATTTGGAGCTTACGGCCTTGAGGTCCGTGGGGGTTGGCCCGCTTAGGATTTTTGGTCCCTTTTGGATATCGGCGCTGTTTCTTTCTGTCGTTGTCCTCATGGCCCAGGCGTGGATAATCCCCAAGACCTCTGAAATGGCCCAGGAGATTTGGCAAAAGGAGGTAAAGGGAAGTCCCAAAAAGGGAGTGCTTGAAGGAAACATGCTTTTTTACCATGGCGATTCCGCCATTTGGACGACCGAGCTTGCAAGCCCGGATGCCAAAAAACTCCATAATGTCCAATGGTTCTCCTTTGATCGCGACTTTCACTTCCGTTCTCTCATTGCGGCAAGGGAAGCGGTCTTTGAAAAGGGTAAGTGGGTGTTTCGTAAAGGTATGAAGAAGGTTAGGGGGGCCAATGAAACCAAACCTGAGGTCATGTTGTTTGACACCCTTTCCGTGAAACTGGATGAGAGACCTGAGGATTTTGTGGCCGTTGAGACGCCGCCTGACGAGCAGGGCCTTATCCAGTTGTGGAAGAGTGTGCACAGACTTAAAAAATCTGGTTATGACGTCCACCAGAGGGAAACCATCTTGTGGGGCTACATATTTTATCCCTTTTTGGCCTTCACTCTTCTGTTCGTGGCCCTGCCGTTTACCCTGTTTTCCTCCAGGGGGTCCATCGGGCTGGGGATGTCCATCGGGCTTGCCTTTGGACTTGCCGCGTGGCTTGTATGGGGCTTTGCGCTGACCCTTGGAAAGACCGGTTATCTTCCCCCGGTATTGGCTCCAATGGCAGTACACTCGCTCTTGCTTGCTGCTGGCTGGTACCTGTTAAGGAAACTCCGCGCGTGATGTGAGGCACAAGGTCATGGATAAGAAAGAGATGGATAAGAAAGAGAAGGACCGGATGGCCGAGGTGTTAGAGATTTTGGAGGCCGAATATCCCGATGCCCATATAGCATTGCACTATGACGACCCGTTTCAGTTGCTGGTCGCGGTTATTCTGTCAGCCCAGTGTACCGATGTACGGGTCAATAAGGTGACGCCAGCACTTTTCAGTGAAATACCGGATGCTTACCACATGGCCGAGGCCCTGGTGGAAAAGATCGAGGAACTAATTCGGTCCACGGGTTTTTTCCGCAACAAGGCCAAAAACATAAAAGCAGCCGCGCGTATGATAATCGAGAAGTTCAACGGCAAGGTGCCCAACACCATGGAGGACATGCTCAAGCTGCCGGGAGTGGCGAGAAAGACGGCCAACGTGGTCCTCTACAATGCCTACGGGGTCATCGAGGGGATCGCTGTCGATACCCATGTAAAAAGACTTTCCAAACGGCTTGGAATGACGAAACATGATGACCCGGTAAAAATAGAGAAAGACCTCATGGAGATCGTGGACAGAGAAAAATGGGGACAGGTGACCTATCTGCTGATTGAACACGGGAGAAATGTATGCAAGGCCAGGAAGCCACAGTGTGGAAGATGCGTGGTTCAAAAGCTCTGTCCTTCCGCCAAGGAATTCCTGCGATCGGGATGAGATAAAAAATCTAATTTATCGGGCTTGCATCAAGAGGACATATCCAGTATATAGAGCCCACATTTAGAGCGCCCGTAGCTCAGCTGGATAGAGCGCCGGACTACGAATCCGTAGGTCGGGAGTTCGAATCTCTCCGGGCGCGCCAGTAAAATCAAGGGGTTAGCAAAAGTGGCTAGCCCCTTTTTTATTGAGGGATACCCCAGGGA
>CAZUIH010000066.1:0-12880 GCA_964620365.1 uncultured Desulfobacterales bacterium | reverse complement strand
TTTTGTTATTTATTTGAAATTCTAAAAATTAAATGAAAAAATCCAATTATCTTATTGGCCAAATCTTAATTATTGACTTCCATTCCCGCCTTGTTTTTTGGTCTAGTCTAGTCCTTAAATCTCCTGTCCAAGGGGATTTGTGTCTTTTCTGTAACCGTACGGTTTGCCACTTTTGTGGTTTCAACTTCGTACAGCTGAAAAGGTGGCATGTCATGATTCCTGAACGGAAAACTTCCCATTTTAGTTCTTGCAATATGCCCCGTATCCTTTACATAGGGCTGAAACCCATGTTTTTCCTTTTTTTGTCCCTCTGGGGCTTGAATTTCCCTTTTCTTCTGCCGCCGTCAGCCGTCCATGCCTCCGGTTTCCAGCTGATGGGGCATTTCGGCGGAATGGCCAACGTCATTCTTGTTCAGGGCGACTATCTTTATGCTGGCCTGGGCAGCGAGTTGGCCGTGTTTGATGTGAGAAGGCCCCAGAGCCCGGTTCGGATCGGTTCCGTAATGCTTCCATCCAACATCAGTCAGATTGAGGTCGTGGAGAATCGGGCCTATTTGACCGACGCGAACCAGAGATTCTGGATTGTGGACCTTTCCAATCCCGCTGATCCTGAAATCATGGGGAATTACACCAATGTGCCGAATATCTTGGATTTCGCAGTCTTGGGCGACTACGCCTACCTTTCCTGGCATAAGGTTGGCCTTGCGGTAATTGATGTCAGTGATCCCCAAAATCTCCGGGAAGTTGGCGTGTGGAACGTCAGTGGTTCGATTGGAAGTGTGGATTCTGTTGGGGGGTATCTCTACGTGTCTCAAGTAGGCAAGATCTTGATTCTCGATGTGTCGAATTCCCCGGTCATTTCCGAGGTCGGTAGCCTGGATGCCGCTCCCATTGCCGAAAGCCTTGGAGGTGTTCCTACTGAATATTCCGGCTGGGCAGTACCTTCTGTGGTCATGGTGCAGGATCAATTTGCCCTGTTGCGCATTTATATAAGCTATGGCCATCCTGCGGTTGCTCCCACTGATTTCTTGGTTGCCTGTGACATTTCTGATCCTTTGCGGCCTGCGATCATGGGCCTTGTCAATGGATATTATACAGTCGCTGATGGTGGTTTTGCTGCTGGGGTGAAGGCATCTTGTAGCCCCCGTGTTGGGTGTTGGGGCAGCGTCTTTTCCATTTACAGCTTTTCGGATCCACAGAATCCGCAAGCGATTTCCTCCTATTATAGTGAGAGGAATGTCTACAGTATCGCCATCAAGGCCCCGTATCTCTATGTGGCAGATTCCGAGGGCCTATGGTCAGTTAATATCAACCAGTTGGATTTTGCCTCGCCGGTTTGGTCGATCAGTCCTGAAACCTTTTGGGGCGTATCGGCTGCCAATGTCACTAACGTCCTTATTGCGTCGGATAAAGGGGTAAGGTTCGCGGATTTTTCTGATGTTACGGCCCCGGTAGTGACCGGGCCTCAAGATTACGGCCTGCGGCAGGGAGATTGTTTTGTATTTTCTCCCCCGCTTCTTTACGCAGTTCGGAATTCTTCCACGGATTCGTCATCCATGTTCACGGTCCTCGATCTTTCTGACCAGTTGGTCTCGGTGGAGGTTGCCTCGTTGGCAATGGACAACCAGGCCAAAGGGATCGCCGTGGACGGGGGTAGGGTCTACGTTGCCATGGGGCAGCGAGGACTTCTTGATGTGGATGTGTCCTCGCCTTCGGTGCCGGCAATAGTCGGAAGCCTTGCCTCAACCGGCTGGTCGGCAGAGGCGGTGGCCGTGGAAGACGGTTATGCCTTCGTTGCGGCAGGCGGGGCCGGGCTGCGTATCGTCAATGTTAACAGTCCATTTGGCATGCGGGAGGTTGGTGCGCTGGTTCTTTCGAAAGATGTTGTTGGGGTGGCGGTCCAGGACGGAATTCTTTATGTGGCCGCAGAACAGAACCTTTTGAAATTTGATATCTCAGATCCGCCTCATCCAGCGCAATTTGATCAGTATTACGCTCAAAATCAGACTGCGGGTTTGTCCGCCGCAGGTGACCTGGTCTTTATGGTTGCGGCAGGGAAATTCAAAACCTTGAGAGATTCCGGTACAGTTCCCATACAAGGAGGCGGAATGGCGGCCTTACCCTTTGCGGTAGCCACTGGCGACTTCGACCGGGACGGGAAGGCGGATCTTCTCAGGTACGATTCCCAAACCCGCGAGGTGGATATCTTTCTCTCTAGAGAGGGGACCTTCATACAGAGCCCAACCTTAAGGCTTACAGACATGGATGCCCCCGATGTCTATGCGGTGGGTGACTTTGATGGAAATGGATATTTTGATGTCCTGTGGCACAGGGCAGGAAACAATACAGCAGTTGTTTACGTGAGTGACGGTGTTTCCTTCACGAGAAGTCCAACGCTCCTCATTGGTAGTCTGGGTCGACCTGATGCCTATGCCGTAGGCGATTTCGACGACAACGGTTGTGATGATCTCTTATGGTACGAGAACTGGAACGGAAACGCCTCCTTTTTTGTTTCCGACGGGCACTTTCTGGGTGGGGCACCAGAAAGGCTGGGCCTTTCGCACCCTGATGCCCTTACGGTTGGCAATTTCGACGGCAAGGGTGGTGACGATCTCATGTGGTATTCGGTTCTCGACCACCGTTCAGACTTTTACCTGTCTGAAAGCGCGGTCTTTTATCGCTGGAATCGCATGGCCTTCGAGGGCTTTGGCCCTCCTGATGCCTACGCGGTTGGAGACTACAACGGTGACGGTCTGGACGATATCTTGTGGTACGAGGCGTGGAGCGGAAGGGTACAGGTATATGCCTCCCACGGGGCCTATTTCGTCCCTGAGACGGGTCTGGAGATCCACGGACTCCTTAATCCGGTCTACACATCGCATCAGGTGATTTCGATGGCAATGGCAGGGCGGATATCCTTTGGGCCAGCGGTGATGATGAAACCGCCCGGGCCTGGCTATCCGACGGCGTTACCTTCTACCGGCAGCCGGCCTTTGACACCGATCTTTTCAGCTCATCAACTGTATTCATTCCATAGCACATGGGGTATTAGCTATTAAATACATCTTTCGGATTTCTTCGGCCACGGCATCTCTTAGGCCTGAAGGCGCTAGGACCCTGGCTCTGGAGCCGAACTGAAGAATTTTCATCTTCAACTCGGTAAAGTCGCTGAACGGCAGGGTAAGTATCACCCCCTCCTCTGTGTTTTCGATTTTCTGGCTTGCGTGCCATCTCTGTTCTCTCACAATAGCCGCGGCCTCTCCTGTGAATAATATTTTTGCCTCGGAATGCCCATCCCCCTTGAAAATACCAAAAGATCTGGTCAACAGGCCGTCTATATCCAGCTGATGGGGATTAAAGTTTTTTTCTAATGACTGGATATTGGATATCCGGGCTGAGTGAAAGATTCGTACCTGTTGCCTCAAGCGGCAAAAGGCCATTACGTACCATCTCCCTTGGTAGTTTATGATTTTCATAGGTTCAATGATCCTGGTCGAGGTTTTCCCCGCCGGTGTCACATAGCCAATTTTGACCAGCACCCGGTCCTGAACCGCGCTTAGCAGCACTTCAAGAACCTTGGGGTCCACGGATTCAACCTCGATCCATTCGCAGTGAATGCTGTCTACAAGCCGTTTGTGGTCAGAGAAAAGCAACCTACCAAGCTGCTCTTTAAGGAACTGAACTTCAGGTAAGGCACCAAGGCCAGCCTCATCTGCCATCTTATGGAGCATTGCGAACATGAACACGATCTGCGGGCTGTTTTCAAAAGGGAGTGTAAAACCATCCTCGGTGTAGTAGTAGCCGTTTCGGGTACGGTCGAAATCCAGGGGCGCCAGGAGCCTTTCCCTTAAATAGGTGATGTCTCTGTGGGCGGTGGCCTGTGAGACCTCGAAGTGATCCGCGACAGTGGTGGCGTTTGGGTAACGCTTGTTGAGTACCCAGTTGTGAAAGTGGTAGATGCGTTCAAGCTGGCTCATGATAAAAAGACGACTCGATTTTTTTTCTGCCTGCTCACTATATGACAAAGTGGGTATGTTATTGTCAATCACAACTTCAAAGCTCAAGGTCGAAAATCCAGTAGGACAGGGTAAAAGATGGTAACCCATGATATATGAGTTTTTGACCTATATGTGCTTGAATAGAGTGACATTTTGGTGATATAAAGGTGTTGTCCTTTTTCTGCATGGAGGTTGGGGTTTTTGTAAAACATATTAACGAATTGTGTTGTCATGCGAGCCTATAGAAAAAAGAAGGCCGCATTTGGAATTACCTTTGACTTTCGTCCTTGCTCTGCGCACCGGCCAGAATACGGTTTTTTGTTCAGGTCCTAATGGCGGTTTACGGGGCGGGGATGACGACGCGCATGAGAGATTGCGCGGGTAGTGTCGTCATGAGCCACTTTGTTTCGTCTGATCTTTCCATATACCGTTATTGGGGCAAGGCCAAACAAAAGGTTGAGACTAGTCCAGCCTGTCACCTATTACCATATCACTGTTTGGATGTAGCGGCCGTTGGACAGGTGATGTTGGAACAACATTTTCACTTGCTAAAACATTTTGAACAGTTATTCCGTTTTCCGGCGGATATGCTAAGGCCTTGGCTTATTTTCATGCTTGCCACGCATGATTTAGGCAAATTCGCAGAAAGCTTCCAGCAGCTTTGCCCTGGTTTGCGCACGGCATGGTGGGGGCGAGTTAAAAGGGCAGTCTATGATCTTAGACATGACAGCCTTGGTTATTTGTTGTGGCATGATCCAAAGGGTATACGATTGTTTTTATCCAGTGAAGATAGGATAAGATTTGTTCCCAAAGATGTGGATATCTCCTTTCTTTATCGCAAGATTTTGAAGATATGGCTTCAGCCTGTCACAGGACATCACGGTCTTCCCCCCAAGGTTCGCAGTAGCGCATTGGCAAATGCACGGTCAAAAAACTATTTCCGGAAGTTTGACATAGAAAATGCAATAAAATTTCTTGATCTGCTAAACAGTTTGTTTGAACCTGACTGGGACGCACTGCTATCAGCAGCTCAGGATAAAGCCTGGCCCAAAACGCAGAAAGAGGCCACTTGGATTTTAGCTGGTTTCACCGTTTTGTGTGACTGGCTGGGCTCGGATAGTGACGTTTTCGAATACTGCGATGAAGAAATGCAGCTCAATGATTATTGGGAAAACTGCGCTCTTCCACGAGCCTGTCGTGCAGTTAAAAGGGCGGGTCTTTTACCAGCCGAACCTGCAACAGCTAAGCCACTTCATAAACTTTTTGAGTATATCAAGAAGCCAACTCCATTACAGGCAGCAAGTTCATCAATTTCTCTGCCGCAAGGACCTCAATTAATAATTTTAGAGGATGTGACCGGTTCAGGCAAAACCGAAGCTGCCTTGATGCTGGCGCACCGGTTAATGGCCCAGGGATTGGCAAGTGGCATCTACATCGCGCTTCCAACTATGGCTACCGCCAACGCCATGTTTGAAAGAATGGCTACTGCGTATCGGTCCTTCTACGCCAATGATCAACATCCATCTCTTATCCTTGCGCATACGGCTAGCCATCTGTCTACGCTCTTCCAGACCGCGCTATTCAACCACTATGATACTGATGTTCCATATAATGGGGATGAAGATACCGCTTCTATTCAGTGTGCCACCTGGTTGGCTGATCACCGTAAGGCATCACTGCTGGCGGAAGTTGGCATAGGTACCCTTGATCAAGCCCTCTTAGGAGTTTTACCCGCCCGTCACCAGTCTCTGCGCCTTTTGGGTCTTGTAAATAAGGTACTTATTGTGGATGAGGTGCACGCCTACGATGCCTACATGAACAGGCTACTCCAAACATTGCTTCGTTTTCACGCACGCATGGGGGGGATGGCTATTTTGCTATCCGCAACGCTGCCTCAGATAACACGCCAAGAGCTGATAGATGCGTTCAGCCAGGGGATCATCAAAGAAGCGGCTGAAATTTCAGATAAGAGATACCCTCTTCTTACACATTTTTCTGGTTCACGGCTTGATGAAATATCGGTGGACACCCGTGAGGAAGTCAAACGTAGCGTTAAGGTGGAGCTGGTTTTTGATGAAAATACAGTTTTAACCCTGATTCATCAGGCTGTTGAGCAAGGTAAGTGCGTTTGTTGGGTGAGGAATACCGTTTTTGATGCCAGAAAAGCCTTTTTGAAATTGCGACGAAAGCATTGGGTGGACAAAGGTAAAGTTTCTTTGTTCCACAGCCGTTTCGCTTTGAAAGACAGACTTGTATTGGAGGAGAAGGTTTTAAGTTTTTTTGGCAAGGATTCAGGCCCTGAGACTCGTCAGGGCAGGATACTCGTGGCAACCCAGGTAGTGGAACAATCTCTGGACCTTGATTTTGACGTTATGGTCTCTGACCTTGCCCCTATGGATTTGCTTATTCAGAGGGCCGGTCGTCTCTGTCGCCATGTGAGGGACAATAATGGAAAACGCCTACATGAGAAAGGGGTAAAGGACCAAAGGGGCATTCCAGTCTTTTTTGTCTATTCTCCAAGGCCTGAGGAATCGCCCCAGGCTGGTTGGTTCAAAGAGGTGTTTCCCAAGGCAAATGTTATTTATCCGCATACCGGGCAGCTTTGGCGTACTGCGCGGCTCCTTGCCCGGAAAAAGGGGTGGCGCATGCCCGATGACGCACGGAATTTGATCGAATGGGTTTATGGGGAAGAGGGCGAGGCCATTCCAAAAGCATTGACCGAAGCAAGTGATAAAGCAGAAGGTGAATACTGGGCCCAGGCTGGCATGGCTGGCTTTAATGCATTGATTATGGAGGAAGGATACACCTTCGGTGATGGGAAGTGGGATGAGGAGGCGAGGATTCCTACCCGCCTGTCTGATGATTCCCAGAACGTATATCTGGCAGTATTGGAAAATGGATGCCTTCGGCCTTACGCAGCGGATGGCCATTTTTCTTGGGACTTGAGTGCTGTGAATGTCCGGGCAGATGTTGCACACGAGTTGTCTGAAGATTTGGGAAAAGACGCTCTTGAGGCAGTGACAAGGCTGAAGGAAACAGAAAAAGCACTCAACAAATTCAGCATGGTGCTTCCGCTAAAACGTACTGACCCCATGACATTGAATAGCAAGATTTTAAACGCCAGAGGGGAAAACGTAGACGTCATGTATAGCAAAGTCTTGGGGTTCCTATGGGGTAAAGATATCGAAGAATTTGGAGAAATCGAATTATGAATCTTATAACTGATCATTGGATGCCAGTATTCAGAAAAGATGGGACCAGAGACAAAATTGCACCGTGGCAAATTACAAGCGGCATAGAGAGCAATAAGCCAATCGTCGAAATTGATGCGCCCAGGGCCGATTTCAAAGGTGCACTTTACCAGTTTTTGATAGGATTGCTACAAACCACCTTTGCCCCCGGAGATGACGATGAATGGCTGGAATTCTGGGAGAATGCTCCAAATGAAGAAGTGCTCAGAGATGCTTTTTATAATGTAAAGGAGGCCTTTGAGATTGACAGTGAAGGGCCTGCGTTTATGCAGTCGTTTAATGATCCTGATTTGTTAAAACAGGACATGCTGCCTATAGAAGATATAGTTGGCGGCTCTTTAAGTTCAGAAACCAGAAAAAAGAATAAGGATCTCTTTGTTAAACGGGGAATAATTAAAAACATATCACCTTACTGGGCTGCTGTTGCTTTGTTTTCCGTTCAAGTTTCAGGTGTTCCAGCATGGGGGCAACATAGAGTGGGCTTAAGAGGAAATGGGCCAACAACCACTTTGGTTTTGCCAACTGAAGCGGAAGGACCTTCTCCATTATGGAAAAAATTCTGGCTCAATGTACTGGATAGGGAAAATTTTCAATCTGTTCCGGGGAACAAAGAAAAAAGAGAAATATTTGATACATTTCCATGGATGGCAGAAACAAGAAAAAGCCCTAACAAGAAACCTACCCTCCCGAAGGATTGTAATCCTTTACAGCATTATTGGCCTTTGCCCCGACGTATTAGACTTATTTTTTCCAGTGATAAAGGAACTTGTGATTTGTCAGGCGATACATGTGCACGCTGTGTCATTGGATACAAACGCATAAAAGATGGCGTCTACTATACAGGAGAATGGATGCATCCACTTACCCCTTATTACATTGATCCCAAGAAAAAAAATCCGCCCAATAGCAAAAAGGTACAATCAGGTGGTTTCGTTTATCACCACTGGCCAGAAACTGTGATAGGAACAGGCGCTTGGGAACCATCAAAAACTGTTCGAGATTATTTGGATACCAAATTGGAGCTCATTGAGGGAGATAGACAGGCACGTTTGTGGGTATTTGGATATGACGCTGATAATGCAAATGTCCGCTGTTGGTACGAATCTACAATGCCGATCTTCCCAGTGCCTCAAGATAAACGGGAGGATATCCAGGAATATGTTACCGAGATGATCAATGCCGCAAGTAGTGTCCTTTATAACCTCAGGACTTCATTAAGGAAAGCATGGTTTAGTCGTCCAAAAGATGCGAAAAAAGGGGATTTTTCCTTCATCGACACGGAATTCTGGAATAGGACTGAAAAAGATTTCTATCGGTTGTTGGCTGTACTAATTCGGGACCCGGCCAATGAAGAAAACATACGTCATGTTTTCAAGCGATGGCAAACAACCTTACGAAATCAGGCGGAGAGTCTTTTCGATCAACTGGTCCTATCCTCTGAATATGGAGATGGAAATATCGAACGTGTAGTCAAAGCCCGTCGAAATCTCATTCATTGGCTGCGCAACAGCAAGCAAATGAAAAATCTGACAGCATAGTGCGAGGAGCTTGAATATGCCCAAGAAACAAGAAACAAACAATCGAAAACAATATTTCGTGGTCTTGTGGCGAGCAGAGGATCAGGCACGTTTAAAAGGATGGTGGCAGACGTTGCAGGAATACCCTGGAGAAAGGGCGCAACTTCGCCGTTGTGAAACACCGTCAGACGTGCTGGTTCAACGGGGTTTCCACAGGATCAGTAGGAGCTTTCCCTGGTGGAACAAACAGGACGATGATGTTTTGGCCCTGGCAACGGTTGCTGGTGTGCTCTCGCACGTGAAATCTGAGTACCCGCACTTTTTTCCTGCCCAGCTCGGACAGGAGAAGGATAACAACGGCAAACCACTTATGAGCGAACTTCGTTTTCAACAGCTGCTGGCCAGCCAGAACTGGGAAGAATTTTATTCGAATTTTCGAAGAGCTGTGCAATTGGCTGGATATGCGGCCAATATCCTTTCTATCGCAGATGGAATTTTTCTGTGGGCCAGGGATAAAAAGAATTTGTTGAAGGAAAATCCAAGAAAACGTTTCAGTTTTCTCTGGGCAGATGCCTACTACGGAGAACTTTTAAAATATAAAAAGGAGACAAGATCATGAGTGAATTCGTCCAACTGCATCTGTTGACATCTTATCCGCCTTCTAATCTCAACCGTGATGATTTGGGGCGTCCAAAGACAGCTATTATGGGCGGGATAAACCGTCTGAGAATTTCTTCTCAAAGCCTTAAACGAGCATGGAGGACTTCAGAAGTGTTTAAGGACGCTTTAAGAGAATGGAAAGGGATCAGGACCAAACAATTTGGTAACAAAATTAAAAAGATGTTTCTCGAGCAGGGCGTTAAAGAGAAAAATGCACAAAAATGGGCCTCTGAAATAGCTGCATGCTTTGGAAAACTAAAAAAGGTCAAGAAGGGAGAATCTGAGTCTCTTGAGATTGAACAGTTGGCCCATATTTCACCTGAAGAGGAGAAGAATGTAGAGGCCCTGGTTAAAACACTTGCTGAAGAAAACAGGGGCCCAGACAAGGATGAGCTGAAACTTTTAAGAAAGACCCCTAAGGCAGTTGACATCGCTCTTTTTGGCCGCATGCTGGCCTCCGATCCAGCGTATAATGTGGAGGCCGCTGCCCAGGTAGCCCACGCAATCACGGTGCATCCCGTAAGAGTGGATGACGATTATTTTACAGCGGTAGATGACCTCAACACCTTTGAAGAAGACGCTGGAGCAGGGCACATAGGAGAGGCTGCATTCGGCGCAGGTGTTTTCTATTTGTATGTTTGTATTAACAGGGACTTGCTGCTCGAAAATCTGCAGGGTGACAAATCCCTTGCTAGGAAGACTCTTGAGACCATGGTTGAAATAGCTGCAAGGGTGTCTCCTACAGGAAAGCAGAACAGCTTTGCCTCAAGGGCCTATACAAGTTACATGCTAGCAGAAAAAGGCTCACAGCAACCTCGTTCCCTTTCCGTTGCTTTTTTGAAACCGATTACCAGTCAGGATCAACTCTCCGATGCCATCAAGGCCCTGGAAACTCAGAGGGATAACTTTGACAAGGTTTATGGCAACTGTTCTGAAAGTTCAAAGAAGTTCAACGTACTGACTGGAGAAGGCACTTTGAATGGAATCAAAGAATTCGTTGCCAGTGGACTTGAAGACAAAGAGACAGAGGGCTGAACCATGCACCGGTATCTCGTTTTTCAACTCTATGGCCCCTTGGTCTCTTGGGGAGTACAGGCTGTAGGAGAGGCAAGGCACAGTGCCACGCATCCATCACGCTCTGCTTTGTTGGGGCTGTTGGCCGCAGCTCTCGGCATCAAACGTCCAGACACCGCCTTGGATCAGCGAAATAGAGAAGAGCTTGAAAAGAAACACATGCTTTTGGCAGATTCTGTAGGTATAGGCATCAAGGTGATTTCCTCAGGTAGCCTTCTGAAGGATTATCATACAACTCAGGTACCACCGCATAACAAGACATCAAGGCATCTCTACACACGTCGAGACGAGTTAGCGGGGGAAAAGCTCACCACTATATTGTCAGGTCGAGAATACCGGCAAGATGCATTTTATCATGTAGCCATCTGGTTAAAGGAGAAGAATGAGAAGTTTTCTCTGGAAATGTTGTTACATGCCCTTCAGAAACCTGTTTTCACCCCCTATCTTGGGCGGAAGTCATGTCCTCCTGCTCTACCGTTCAATCCAGTTGTCATAGAATCGGAATTTCTCAAAAGTGCCCTGGACCGATATTCAGATTTTGTGCAGGATAAAGAATCTATAGGGAGTCATCTCGGTCAGAAAGGACAAATTCAATACTTCTGGGAAACCTGTCCTCACAGCGGGATGCAGGAGGATTTCAGAACGTCTTGTTATGACGAGCCCATAAGCAGGCTGCGGTGGCAATTTCGTGCCAGGGAAGAGTTTACCCTATTGGGCGAGTAAGGAGGGTTTAATGGCCGAAGATAGAATAATGTATTTCAGCAGGGTTAGGGCCTTGGCTGAAAAGCCGGCAAAATTGATGGGGATTCTCAGAGCAGACAACTATTCTCTTCACAAAATGATGTGGGACCTTTTCCCTGCTAGTCCCCATGCAAGACGCGATTTTCTTTTTAGAAAAGATATGCGACATGGCTGGCCGGTCTTTTATGTTCTTTCGTCCAGACAACCGATGTCGGTAAATGGTGTTTTCGACGTGGAAACCAAGATTTTTTCACCGAAACTCAGGTCGGGAGAACGACTCACCTTTAGTCTTAGGGCTAATCCGGTACGGACCCGAAAGACTGATGATTCTAATTCGAAGAAAAGGAAACGGGACGACGTGGTCATGCACCTAAAAAGGCAGTTGAGAGCAAAAAAAATCCAGGAGGTCAATTTGCCGTCACAATCAGAGTTGATGCAAGAAGCGGGAGAGGATTGGCTTGAGCGACAGGCAGCAAAAAGGGGCTTCAAGATAGAAACTGTAAGAGTCGACGGCTATCAACAGCATATATTGTACAGTAAGAGCCGGAAAATTCATTTTAGCTCCCTGGATTTTAATGGCATTTTGAAAGTTACTGATACAGATAGATTTTTGGATTCCCTGTATTCAGGTATTGGTCCTGCCAAGGCCTTCGGATGTGGCTTAATGTTAATCAGTCGCGCAAACAAGACCGTTTTTTAGTAGAAAGATGAAATGAAAAATTACAGCAATTATTGAAGGTGATGGTGACGGTTATGTGGAGCTGTACTCTGAATTCGGATCACAAGCCAGGGGAATATATTCGAAGAGGCCCAATCCAATCTTCATAAGGCACTGGAACTGTTCTTTGAAACCGCGGCATCGCGGAAATAAATGAGCGCCTTTCAAGGAACATTTATATAACGTCAGTAGGGAGGACGTGGGGTAAGTTTAGAGATCTTACCGGTTATGAGATATTTGTTATGCTGGCAGCAAATGGTTTTATGTGAAATTCCGTGCCTGTCAAGGCATAATGCAAACGTTAATTTTCAGCTATAATTTGCCCTACTTGTTCTTGGTCATGGAATGACAATTGAAAGATTCTAAACCTATCATCGGACAATCAGGGATAACTCATACCGATTTTTGAGCAAGGTTACCTTTGATGCTTCCTCCATTGCGTCCCATATCAATCAAGGAAAGGGTTTCCATCGTTTTTCTCAGGAAAGGATACTTGGATGTGATAGATGGGGCCTTTGTGTTGGTAGACCAGAAAGGTGTGCGTGTTCAGATTCCTATAGGGAGTATTGCCTGCCTTCTACTAGAACCAGGAACAAGAGTTTCTCATGCTGCGGTAGTATTGGCAGCACGGGTAGGCTGTCTGTTGGTTTGGGTTGGGGAAGCTGGTGTAAGATTGTATGCGGCAGGTCAACCCGGAGGAGCCAGATCCGACAGACTACTCTATCAGGCTGCTCTTGCATTGGATCCCAAGACCAGGTTAAAGGTTGTCAGAAAGATGTATGCCCTTCGCTTCAAGGATGAGCCGCCTGCAAAACGAAGTGTAGAACAATTGAGAGGAATAGAGGGGGCAAGGGTTAAAAAAACCTATTGTCAATGGCCATTTTTTTTGACCCATTATCGGTCAATAATTTTGACCCACCC
>CAZUIH010000065.1:0-12922 GCA_964620365.1 uncultured Desulfobacterales bacterium | reverse complement strand
ACAAAATGCCCTTTTTGACTTTCCGACAAATGGCAACTGTTAAAGATGAGTTAAAAGTATTTTTCCTGGCGGTTCTTTCAGAAAAGGGGACTGTGTGAACCTTCGGGGGATACACCATTTTGCCTGTTTAAATACCAGCAGGTTTTGGTCCAAACTCAATCTTTTGTTATGGCAATAATCTGCCTGATACTGCAAATAGATGTCTGGTCACAAGCCTTTTGTTGGCACAAAGATAGATAGAAAAAACGGAAGCTGCAAATCGTATTGAAGTTAAGGGTAAGGTATGCCCATCTGGAGATAGGTGGTCCTCTATAAAAGCAGAACAGGAAATCTCCGTTTCCCTCTTGACTTTACTTATCATAGAGGTCCGCACAGGGCAGTTCACGAAGATCACCGGGTCCCGCTTTGGCGGGAGTAGCGAATCCAGATCTGCTTTTCCGTGATAGATGCCGAGAGCTATCTTTAATCTATGGGAACAAGGGGAAAATGGCCAAACAAAACGTATAGTTTGTTTGGCGGTTTCAGCCTGACTGCTTGGCTTTACTTCAATTTCGACTCAAAAATATGACCTTTTTAAGGTCTTCTTGACAATAAACAAGATGCATTATAGGTAATTCACCAAATATATTTATAGGTATTGTTCGGCCCTTAAGGAAAAGAGGTGTATCCTGCCCAAAAATCCGTTTCAAAGGTGTTTCTCAGACTGAAACAGGTGCCCAACCACCTTGCGGAAGACGAAGTTAATCTGCTGGTCGCTTCCTATGAAAACTGGTTTGATGAAGTTGCCGTCTGGCAAGAGAAAGTTCCGGGCCCGTCACTGGATTACATCCCTGAGCCTTCGATACGCAGGGGCTAGGATAAGCGAGGTCCTTTATCTGGATGATATCAGGGATGTTAATTTCCGCAGGGCAGAACTGATTTTTCCAACACTGAAAAGACGAGAACATCAGAAACGAACGGTTCCTGTTCCTGAGACATTGATTGGTGAGATGGGACGGGTTCTGGCCGAGTTTCCTGAATTGAGAGGTAAACTATTTGGTCTGTCCAGGATATGGTTCTTTCAGGTATTCCAGGAACGGTGCCAAGAGGCAGGCATACCTTCAGATCTAGCCCATCCGCATGTTCTCAGGCACACAAGGGCCATCGAACTGCTTTGTAACGGGGTGCTGATGACCGTGGTTCAAGATCTACTGGGTCATGCCAGCATCAGCACTGCGGCAATGTATTTGAAATTCTCAGCTCAGGAGGCAAGGCAGATTTTGAAGGATAGGCGGTTGATTTAGAACAGATTGTTTATACGATATTGATCGTGCTGGAGAGGTAGAGCAGAAAGTACAATCATGACAGCCCGAAGTTGCAGATCATAGCTTATGCAGCCAACAAAAATAGGGAATTGACCAAACAGTGGCCAAAATAACAGCTTTATGAACCTAGTTGAATCACTTGCACCAGGGGCCAGAATAGTTGTTCGCGATGCCGAGTGGCTTATCCGCAGAGTAGACAGGACTTCGACTGGCGGCCAAGCCCTTCATGTGGTGGGCATAACGGAGCTTGTCAGGGACAAGGAGGCCATATTTCTCACAGAGGTAGAGAAGTCCATAGAGATCCTGGACCCTGCTGAAACCACCTTAGTGCTGGACGAAAGTCCTGCCTATCAGGATTCCATCCTCTACATAGAGAGTCTGCTTCGCCGCACGCCGCCCACGGATGAAAAGCTCTATGTGGGGCACCGAGCTGCCATGGATCTTGTACCCTATCAACTGGACCCGGCCATACAGGCCCTTAAGCAGCCTAGACAGCGCATTCTCATTGCCGATGCTGTGGGCCTCGGAAAGACTCTTGAGGCAGGTATTCTCCTAAGCGAGCTTATCAGGCGTGGACGGGGAAAGCGCATCCTGGTGTTGGCGGTCAAAAGTATGCTTACCCAATTCCAGAAGGAGATGTGGAGTCGGTTCACAATACCACTCACAAGGCTTGATTCCATCGGAATTCAGAGAATCCGTTCCCGGATCCCCACAAACCACAATCCATTCTACTATTACGACAAGGCCATTATCTCCATAGATACCCTAAAACAGGATTCCGAGTACAGGACCTATCTGGAAAACGCCTATTGGGATGTCATTGTCATTGACGAAGCCCACAATGTGGCAGAAAGGGGAAAGAGAAATTCTTTGAGGGCAAGGCTTGCAAAGCTCCTTTCAGGCCGCTCGGACACACTTATCATGCTCTCTGCCACCCCTCATGACGGAAGTGCCCGCAGCTTTGCAAGCCTCATGAACATGCTGAACCCCACTTCAATTGCCAATCCCGACGATTACGGTCCAGAGGATATCAAGGGGCTTTTCATCAGGCGTTTCAAAAAGGATATCCAGGATCAAGTCACCTCGGCCTTCAAGGAGAGAAAGATTAGCGTGGCCTATGCCCAGGCCACAGCCCCTGAGGAAGAAGCCTTTGAGAAATTGGCAAACCTCGAATTTGACCAGATCGACCAGAAAAACAGGGGGCAACAGCTTTTCAAAACCACCCTGGAAAAGGCCCTCTTTTCAAGTCCTTCCGCATGTCTTGCCACCATCCAAAACAGGATCGTCCGGCTTGAGAAAGATGAAGATCAAGCAGTAGAAAAAGACATAGCGGCGCTGTTATCACTGGCAGACAGCCTTAAAAAAGTCACTCCAGAGAACTTCAGCAAGTACCAGAAGCTCCTTGACGTAATCAGGGACCCGGAGAAGGGGTTAGGCTGGACAGGCAGGGACAAAAAGGACCGCCTTGTCATCTTCACAGAGCGCATAGACACTCTGAAATTCCTGGAAAACCATCTGCCAGGAGACCTCAAGTTAAAGAAAAGGCAGGTGGAAATCCTTCATGGGGCGCTATCAGACGTGGAACAACAGCGCATAGTGGAAGAATTCGGCAAAGACGAGTCTCCGCTGAGGCTCCTTCTGGCCTCGGACGTTGCTTCAGAGGGTATAAACCTCCACTATCTCTGTCACAAGATGATCCATTTTGACATCCCCTGGTCCCTTATGGTTTTTCAGCAAAGAAACGGCAGGATCGACCGCTACGGTCAGGAGCGCAATCCCCGTATATTCTATCTTGTCACCGAGAGCAGAAACGAAAAAATCAGGGGGGACATGCGCATTCTCGAACTCCTTATCCAGAAGGATGAACAGGCAGTCAAGAACATAGGTGATCCTCCTGCCCTCATGGGGGTCTATGACATCGACAAAGAGGAAGAGATCACTGCCAGGGCCATTGAAAAGGGCCAGGGCCTGGAAGAATTCGGGAAACAACTGGACGATAACCTTGCCACAGGCTTTGATCCCCTGGCCCTTCTCATGGGAGAAAAAACGACAGAGCCTCAAACCTGTCACGAGGATCCTACAGATAGCTTCCCCTCTTTATTTGAAGATGATTTTCATTATCTTCAGTCCGCCCTCAAATACCTAAGCAGAAACGAGGCATTTCAGGCAGAATTCTATCCAGAAGAAAAGAGGATAGATTTCACCGCCCCTGAAGACCTGCGTCACAGGTTTCGTTTCTATCCAAGGGAAATATGGCCTGAGGACGGCCGATTCATACTCTCTTCTGACAAAAACAAGCTACAGGAAGAGATACGGCGCAGCCGTAAAGACGAGAAGGCCTGGCCCCGTATCCATTACCTTTGGGAGCTGAACCCGGTAGTGGACTGGGCCACAGACAAACTTATGTCCGCATTCGGCCGAAACGAGGCCCCTGTCCTTCATCTTGCCGATGCACTCAAACCAGCAGAATCAATATTTTTAATTTCCGGCCTTATCCCCAATCTAAAAGGACAGCCCCTGGTCCACCGCTGGATCGGCGTGGTCTTTCAGGATGGCCAGGTGGAGGATGTCCAGGACCTTTTAACTATTATTGAACGGACCGGCCTTGGGAAAAAGAAATTTCCCAACCGCAGTGACTCTCTTGACATCACCCTCTTGAAAAGCCTTCTGCCAGAGGCCGTGGAATGGGCCGGGGCATGGATGAGCGATTATCACAAAGAATTTGTCCAGCAGATGAATCCAAAACTGGATGAACAACTTAAGGCCCTTGAGCGGCTGAAACAAAAGCAGTACCAGCAGCTTGAGTTGTTTGTGAGTAATGGCAAACAGCCTGAGAAGCTAAGACAGAGCAGAAAAGAGAAAAAACAAAGGGAGATTGACAGGGTATTTGAAGAATATAGAACCTGGATAAAAGAGACCATGACCGCTGAAGACAGCCCATATCTCAAGGTAGTAGCGGTACTTACAGGATGACAGGAATAAAAAAACAAAAAAATGGCCCTTGATCTTACTGGCATCAACAACGAAAACGAATTCTATACTCACCATTACCTGAGTGCCATCCTCGAAAACGACCTGAAGGATCTGTTCAAGAAGTGGGAGTCCAGAAAAAAAGAGGAGGGCGTCAGGCCCCCTTATGCAGAACTGAGAGGAATCCGGCAGGACTATCTCAGGATGAGAAACCGCCTTGAACGGGAACGCTCTCTGGAAAGAAGACTCAAGGCCCAACAGGAGTTCCTTACAAGATTACTGGCGGCTCTGGGCTATGAACCAAAGTATGATCTTCTTGAGCTTGATGACGATTCCCTCCTTCCCATTGCCTGCGAGATAGTAAAACCGGACGGAAGCCCTGAACTCTGGGTCCTTGAAGCAGTAGACCCTGCTGGCGACGGAATAGACCCCCTTATGCTAAACCTCCAGCCTTGCCAGTTTCCGCCTGAATACGAACAATCGTCAGAATTTTTTGAATTCACCTTTGAAGACCTTCTATCACGCCAGATTTTTGGAAGATCAGAGCCGCCCAGGTGGATCATCCTCGTGAGTGATACCCAGCTCTTGCTCCTTGACCGGGGCAAATGGAACGAGAAGCGTCTTCTCCGATTTGAGCTTTCAGAGCTATTTGGCCGCAACGAGACATCAACCCTTAAGGCCACAGCCGCGCTCCTTCACAGGGAAAGCATTGTTCCACCCGAAGGCATTAGCCTCCTTGACACCCTGGACGAGAACTCCCACAAGCACGCCTTTTCCGTGTCAGAGGACCTAAAATATGCCCTGCGGGAGGCCATCGAGCTTTTAGGCAATGAGGCGGTCTGGTATCTGAGGGAAAAACTTCACGAAAAGCTCTATGAAAAAAACCTGGCAGATGACCTTACCCGTGAATGTCTCCGCTATATGTACCGGCTCATGTTCCTGTTCTACATTGAGGCAAGGCCGGAGCTGGAATACGCTTCGATAGGGTTCGACACCTACCGAAAGGGCTACAGCCTTGAATCCTTAAGAGACCTTGAGATGGTAAGGCTCACCACTGAGAAGGCCCAAAACGGTTACTACATTCATGAGTCCCTGAAACTGCTTTTTGAACTGATCTATAACGGCTTTCCTCCAAAGGAGCAGTACGATGCTGCCCAGCAAACATTAGGGAAAGGTCGGATACACGGCAGCTTTCTCATTCCGCCGCTTCGCTCCCATCTCTTTGACCCTTCAAGAACCCCGATCCTAAACCGCGTGAAGTTTAGAAACTCGGTTCTACAAAAGGTCATAAAACTCATGTCCCTTACAAGGCCCCAAAAAGGGACAAAAAACAATCGAAGGGGCCGGGTCTCTTATGCCCAGCTTGGCATCAATCAGCTTGGCGCGGTGTATGAGGCCCTTCTATCTTACCGGGGGTTTTTCGCAGAAACAGACCTCTATGAGGTCAAAAAGGCCAAAGACAAATACAACGAGCTTGAGACCGCCTATTTTGTAGAGGAAGAAGACCTTCCTAAATATACAGAAGAGGAAAGGGCCTACAACCCGGACGGCACCCTCAAAAAATACCCCAAGGGCACCTTCATCTACCGCCTTGCAGGAAGGAACCGTCAGAAATCCGCCTCTTACTACACCCCTGAGGTGTTGACCAAGTGCCTGGTCAAATACGCGCTCAAGGAGCTTTTAAAAGACAAGACTGCTGATGACATACTGAACATAACCATCTGTGAGCCTGCCATGGGAAGTGCGGCCTTCTTGAATGAGGCAGTAAATCAGCTTGCCGAGGCCTATCTCGAGCGCAAACAAAAGGAGACAGGCATCACAATTCCCCACAAGGAATACCAGCGCGAGAAACAGAAGGTTAAGATGTTCCTGGCCGACAACAACGTCTTTGGCGTGGATCTTAACCCAGTGGCAGTAGAGCTTGCCGAGGTCTCCCTGTGGCTGAACACCATTTACCGCGGCGGATACGTCCCCTGGTTCGGCATGCAGCTCGTAACAGGAAATTCCCTAATCGGGGCAAGACGCCAGGTTTTTGATGCAAGACTCCTTGAAAAACGAGGGAAAGATGGGCCTACATGGCTGTGTTCGACCCCGGAACGGATATCTCCGGGGAAAGGACGCCCCAATAACTCCGTCTATCACTTCCTGCTCCCGGACATGGGCATGGCCAATTACGGGGACAAGGTCATAAAGAGGCTGGCTGGCAAGGAAATCGCGGCCATCAAGGAATGGCGAAAGAACTTCATTAAGCCCTTCGGTAAGGGCCAGATAAGGCAGCTTCTAAAGCTTTCTGAGGCAGTAGACCGGCTTTTTGAAAGGCATGTAAAGGATCTCAGGAGGATTCGCAGTCTCACCACAGATTCTATCCATATCTTTGGGCAGCCGAAATCGGAAAGAGATACGGCACCAACCACTACTGAGAAGAAAGACAGGATCTTAAATCAGCAGCTCTATTCAAAGGATGTGCGGAATTCCAGTCCCTACCGTCGTCTGAAGCTCGCCATGGATTACTGGTGTGCCCTCTGGTTCTGGCCCATTGAAAAGGCGCACTTCCTCCCCAGCCGTGAAGAGTTCTTCCTTGATCTCTCCCTGATCCTGGAAGGGAATGTCCTGGATGTAGGAGGTGATGAGCATGGTCAGCTTTCCATGTTACCAGACACAATGCCCAGACAGCTTGCCCTCAAGATGGTGGATGAGTTCGGGTTTGTGAACGTGGATAAGCTCTGCCGGGAGAATCCGCGTCTTAGAACCGTAATGGATCTTTATGAAAGATACCGCTTCCTCCACTGGGAACTTGAATTTGCGGATATCTTTGCGGAAAGAGGCGGTTTTGACCTGGTGCTTGGCAACCCGCCATGGATAAAGGTGGAGTGGAACGAGGGCGGGGTGATGAGCGATAAAGAGCCGCTCTTTGTGCTCAAAAAATATTCAGCTTCAAGACTGGCGGCACTTCGGGATGAGGTGATGGAGAAGTATAATCTCAAATCCGATTATCTTGCGGCATATGAGGAGGCGGACGCCACCCAGAATTTCCTGAATGCCTATCAGAACTATTCGCTGTTAAAGGGCGTGCAGACTAATCTCTACAAGTGCTTTCTGCCCCAGGCATGGATGATAGGCAGGGAAGGAGGGGTTTCAGCGTTTCTGCATCCAGAGGGGATCTACGACGATCCCAAGGGCGGGCGGTTCAGGGAGGAGGTATATCCCAGGCTGAGGTATCACTTTCAGTTTCAGAACCAACTGATATTGTTCCCAATAGGCCACCGTGAACGCTACAGCATAAACATTTACAAGAATGAAGTCACAAACTGTTTTGTTACAGTCGCCAACTTGTTTCATCCATCTACTGTATATGCCTGTTTTGCACATGATGGCAGAGGACCTGTTCCTGGTATTAAAAATGATGACAACAAATGGGATATGCGAGGGCACAAGGACCGGATTATCCAAGTCTCCGGGAAAGAGCTTAAACTCTTTGCCCGGCTATATGACGCTGAAGGCACGCCGCCACTTCAGGCAAGGCTCCCTGCCCTCCATTCCCGGCAACTTATTTCAGTGCTTGAAAAATTTGCCGCCCAGCCAAGGAGATTGGGAGATTTAAAAGGTGAATACTTTTCTACGGTGATGTGGGATGAAACCAATGCAGTAAAGCGGGACGGGACAATCCGCAGAGAGACCTGTTTCCCAGAGCAGCCGTCGGAATTGATACTTTCCGGCCCGCACTTTTTCGTGGGAACGCCCTTTTACAAAACCCCGAGGGCAGTGTGCACAGAAAAGGCCCATTATGATGTTCTTGATCTCACTGAACTCCCCGATGATTATCTCCCCCGCACCAACTACGTGCCAGCCGTTGACCCTGCCGAATACCGCAGAAGGACACCCAAAGTGCCGTGGGGGGACAGAAAGCCAGTGACGGAGTTTTATAGATTAGCATTTAGGGGAATGATCGGTTCTGCTGCTGAGAGGACCTTAATAGGTGCTGTCACCTTTCCAGCAGTAGGTCACATCAATGGTGTCCAAACTACCGCCTTTAAATCTTTAGACCATTTATTACAGGCAAGCTTTATTGGGCATTCAATAGTAGGGGATTTTTACATTAAATCTACTGGTCGAGGTAATTTACATTACATATGGACGAATCTTCCTCTGATACAACTTACATCTGAAATGCAAGTCAGGCTGTTAACCCTCACCTGCCTCACCACCCACTACTCCGATCTCTGGTCCTCCTGCTGGCAACCCGAATTCACCTCAGACCGCTGGGCCAAGGCAGCCCCCCGCCTGCCAAACTCCTTCTTTTCTTCTCTCCTTCCAACATGGAACCGCAACTGCGCCCTTCGTACTGACTATGCCCGCCGACAAGCCTTAGTAGAAATAGACGTTCTTGCTGCGATGGCCCTGGGGCTCACCCTTAATGAACTGAAAACCGTCTACCGGGTCCAGTTCCCGGTTCTCCGCATGTATGAGGCAGACACCTGGTATGACCAGAATGGCCGCATAGTCTTTACAAACTCAAAGGGCCTTACAGGGATTGGGTTTTCCCGTCCCGAATGGAATGAGATCAAGGGTATGAAATCAGGCACTGTTGAGCGCACCATTACGGATGACACTCTGCCGGGAGGGCCGAGACAACGCACTATCACCTACGTTGCCCCATTCGACCGTTGTGACAGGGAGCGGGATTATGAAATCGTGTGGGCGGAGTTTGAGAGGAGATTAAAAAAGGCCGAAACTGTCTAATAGAGCGCTAAAATAAGGGATTGCTAATTAGCTGGCCTTGGATTATAAAACTGAATCAAATGGCAGTGGGATAAAATAGGTCTTTTGATTTCTCCTCATGCCCTGAGGATAAAAATGTCAGTGCATAAACTCATATTCCGGCTGGATTTTGAGCCGAATTTCGACATTGTTGATTCAACCGGCAAGATATTGCGTCTTTTACAGGAGGCAGGTAAAAAAAAGTACTGGCCGGATTTGGGTGAGACACCGGAAAAACACTCTGTTTCAGGTAAAAACATTTCCAAAGAAGAAGGTTGGCTGGCATCCATAACCATTGATCCGGTTGCAATTTCCGGGTATTTAGAATCGTTGGAGGGTATCCCTCTTGAAAAAATTGAAGATTCAAACCCAGTTTCAAGATTATTCAAGATAACCAATGAATTTCGCAGGGAATTTCATATCAATAACTTAAAAAGGACAGGATTTAGGCTGTTTTTGTTTGAAGAAGACCCCAAAGTAAACAGGGAAAATGTTAAAAAGGCATTTTTACATCTGTTCGATAAAGATTTGATAAATAGTTTATCTGAAGTACTTGGAACTTTTACTGACAGCGGCATGGCTTTTAATGGCACTCATGATGACGGTATTCAATTTCATCTTAAATGGGGACCTTATACCCAGGGCGAACTTAAAAGACACTTGCAGGAGTTCGGCCAATTGTACAAGCACTGCGATACAGATCCTTTTAAACTACAAGATGATGGTCTTATTGTTACAGTAGATATTGATTTTTTTGAGGAAGATCATCAGCTCCACGAGACAGTAAGTTTTGCTAAATGGTGCAGGCCTGTGATAGACAAAGCTGTAAAAATGAGAAAAAATATTCTAACGTATCTTTTTCCTGAAATAAAAGAGGAAGTATAATGCTTGGCAATTCTTATAATACAGAAAGTAAATTTGCAGATAAAGTCATTAACTATTCCTGGGAGGAAATATCACTAACAGAAGGTATAAGCAGAGAAAGGCATTATTCTGCAATTACTACGAAAAAAGACATCACAAAAACTGTGGAGGATGTATCTACAGCCCAAAATATATTCAGGCTTTCTCCTCCAAAACCTGATAAGGCACCTCAATTGTCTAAATATGCCGTGCCACGAAAAACGGTCGATGCTGTAATTACGGCAGTTTATGAAAATTCGGTACATTGTAAGGTTTTGGTGGAACAAGGCCCTATCAAAATTCAGCTACCCATGGCCTTGATGCCCGAAAAACCCTATTTGGGGATGCCTATTTCTATTGCTTTGGATAAATCATCTGGTTATGTAACTCCAATTGTAAAAGTAAGAGAAGCTCCAGAGGTTGATCCATCTGAATTAAAAGAGCTTGACAGACTGATTAACAGTTTATAACGAGTGCTCAGGATTCATATACTCAATGTCAGACATGGCGATTCCATCATTATTCAGTATGATGGACCGTCTGGTACCTCCTTTGGTGTAATAGATTCAAACATTACAAAAGATGATCCTTGTCCCGCTCTTACAAAGTTGAAAGAGATTGGGGCCAAAGAATTAAGTTTTGTAGCCCTTACTCATCCGGATACCGACCATTGTTCAGGATTGTCAAGAATAATTTCTCATTATAAAGGCAGAATTCGTACATTTTATTCCTTTCCCTTTGGCGCACATCTCCAAGGACGGTTAAAAGAATTTGCTAAAATTTATAAGCAGTTATATGTCAGAGCAGGAGAGGAGTCCATTAGAAAGAAAATAAGAGAGTTAATCGATATTATTTGCCTGGTAAAAGAATATATCGGCCTGAAAAATTGGGAAGAACCAAATGGGTATTTCAATCAAATTGCTCCATTCGGTTTTGAGGGGCTTGAAATGTTTATTCTCTTGCCACTTCCAAAAATCAAAGGGGCATATTTTGAGATGATTAAAGCAGGCGACTTTGATGTATCTGCCCAGAAAAATACCAACAAGCTGAGTTTGGCATTCTATATCAGGTACAAAGGAAAAGAAATTATCTTGGGCGGTGATGCTCAGGAAAAGATATGGTATGAGCATGAAAAATTCTGCCAGCGTGCTTCCAAACAATTATTAGGTAACGCCGTCAAACTGCCTCATCACGGAGCAGACAAAGATAACTCTGATAAAGTTCTGTCGCATCTATTTGGCAGAGGAGACGGCAATCTTGCCTTGATCTCTGCCAACGGCTTTTCACACCCATCCAAAGGTACCCTTCAGAGATTGAAGGAAAAGGCAATTTCAGCTTACTGTACAAACCTGTCTAAACACTGCGTAAATATTAGAAGACCTGAATTTTCAATAGGAAGGGAAATTGATGCCCGATTGGCCCGATTCCTTATTTCTCATCAAACGGATCAGCATATCCAAGCATGTCAGGGGGACATTACAGTCGAAATAAGCGGTCAAGGAGAATTGTCTATCTCAAGGCAATATGACAATGCCTGTTTTATCAGAGGAGATTTTGATTTTCTGACTGCGGGTTAAATGAACTGATGACATGAATAGCAAGTCAACTCAAGGACCAGTATCCTGTTCTGATATTCAAATCTCTCTGGTCCTTTCTCTTTTCTGAGCCTGATAGTACCGCATATCGGGCAGATACCGTTGCTTTTGCACATATCTATTCCATAACTCTTGTCCAAAATAATTGATCTTTCCGATAGATCAAAATCATAGGGCCAAGAATATTTCTATTTTGATTGCTGAACCTCCTCGTTTTTATCTCGATAGAAACTGACAAAATTAATAGGAGGTAGATGAAAGGGTGGCACACCAGCCCTGCGAGTCAGATCAGCAAGATGCTCCCTAAGATATGGATATATAATAGCACCACAATTAATGGCTCCAATCTTGTTTATTTCATGCTGAGTGGGTTCTTCTTCACTAATGATCTCAAATGAACCTTCATATACTATATTAAAAAGAAAGGGGCTGTCTTCATTTTTGGTTTTAATCTGCAGATCTACCTTGATCTTTTTATCTGAATCATCCTTCGCAATACCTATAATTAATTCTCTTTCAATAGAGAACTCTTTGCCTTCAGCAAGAATTTCTGTGTTCAAGGCAAAACTTGATTTCAATAGCCTGATTTCCAGCAATTTGATATTCATGAAAAGTTGTATTCCTCCAGGAAATCAGAGTCCGTTTTATAAGAAGGCCCAGATTTACGAAGGCTATAATAATCTTTGATGCTTACAACTTTTTTATCTTTCTTTTTATCTTCTTTGCTATCCCTCAGAAACAAAAGAACATCTGGAAATTCATCTATTACTCTCAAGAGATTATCCATCGCTTTACTCTGGCTGACCAAACCTAATTCATATTTGGTAAAACTTTTTTCAGCTATGCCCAGGATACGGGCAAACTCTCTCTGAGATAAATGGTGCTTCTCACGAATTTGTCTGATTTCATCAGATGTGAGCAGTCCATCTGCCTCACGCTGAAAATCCTTTATTCTTTTCTGATAATTTTTCATCTCCTGATTGTCAAAAAAGGATTCGTTGCAGGTATCACAGGTGTAACGGGCAAGCTCCAGGGACAGTGTCCTGCCTTTATACTCAAACTGTTCCTTCTTTTTTTCGACCCCGAGAGTGCCTTCCCCACAGATAGGACATTTATCACCGCTGTTATACATGGCTTATTCCCCCGATTTTTTAAAACTGATAACCACACATTTGCGGTCCGCAGATTTCTGCAATTTAATATAGAGTTCCAACTGCTGTCCTTTCCAGGGAATACGAGGTTTATAGACATCCTGCCAGATTTTGTGGCTTCTATGGGTGGTCATGGACTTATAAAAATCCCTGTAATCCAGTTTTAAGATAATTTCTTTAATTTCAAACCTGGAAAAACCTAAGGAAATCGCCGTACTGTCTGCTGTGCAGGTTATGATCC
>CAZUIH010000064.1:0-13214 GCA_964620365.1 uncultured Desulfobacterales bacterium | reverse complement strand
TTCAAGTGTCATTTCAGCAATTCTCCTCTCTCTTTGGTGTCAGTTTAAACCCGTCCCTCTCCATATCGCTAGTCTAGCTGAAAAAGATCAATAGCGAAATTTTTTAATACGGCGCAAATGCACCACACCCCAGTCAACGCAACTTTCAGGTTGACCGGGGCTTATGACCGGAAGATGTCTTCAGGTAATTTTGGTCAGGCTTGAGAAATTCTAAAAAAGCCTAGGCCGTAATCGATTGGGCAAGACCGAATACCGGGATGGCAACCTGGCCATTGGAGGTGTCCATCAATTCCGGGCTTGGTTCAGTCAAAATGTAGCTGATGGTGCCTTTTTCATCCTTGTGGATCTTTTCTATTACTTCATCCTGATCCCCGAAAAGGACGATGTGCTTGAACTCTATGCCGTTGAGCTCAGCAAGCTTCTTGAACTGCTCCATGTGTTTGACCGCACTTTCCTTGAAGACCTTGCATGCCTCGTCCCTGTAAGGTCTTGGCAAAGACATGTGCGCGTCACTTGTGTTCAAGGCAAGCAGGCCGCAGTTTATGCGCTTGGCCATGTCTATGGCATATTCCATAAGCTGCGAGGAAAACCTGTCTTCGTTTCCTATAACCATTATGTAACATGGTTTGCGTGATTCCTTGAGCATCTGCCTTGCAGTATCAGGCTCTCCTGCTTCCGCAAAGGCCGCTGCCACTGCAGAGTTATCGACAGCGTTCTGTTCGCTCTTTCCTGCCTGGGTTACTATCCTCTTGTCTTTCTTGAAAAATCTTGAAAATAGTTTCATGGTCTTGCCTCCTAATATTTTTCAATTTCTTTGTTTTCACCTAGTTAGTTTGTGACTTTTTTCTCAAAAGGCCTTTAATAGCCAATCTCTGATTATAAGTTAATTCAAGATCTGTGCCATGTCACTAAAGCAGTATAACATACTGTTTTTATAATAAAAAATACATTCAGGACAATAGTGTCGATCTGATCGTGTTTCACTTTGAAACATTGGCGCGAATGACGTGAAGTGTTTAGGGCGTGTAAGTGAAAAAACTACCATGTTATGGGTGAGATAGTGAAAATAGATCTATTGTTGCATGTTGAAACAGGTTTCATGAAATGCAATGGTTAGTATAGTAAAAATCTATTCTGTTATAATTTTAAAAATTTTGTTTTTGAATTTCAAGCAGAGATTTTGTATCATTAAAAGTGAGGCAAGGCCAATATCTGACCTGTTTCAACTCTGAACAGTCGTTTCATTGTGAAAAAAATAATAATATCAGTAGGTAGTGTAATGATGTTTTCACTTTGGAACATGGAGCTGTTTTCCTGAATATCAAGGCATCAAGTTTTTATTCATCAAACAATTTCTTTTTGTGCCAGGGTGACGAAGAATTAAATAATTTGGCCCGCGTATTGTTGTTGGATAACCTTATGTTTTCATAAGAAAATTTTTGTGTGTGGATGGCGTTCGCGGCTTTCACTCCTTTTGTGTCCCCCCTTTTGTTTTCTCCGTTTCCGGCTCGTAACAACTGCTGGCATCCATATTGCTCAATACCATCTTGTGACAAACAACTTTATTTAATCACGGTGGAAAGGCTCTGTATGAAAAAAGGGATAGCATTGATCATGAACGCTGCCAGTTACGACCTCAGTGCGAGTTATTGTGCTGTTGAGCTTGCCAAACGTATGAAGTGCAGCGTGTACGCCTTGATAATCGAGGCCGATGCCCTTGAACGAGAGCTTCAAGAAGATGAGCCGATATTATCCAGCAATATCCCTGACAACGTCTTGGAGCTGTTCAGGGTGCTGACCTCTCTAGCTGACGCCGAAGGCATACATCTCAGCTGTCACTTCCTCAGGGACCAGGTGGAAAATGAATTGATGGAGTTTCTCAAGGTCCATCGCATTTCCTGCATCATATTAAGCGCATCTGACCAGCTTCTTTTGCGTGATAACGCAGACTTTGTGGTCTCGCTCAATGAAAGGCTCTGTCAGGAAAAGGACTGGTACCAAGGTCCGATCAAGATGCTGGTAGCGAGGCCGTGGGACAAAGACACCTTCGAACAGGTCATACGGGAGCTCAATAGGTCACTGGACAGCAAATGTTAGTGACAGGGCTATCTGCCGCCTTGAGTTGTATTGGAAGGAGGGGAGAAGAGAGTGGAATAAGAACATAAAAATCGTATGCAACAAAATTATTTCAACTATTTTTACTGATTGGAGGGGAAAATATGCACATTTATCTACCAATCGCTTTGACAAGCGTAAACATCTTTTTGGTTGTTGGATTGGGGCTGCTCGTAGGGCTCCTTTCGGGGCTTTTTGGAGTAGGTGGAGGATTTCTCATGACTCCACTCCTGATGATGATAGGAATACCGCCTACCGTGGCGGCTGCCACCGATGCCAACCAGATAGTGGCGGCGTCCGCATCGGGCACATTTGCCCATTGGCGTCTTGGAAATGTGGATTTCAAGATGGGGCTTTTACTCCTCATCGGTGGTTTCACAGGAGGCGCGGCGGGTGTTCACGTGATCAAGATACTGCGTGCCACTGGTGGAGCTGACTTTTTGATCAGGATGACTTATGTGATCATGCTCGGCGGTGTGGGCAGCTTCATGTTCTTTGAAAGCCTCAATGCCCTGAGAAAGGCAAAAAAGGGAGGCGAGGAGGCCGTAGAATCCTCTACCAAGAAGGAGACATCTTCAGGTGGATTCTTGAAGTCTCTTCCCATGCAGACATATTTTGAAAAATCAGGGGTGACCCACTCCGCTCTGCTTCCTCTGCTGCTTGGTATATTTGTAGGCGTTCTCGCGGCTATCATGGGAGTAGGCGGCGGTTTCCTGATGGTGCCCGTGATGATTTACATGTTGCGGATGCCCATGCATGTCGTGGTCGGGACAAGCCTGTTCCAGATCATGTTTACCTGTGTGGAGGTTACATTTCTTCAGTCTTACAGCAACCATACCGTGGACGTAGTTTTGGCCATACTTTTGTTGCTTGGTTCCACGTTTGGTGCTCAGGTCGGTACAAAGCTCGGCAGAAAGCTCAAAGGTGACGAATTGAAGATACTGCTTGCCATAATCGTTTTGGCGGTAACCGTTAAGATCGTTCTGGATCTTGTTCTCGAGCCGTCTCTGCTTCTGGCATATAAAGGAGGACATTAACCATGTTTAGAAAAGGATATGCAGGTTTAGTATTAAAACTCGTCATGGTGGCTGCCGTGTGCATGATGGTCTTGCCTGTAAATACTTGGGCAATGAAGTGTCAGGTCAAGCCCGACACCGTTCGTATCAATGCTTGGTACCACGGCGAGAAGCTCACGGTAACAGGAGACATTACACAGGGCAGTAACGTAATAGTAACGCTCACTTCTCCTCCTACAACAGCACATTTCAAATACAAGGGGAAGGCTGCCGGACTCTTTTGGATGAAGATAGGTGATATGGACTTTGAACCGGTCCCAAGTGTATATCTGGTGTATACTTCCGGTAAACTCTCAGACATTATCGCGGAACAGGAACAGGCCACTTACCATATAGGGTTCGAGGCCTTGAAGAGGAACGTGGAAATAAAGGGACCAAAGGACATTGACAAGGACAAATGGTTCAACGAATTCATAAAAATTAAAAAGCAGGAGAATCTGTATGGCGTAAGAGAGGGTGTTGTGTCCATTCGTGACGATCAGGGTCACAAAACCTTTGAAGTTCAGTTGGACTGGCCCTACAAGGCGGCCCCTGGAGAGTATACGGTACAGGCCATTGCGGTAGAGGATGGAAAAGTTGTGGATACTGCTACAACTTCATTTACCGTGGCCAGGACTGGTCTGGTAAAGACACTTTCTACCTTGGCCTTTGAAAAGCCGGCGTTGTATGGTGTAATGGCAGTTATCATCGCCATGGTTGTTGGTTTTGCTGTAGGCTTGGTTTTCAAGGGCGGAGGCAGTCATTAGAAGCCGATAGTGATCTCGAAAGATCCAACCCGGATTACGCAGTTACCGATAAATCCAAAATCATTTATTGGTATCTGACGCGTACAAGCCGGGTTAAACCTGTTGAAACCAACTTACTTCAGGACCGGTATGAGCTCTGCCGGTCCTGAAGTGTTTAGTGAGAGGTTAGACCGTGCCCCTGTTTAATAGTCTTAAAAGGCTTTTTCAGTTCAAAAAAGTATCTCCCCCAGGTACAAGAGGGCCGTCTTCAACCAAAGTCATATTTAATCGATTCCGTGATGTACTGAAGTGCAACAATGCAGCGCTTGAAATAATTGCCGATATGGGGGAGAAACTAGGGGGTAACTACATCTTTGATCGTCACTATGTGGAAACATCCACAAAGGCATTGTCACACGCGGTATTACGATCGGTACACGCCCTCAACCTGCTGTGCGATAATAGATTCCAGGTACTCTATCAGGTATATGACCAGATAACGGAACGCCTTGAATCAATCCTGGAAGGCAGGGAGGATCGTCAGGGGCCTCTTACCATTCCCTTTCATGAGATTACCCGACAGGAATGGCCTGTGGTCGGAGGCAAGGTCGCACATATGGCGCGGATAATTTCAGATCTCAAGATGGATGTGCCAGAGGGGTTTGTCATTGCAACCAGGGCATACCATGATCTTGTTGATTTTAACGGCCTTAGGGGAAAGATAGACAGGTTCGAGGCACTCATGGCAAAGGCCGACGGCAACAATGAGAAAGAGGACGAAGAGCTCGAGGATTTGAGAAGAGAAATAGAGGATGCTATCCTTCACTCCAGGCCTCCACCGGGCCTGGTGGCAAGGATTGAAAAGGAGATTTCAGACCTTGTGGCACGGTGTCCCTCCCCATTGTCCATGGCGGTACGCAGTAGCGCCCAGGAAGAGGATCAAGATTTTTCTTTCGCCGGTCAGTTCAGGTCGGTTTTAAATGTGCCGGCAAAATCAGATGACATATTCAGGGCCTATTTGGAGGTGGTTGCCAGCCTTTTTGGACAGAAGGCCGTCCAGTATCGTAGATCGGCCTTTCCGGGCGAGGGCCAGATGTCCATAGCCGCCGGCTGTCAGAGGATGATAGACTCTGTGGCCAGCGGTGTGGCCTATTCGGTGGATCCCGCAGCCCCCTCGGAATCAAATCTCTTGATAGTAAGCGCCTGGGGACAGGGGGCGGCAGTGGTAGAGGGGCGGGCCCCTACAGACAGTTTCCTGGTGGCCAAGGGAACTTCTCCCCAAATAAAGGAGCGGAGGATATCGGCAAAGCCGGAAGGGCTCTATTTGAATCCCGAGGGTGGAATGGGGCTACAGGCGGTGCCTGAAAAAGATGTGATGCGTCCAAGCCTGGATGATGCGCATGTGATCGAGCTAGCAAGGCTAGTGCTGCGTCTCGAGAATTATTTTAAGAGACCACAGGATGTTGAATGGGCACTGGATAAGTCAGGTAAGTTGTATGTCCTACAGTCCCGCCCCCTTGTTCTAAGGGATACCATTTCTGAATCGCGAGTATTGCCCGAGGTCCTTAGCAGGTATGAATTGCTGTCTGAAGACAATGGCGAAGTGGCCCAGCAGGGCATAGGGAGTGGCCCTGTAAAAGTGGTATATGACCTGGGGGACCTGAAGGATTTTCCGGAGGGCGCCGTGTTGGTGAGCAGGCGTGATTCATCCCAGTTCGTGCAGATAATGCATAAGGCATCTGCAATCGTTACCGAGGTGGGTACGTCCGTAAGCCATATGTCAACGCTTTGCAGGGAACTCGGTGTGCCTTGCCTTGTTAACGTGCAGGGGATTATGGGTAAGGTACACGAGGGTATGGAGGTGACTGTCGATGCCGAAGACCGGCGTATATACAAGGGGCGGGTCAAAGAGTTGCTAGCCTACCATGCCTCAACAAGCATGAACTTGGCTGCCACTCCTGAATTCCGGCTGATCCGCAGGATATTGAACGCGGTGGCACCTTTAAACCTCGTAGACCCACTTATAAAAAAGTTTGCACCGGAATATTGCCAGACTTATCATGACATACTTCGTTTTGTCCACGAGATGGCTGTCAGGGAGATGGTAGGACTTGGGAGGGATGAAGGCTCTCTCCTCAAGGAAAATATAGGTAGACGGCTCGATTTGCCGATTCCTGTGGGAATTCTGGTAATAGATATAGGTGGAGGGCTTTATGATGATGCACCGGATAACGATATACCTTTTAAGTATATCTCTTCGATTCCCTTTAGGGCGCTGCTGTCAGGTATGCTCTTTCCAGGGGTCTGGCACAGGGAGGCGATGCAGGTAAGTGCCAAAGACATGATTAACAGTATGTTGACCGTTCCAACGGATACGTTGCAAGGGCAATATTCAGGACACAATATAGCCATAGTGAGCCGTGAATACATGAATGTGGGGTTTCGGCTTGGATACCATTTCAATATTATCGATGCATATTGCAGCGAGCGTGACAGGGACAACCATATATATTTTCGTTTTCTTGGAGGTGCTACAGACGTGTCAAAGCGTTCTCGCAGGGCCCAGCTTATTTCCATGATATTGGAGGCGTTTGATTTTAACGTGCGGACCAAAGGGGACATCGTTACCGCCCGTGCGGGCAACATGCCACGCAGTGAAATGGAGAGGACCCTGGATATCTTGGGACGCCTTATTGGATTTACCAGGCAACTGGATGTAAAAATGGAAAGCGATGAGGTGGTTGAACGGTTTGCAGAGGCATTTCTCAGCGGCGACTACGATATAGTCACCTCAGCGTAACCAGTTAAGGAGTTATTAAATGTCAGAACAGGGAAGCGTAACATGCCGGCTCTTGGTTATAGATGACGAGGCCATTGTAGGGAAACGGCTAAAACAGGTTTTCAGCAAGATGGGCTTTGAAGTGGAGATATATACCAATCCGGTGTCTGCCATGGAGGCCATGGCGCGCCAGCCATTTGATATTGTGGTAACGGATTTGAAGATGGATGAGATGGATGGGATGAAGGTCCTGTCACGTGTCCTTGAGTTCAACCCCAAGGCCAAGGTGATAATAATTACTGGATATGCCCAGCCAGAGAATGCATCGGAGGCGTTCCACAAGGGGGCTTTCGACTTCATAGTCAAGCCGTTCAGGTTGGATGAATTAAAAAAGGCCATTTTTAATGCCCTTGGCGCCATGAAAAAGGATAAGTGAAGTAAATGGCAGGTTCAGCAAGGAGATTGGTTAAATGGTGACGGTTTCATCAAAAGAAGGGCAGAAAAATGAGCCTGTGTCCATAATAAGAGATTCATCGGATGATGATCCAGATATGACACCAGATAATGACAGCGGACTCAGGTCCTTTTTTTCTCTTAAATCCCTCAAGGGTAGGATGTTGTTCAGCTTTCTGTTCATTTTTTTGATTACGGGATTAGCGGCCTTGGCTTTTCTTTACTCCCTTGTGAACATGGAAGGCAAGATAGCGATAATAGAATCCTTTGATGAGCTTAACCAGAAGATACTTGATGTAAGGAGGAGTGAAAAAAATTTCCTCTTGTATGGTAACAAGAGTGACCTGGTAAGCGCGCTTGATGAGCTTGATGCAGTCCAGACCCAGATAGAGAGGTTACGCGGTAACGTTCCAGAAAAGGTACTTCCGATGCTTAACAGCTTGGACATTGCTGGCTATTCCAAGTTGTTACATGAACTTGCCAGAGATGACCTGAGTCGTGATGAGTTACGTTTTTTGACGGTCTCTCTTCGCCGCAAGGGCCATGAAGTCATGGAGGCCGCGTTTAAAATCGACAGGCTTGCCAAGGAGGAGATAGAGAACAAGGCAAGGCGCTATAAGGGTATCGCTCTTGTACTGCTCTGGGGTGCTATACCGATTGGGGCTTTGCTTAGCACGCTTCTTGCGAACTGGATACTTTCCCCCATGCAGTACATCAAACATGCTGTAGCCAAGGTCATGAACGGGGAGTTATCATCAATACCAGCGATACCATCTGATGACTATTGCGTGGAGTGCAATGCCCTGATTGAGGCCATAAACAGCATGTTGAGGGCGCTTGAGGCGAAACAAAATCAGCTCCTGCAGTCAGAAAAGCTTGCTGCAATAGGGAAGGTGACAGCGGGTATCGCCCACGAGATCAATAATCCGTTGAACAATATATTCCTTACGGCGGAGGTCCTGGCCGATGACATGATCGAGATGGACGACGACGAGAGACTGGAAATGGTGCGGGATATCTTTAACGAGGCGGATAGGGCCAGGGAAGTAGTCCGTCACTTGCTGGAGTTTTCCCGTTCCAGGAAGCCAACTTCCTGGGAACAGGTAGATCTGGTGGATATTGTAAACAGAACATTGGCCCTGTTGCGCAACGAGTTCAAGATAAAACAGATTGAATGCGATACGGATTTCCCGAAGCACAAGGTGGTGGTGCTCGGTAATCCCAACCAGTTGCAGCAGGTCTTTTTCAACATTATCTTGAATGGAATCCAGGCAATGAAGCCCGGAGGGGTGTTAAAGGTACGAATATCATCGCATAAAGGAGAGGAAAAGGCTACTGTTGAAATTTCAGACACTGGACCTGGTATGAGTGAAGATGTTATAAGACAAATATTTGAGCCTTTTTTCTCCACCAAGAGTGAAGGCACCGGCCTTGGCCTTTCCATAAGTTATGGAATTATAAAGGAGCACAAGGGGAAAATAGGCGTCGAGAGCACTCCCGGCAAGGGAACCAAGTTCAGTATAATGCTGCCGTTATGGCAATGAGGAAGCAGAAATAGCTGATGGATAAGGAACGTCATCAAATGTACAGGATAGCAGTCATAGATGATGAAGTAGTGACTGTTAAACGCCTGGTTCACGCGTTGAAACAGGAGGGATATCAGACAGAGGGGTTCGTGTCCGCAAGGGATGCATTGCGCTATATAAAGGAAACCCCGCCGGATGTTGTTGTTAGTGACGTGCGCCTGAAGGATGCCGATGGTGTGGAGCTGATGCAGCAGATGATGGCCATGTCTTCGGAAATGGCGGTGATTCTGATAACAGGATATGCGTCCATTGACCAGGCGGTTGACGCCACCAAAAAGGGGGCATTTCAATATTTGGAAAAGCCATTCAGACTGGCGCATCTTAAGGAGGTAATTGCGGATGCCCTGAGGGATATAGAAGCCAGGAGACAAAAGAACCGCCTTTCAAATGAGTTGCTGAGAAAGGGTCGATTTGGTGAGATTATTGGTGTTACTCCCTGCATGCAGCATATCTTTCAGGTCATCTCCAAGGTGGCTCCCCTGGATTGTAATGTGCTCATCCAGGGCGAGAGTGGGACCGGAAAGGAACTTGTGGCAAGAGCACTTCACGCGAACAGTCCCAGGGCCTCCAAGCCTTTTATTTCCTTTAACTGTGGGGCCTTTTCAGAGGAACTGATCGCGAACGAGCTCTTTGGCCACGAAAAGGGAGCCTTTACAGGGGCGGGTACCACTAAAGTAGGACTTCTTGAGGCAGCAAACGGAGGAACCGTCTTGCTGGATGAGGTTGGCGAGATGCCTCTGTCCATGCAGGTTAAGCTGTTACGGGTGATACAGGAGAGGACCTTTTTAAGGGTGGGAGGAGTCAATCCCATAGACCTCGATGTCCGGTTTATCGCGGCAACCAACAGGGATCTGGACAAGATGGCTAGCACGGGTGATTTCCGCCAGGACCTGTATTACCGCCTTAAGGTAGTCACCATAGAGCTGCCGCCTTTAAGGGAAAGGAGGGATGATATTCCCGCCTTGACCATGCACTTTGCAGAAAAGTCAGCGAAAAAATTTGGAAAATCCGTTCCTGATGTTACTCCTGAGTTTCTTGAGCCCCTTAAGAGCTATCCTTTCCCAGGAAATATCCGTGAGTTGGAACATATTGTAGAAAGGGCGGTAGCCCTTAGCCAGGATGATTCGCTAAAGGCATCAGATCTTCCGCCGGATCTAAAATTGATAGGGGTTGAATCTGACATGGATCAGGGTGAGATTAGGCCCCTAAAGAGTCTTGAGAAAGACTACATCTATGATGTGTACAGGAAGACCGGGTTTAACCAGAGTGAAACAGCGCGCATACTGGGTATTTCCAGGACGACTTTGTGGCGGAGGTTAAAAAAATTCGACCTTCTTCAAAAAGCCGTTAACAAATAACCATTCCTACTGCAAAGGATTCACGCTGTCGCGCAGGCATAATCCGGGGTGAGGCCAAAGAAGGGGTCGGTAGCCACGGTATCTGGGCATCTAGGAGCAGTCGAAGTGTCAATGTGCGTAGGCATGTCTCTGAACCCAGTAGTCCTTGCTTGTCTCGATCGTGGCATATCAGTCAGGGCCTGTTATTTCACAACGGGAATTTTTGAGGGAATTTGATGTTTTCCGTGGACAGTCTTGAAAGTTTTTTCAGGTCATCCTTGCGGCTTAGCACATAGAGGAGTTCATCCTTTTTTATAATGTGTTCTGCTGGAGGCATGAGGTCCACATGGCTTGACTTTACCTTTCTGATTCCTATCACATACATATGATATTTCTTCCTCAGGTTTAATTCAGCGAGATTATACCCTATGAAATTGTCCGGTGGAGTTATCTCCGCTATGCAGAATTCAGGCATCATGGGGATAAAATCTACGACGTTAGGCATGGTCAGGTTTTGTGCCACCTTGTTTGCCGAGTTTCTTTCCGGAATGATTACCTCGTTGGCCCCAACCAGGGTCAGTACCTTGGCATGATCCTCATCGTTTGCCTTGGCCAAGATGAATGGTGTGGACAGTTCTTTTAAAAAAAGTGTTATCAGTACGCTCTGAGTTAGGCTGCCAACAGCCACGATTACTTTTTCCATCTCATGGATACCAAGGTTTTCCAGTACCTCCCTTCTGCTGGCATCCGCTACGACGGCATCGGTTACATACGAACTGATGGCTTCCACCAGGGCCTCTTCCTTGTCAACACATAGGATTTGCTGGCCGCTTTCAGCAAGTATTCGAGCAAGATAAAACCCAAATTTTCCAAGTCCAATTATCGCGAATCTGTCTTTTTCCATGATTATCCTACCATAATATTTTCTTCCACATAATTATAGGGTTTGGGTTTGCCCCCAGCGCTGGTCAGTACTGAGAGTATGGATAAAAGGCCTACCCTTCCTGCAAACATTATCAGTATCATCACTATCTTGCCAGTAATTCCCAGTTGTGGCGTCAGTCCAACAGATAGTCCAACCGTGCCAAGGCCGGATATGGTTTCAAAGAGGTAGGCGAGAAATTGGCTGCGGGATTGGCTGAATGGCAGGTTGGGACCGGCAAACATAAGGAGTATATGGGCCCCAAGAGTTGTCATCACGGCAAGCACAAATAGCGTGAGGGCCTTGTGGACGCTGCCTTCCGGTATCGACCGGTGACATATGACCGTCTTGGAGAAGCCCTTTAGACGGCTAACTGCAGTAAACCACAAGACCGCCACCGTAGTGGTTTTTATTCCCCCTCCGGTGGAGCCAGGACATGCGCCTATGAACATGAGCAGGAGAATCAGATAAAGGGAGTCCTCTGTCAGCCTTGTTATGGGAATGGTGTTGAATCCAGCGGTCCTGGCACTCACACTGTGAAAAAGGGCAACGAGTAGTTTGTGCGGGCCGGTCTCACCCGCGAGCAGACCATGGCGCTCAAAAAAAAGTATTCCAACCGTGCCAATGACGATCAGGAACAGATGGGTCCAGACAGTCAGGCGGAAGTGAAGGGAAAAACGGTTGTTTTTTCTGTTAATCAATCGTTCTTTTAGTTCATAAAATACGGAGAATCCGGTATTGCCCAGGAGTATGGTAAAAATTATGGAAAGGCTTATGAGCCAGTTGTTTTTATATGGAAGCAAACCATTCGGTAGCGTTGAGAATCCGGCATTGCAGAAGGCGGATATGGCGTGAAATATGCCCTGAAATAGTGCTTGGTCGAAGGGAAGACGATGCCAAAAGCCTATTGTCATAAAGAAGGCGGCCAGACCTTCAATAACTATGGTAAACAGGAAAATGGAGCGGACCAACTCCTTTATGTTGGAGGTCCTGATGTGAAGAAAGTTTTCCTGGAGCAGGAACCTGCTGGAAATGCCTATTTGTTTTTTCAGTGTAAGGGCAAATAGTATGGAAAATGTCATTACACCAAGACCGCCTAGCTCCATCAAGAGCATAATGATCCAGTGACCTGACCTGGTAAATGTGTGGGCCGTGTCCACCACAGTGAGCCCCGTGACACATATTGCGGAAGTGGAAGTGAATAATGCATCCAGAAACGAGAGTTTGTCGTGGTGCATCCACGGGGCGTACAACAAAAGGGCACCCAAGAGATCGGCCAGAGCAAAGGTCAGAATGACCATCGTGGCCGGGTACCTCACCATTTTCTTGCTCATCAGTCTGATTTCCATGATTTTTTTTACCATTATGATGGCTGCTATACAATCAAATCGTTAAACAAAACAGGGTGATATGATTAAAGAAATTCAGTGTTACTGTTTCAGTTTTAAACAGTAGGCCAGTTAATTTTTTCGGTTACGCTTCATTTTTTTTATTTTTTAGCCAAAACTGGCGTCTTGTAAGGGGTTTTTTCTGAAATTATCGTTTCACAGGCTTTTTACTTGTTACATTTTGTAACAAGCGAGGGTGTTCCTCGCATCTGTCACAGTCTGACAGGGCGCGGATGCAGTCCTGCTGCCAGTATCCATGAAGGCTATCCTTGTTCCCAATCTGGGCAAGTAGGATGGATCCCGACTGCTTTGTTCAAGAATCGTTGTCTTACTGTTTCAAAAAGCAATATGCGGTACTTTTGAATAAATAGTTTTTTTTGTGAATATTATCATGATTTCAGTTGGTTATGTTTTTCTTCTGTTTGGCACGATTTTTGAATTATAAAAAATAAATCACAGTGCACATTTATGGGGTTAAGCACGTAAACTGCGGGGTAAAGAGCATGAAAAAGGACGCCAAACATAACCGGCCAGATAAGTGGAGAAGCCTGTTTGAAGATACCATGGCCGCCGCTACATTTGCAGAGGCGAACGAGCATGAATATGCCCGCCATTTTATCAAGAGTCGGAATTCTTCCAGAAGGTCCATCCTCCTTGTATTTACAGATAACAAGGTGGATAACAGGACGCTTAATTATGCTTCCAATCTTTGCAAAAACATGGACTGTGAGCTCAATATCCTGAGGGTTTTTCCAAAGTCATCTACGGCTTCGATTGATACTGAATTGGATGAATTAAAGGCCTCCATAGAGCCCCTGCTTGACGTTCCCTGG
>CAZUIH010000063.1:0-13566 GCA_964620365.1 uncultured Desulfobacterales bacterium | reverse complement strand
TGATCATCCGGAAGAGACTCTCTGCCAATGGCCTCGATCTTCTCCCTGTATCTGCCTACCTCTTCCTCCATGACCGAAAGCTCTTCGTCAAGGGCCTTCATGCTGCGGACAACCTTGCGGGCCGCTTCAACCTTTGCCATGAGGAGGGGAAACGAAGAAGGAGATATGCCCTGGGAAAGGCCCTGTTTTTTCAAAAATCCTCTCCATTCTTCTTCGATACTATTGAGCCTTGCCTCTGCATCCACACGTTTCTTTAAAAGTTCCTTTTCCTCCAGATCATAACCATCAAGATCTTCTTCCATCTTCAAAAGCTCTGCACGCGCGCTTTCTATCCTGTCACATAGGAGCATTTGTGCGTAGATCTCCTCTTCCAGTGATTCAAGGTCCTTCAAGGTCACAGGGATCTCCACGCCAAGTATGCGCCCGGCCTCGGCCATGGCCTTTCTTATGTCTTCCAACTGGTTCTGGAGAACTTCTCTCTTTTTTGAAAGGGAGCGAATCTCTTCACCAATACTCTTCTCTTTCTCAGCAAGAGAGGCCTTTTGTCTGCGCCCTGTGATAAAAAGGAATAGTCCTGAAAAGAGCAGGAGAAGCCCGCCACCTACAATTTCCACAGAAAAATTGGAGGTGATGAAAACGTCTGCCAGGATGAACATACCGATGAGCGCAAGTCCCAGCCCGGATAAGTTTAAGACATCTGGTGCCCTTAGCCCCTTGTCCGCCATGTTGGATGGCAATCCGGCTTCTTTTTCTTTTATGCGTTCATCGACCCGTGATATCTCTTTCGTAACTTCCTTTTCTTCCGAGATGAATCCAATAATATCCCTATGGGCATTCTTCTTTTTCAGTATCAGGGGCCTATCCCCCTGCTGATTTTTCAGCAAGTTGTCCAGCCCAACCCTTTTATCCCTCAGCCTCTTTCCGGCCTCGACAATCCTTTTTTCTAGGGCATCGCGTGACGAGTCGATTTTTTTGAGATCCTCTTCCGCTTCCCTGAGTCTCCTCTCAAAATCTTCGGCCCTTTGCTTCATTCCAAACGAGGTGTCAAAGTTCTCTACATCATCCTGAGACCATTCTGGATCGATCTCCCTTACAACCTTAAACAGCTCATCCTTCAAATCCGCCAGCCTGCGCCTTTTGACAGGCAATTCCTTCAACAGCGCGATGAAATATTCCTTTCCTGCCCGTATTCCATTTATCTCATCGCTATCCGCATCGAATTCTATCAGGCCTGAAAGCTTTTCTATCTCTTGACCGAGCTGTCTGACCTCGTCTGCCGCATCCTGGTACACGACTTTCGCTGTCTCAAGGGACTGGTCCTTTTTGACCAAGCTATTTTTTGCCTCATCAAGCCCCTTTAAAAGGACTGAAAATTCCTCTCTGTCCACTAGTGATATCCTGGCGGAAACGATCTTTTCCTCACTCCAGCCCGGCCCAAGGTTGCCAAGCAACCGTTTTATGTTCTGCTCTACATGCCGCAGTTCGTGGCCCTGATCATTAAGCCGCTTTCTCGCATCGAGATATATCTCTTTCGCCTTGACGAGCCTGTTGAGTTCCTCTCCCCTGGCCAGGAGGGACTCATCCACCGAGAGCTTGTCGAGCCTTTCCAAAAGCCCTCTCTTTTCCACACGAAGTTTCGAGAGCTGATCTTTCTTCTCTCCTTTCCTATCAAGGAGTTTTTCAAAACGGGAAAGTCCGTCCTCGGGAAAACCGCCCGTGTCTTCAAAGGCATCCAACTCTCTTCTAATTTCCTTCCACTTTATCCAGCTGTCCCACAGCCTCAGGTATATATCTATCTGCCCCTTCTTTTTCGTTAAATGCCTGAGTCTTTCCGACAGCTCCCTCAATTTATCTTCTGTTTCCTCAAGACCTGACTTGGCCTCCTGGTACCGGGCGGTCTGGGCCTCCGCAGCACGCAGCTCCCTTCTCACATCATCCAGGAGGGCCAGTTGGACGTTGACATTCTGCTTTTGCCCCTTGGGCCTGAAAAGACCGTCCTTTCGCCTCTGAATCTCTCTCATTATCTCCGGCAGCGAATGGGCGCCGGAACCAAGAGTGGCGCTGTACATGGCCGCCTGGATCGACTCGTTGTTGAGGGAGTCCATGTTCTGCAGTTCATCCAGGCCAAAGGCAAAGACATTTCTGAAAAGTTCAAAAGAGGTCCCACCGAGAAGGGAACGGAGTCCATCCGATGACCCAACGGAGCCGTCAGGATGGATCAATTTGACCACGCCACCCTTTGCCCCCTTGGTTCTTTCCAGTATGAAGTCCTTTCCCTTTATCTCCAGGAAAAGCCTTCCCCCAAGGCTTCCGCCCCGTAACGGCCTAAAGGTGCGTTTGGACCTGCCATCAGGAAAGCCGAATAGCATTGCCTGAAAAAAGGAAAGGAGTGTTGATTTTCCTGCCTCGTTGAGACCATAAAACAGGACAGGGCCATTGGGCAGCCCCTTGACGGAAACGTCATGAAACAGCCCGAAGCCATCTATGTAAAAGCCGGAAAACCTCACCTCTAATCATCCTCCAGCAGATCCAGACATATGAGCTCGGCATCCTCAACAAGGCGCTTCAATTCCTCTTCCGTCAGGGTTTCGACTATTTTTGAGAGTTTGTAGTGGGAAAAAAGAGGCAGAAGCGCCTCCTCCACCTGATGGAAATCACCCCTGTCCTTGATTTCATGGGATATGCCCAACAACTCTCCCAGAAAATCAGGGGCCTTTCTCCTGACGGAGACATCGACTTCGGGTCTTGTCCTTACTTCTATGTCTTCCACCCATACAAAGGGAGAATTCTGTGAAAAGATATCACGTATCCTGGTGACCAGATCCGGAATCACCCCCGGCCGCCTGAGCTCCCTGTGTATGGGGCCTCTTCCACCCAAGCCCACCCTTACCACGAATCCCCTTTCCTGGACATCACCTGCCCTGGACTCAATTCCTGATATTATTGCGTTTTCAAGTAGATCCATCGTGTCCAGTCCCCGGATATCTACCGCGATCTCATCCATGCGAACCACGTCAATGGGGCAAAATTCCATATCCACATTGAACGAACCGTCCACCTGGACAAAATAGCAGCCCTTGTCTCCCCTCTCATTTATGTGTCTGGCCTGGGTATTGCCCGGATACACCACCAGTGGCCCTTCATGAAGCACCGCCCTTCCATGAACGTGACCAAGGGCCCAGTAATGGAACCCCTTATCCAGAAAATCAGACAGTTCACAGGGGCTGTAAGGTTCATGCCCGGTGTTTGATCCCACGTTGCAATGGAGCAAGCCTATGTGAAACAGAGAAGATTCAGTTCTCTTGAAAAGCCTTGCCAGGTTGCGCCGTTCCTTTTTTTGCCTGTAGCTTATGCCGTGCACAGCCGCCACAGGGACACCGTCCTTTGATACTTCCTTTTCCTGGACGGCCTCATGGCTGAATAACGTGACATTGCCCGGCCAGCTTACAGGGAGTTGGGAGCCGGACAGGGGATCGTGGTTTCCATGCACCACAAAGACCTTGACGTTATATTGATCAAGCCTTGCCAGCCCGTCCCGGAAGGCAAGAAGTGCCCGCAGGCTCCTTTCCTCAAGGTCAAATATGTCTCCTGAAAGCAAGAGGAAATCGACCTTTTTCGAAATACACAGGTCCACAAGATTTCCGAAGGCCGAAAAGGTTGCGTCCCTCAATTTTTCAGCAATCTCTTCGGACTCAAGGCACACCCCCTTGAAGGGACTATCCAGATGGAGATCCGCGGCATGGATAAAGGAAAAGGGTTTGATTACGCTCAAAGTCAACCTCTGTCTAAAAGTTGGCCCCTGATCATGTACCGCCTGATTCGGGACACATGAATCTCAAATTCAATGTCAGGGAATTGTACAACTCAACAGGGTAATTTACCATCACTCAAAAGACGTATACCAGGGTGACAACCGGATCAATCATAAATAATCCCAAATTTGGCAAACTTGGCTGCTGCATAATATGGGATAATCTGGTACCCATCAACAAATACAGTTGCAACCGGGTAATTGACGTGTTTTTTTGTCCATGATGGATCAAATTTCATTTTTTATCGCACTGGGCATCACTCTATTTTGGCCGGTAATCCCCATCTTCTGGATACCGGTCCACCTTTTTCCCGCCTTCTTCAGACGTATCACCCTTGCCACTTATCTTTGGCCGCTACTCGCATGGACGCCCATTGTCTATCTCATACTGAAACACAAGGAGGCCCTTTTCTCTCTCAAATACGCACCTTCCCCTCTGTCTTCCATTGTCGGGTGGATTATGTTTACGGCAGGCACATTGCTCCACCTGTGGACCATCAAAACCCTTGGCCTGAGGATAATAGGGCTGCCAGAAGTTACCAAGTTGATGTCCTCAAGGCTGATTACGGCACCTCCATTCTCATATTCCAGGCACCCCACGTATCTCGCACATTCCCTGATGTTCTTTGGGGCAGCCATTGCCACCGGATACCTGGTCCTGTGGATTATATCTTTTGTGGACCTGCTCGTTGTTCAACTTGTTATTATCCCCTGGGAGGAAAAGGAACTTGAAGAAAGACTTGGAGAAAAGTTCCGCAGTTACAAGAAAGAAACCAGCCGTTTCCTTCCCCAAATAACAAAAAAATAACTTATATCGGTCAAGGATGGGAGCTTCAACATACAAACTATTTGCTGTTTCACCGCCTGGTCTTGAACAGGCGACCGCCATGGAACTTTCAGATCTGGGTATCGAGGGAAAACCTGAACCCGGGGGTATAAACTTTACAGGTGACCTGCGTGAACTCTACCTGGCAAATCTGTGGCTTAGAACCGCCAGCCGGATACTCCTGAGGGTAGGCCATTTCAGGTTAACACATCTAAATGAAATATCTGACAGGTTTTCGAGATATCCCTGGGAGCTCTATATACCTGAAAAGGCGTCATTGAGACTCCGGATAACAACTCACAAATCACGCCTTTATCACACAGGTGCCATTGAAGAGCGGGCAATTAGTGGAATAGAAAAGAGGATTGGAAGATTGGCTCCTGAAAATCGCAGCCTGGACCCGGCGCTGGTCATAGTACGAATAGTCAGGGACAAGTGTGTGGTAAGCGTTGACAGTTCAGGCGATCACCTCCACAAACGGGGCTACAAGATTGACACACTCAGAGCCCCGCTCCGTGAAAACCTGGCCGCTGGCGTGATACTTCTTTCTGGATGGCTCCCGGATCGCCCTTTGATCGATCCTTTCTGCGGTTCAGGCACCATCGCCATCGAGGCAGCCATGCTGGCACGGCGCATGGCTCCAGGAATCAGACGATCCTTTGCATTTGAGAAGTGGCGCAATTTCGACAAAATGATGTGGGAAGAACTCAAGACGAATGCCATGAAGCAATCCAGGTGCTGCCAGACAAAAGTGGCGATTTATGCCAGTGACCATGACGAAAAGGCCGTGAGGGTGGCCCAAAAAAATGCTGAACAGGCCGGTGTCTCCGAATTCATCGAATTTCGCGTATCCCCTTTGTCAGCCCTTGTCTCCAAAGACCAGCAGAAGGGATGGATTGTTACAAACCCTCCCTACGGGAAACGGATCAAGCAACGCAAATCCCTTACCGGCCTTTACAGGGCCTTGGGAAAGATTCTGAGAGAGCGGTTTTCAGGCTGGAACCTTGCCCTTCTTTGCGCTGACAAATCATTCAAAAAAGAGCTGTCCCTGCCAGTCGAGACAATTGGCCGCTTTTCCAACGGCGGCATAGAGGTGGAGATACTCTTCTTGCCTAACCTGAACCTGCCCTCCTCCACCCGTCATAATCCTTCATGAATGCCGAAAGGTATCTTTCTTTAAACAATCCAAGGCTCCAGGGCTCCCCCGTGACCAGGTGACGGTACTTTTCCGCCACCACGTAGACGAATGCCTCCCGGACCTCGCCCAGCGAGGTCTTCACGGTTACAGATCTGCGTTCATACTGCTCGCCTTCAAAACTATCAAGGAGGCCAAGGGAATGTTCATCAACCCCCATGTAAAGAATGCCACAGGTTTTTCCTGTCTCATCAGGAACAATCCCTGGATAGGTCACCCCTCTAAGAGAAAAACGACTATAGCCGTAAAGGGTAGCGGATGTTCCTTGAAATCTCTTTCCCGTGACGGCCTCCATCACCTCAGCGAGCTGCAGTGTGCCGTAAACAAAAATATTGAAGCTGTTCATTTCAATTCAAGCTGAAAACAATAATTATGGTCAAACAAGCCTTTGGGCGATATTCCTTCCAAGCTCCGTACACCTGGCGATATCCTATTCCTTTGGAGAAAATCTCGCCTCAACCAATTGCCATCGACCACGCTCGGCAAATTCCTGAATGGCCTTGACTCTGCCTCCGGACCATCCATATGAACCCAAAATACCAAGAAACCGATTGTGCATCATCTTGTTTTCAATCATGTCTATCAAACTTTCCAAAAGGAGAAAGAAGGGACCGTACTCCCCTTGATGGAATCGATCAGGACGTTTCTTTCACCCAAAAAGCGCAAACAGTTATGTACGAATTCCCTTGGATATTTGAATCCGCTACGACTTCATGCCCTCCGCCTCGCATCTTAGGCCAACTCACAAACTGGGTAATCCGGGATGATGTTCCACGGCGAAGGGGCCAACGTGAAACTGCTATTCAACGCCCAAGACCGTTATCTCGATCTTTCTGTTTCTCGGCCTGTTATCATGATTGATCACCACCACCTGCTGCCATGTTCCAAGGCTCAGTCTTCCCTTCCTGACGGCCACGCTCAGGGAAGGTCCCATCAAGGCAGCCTGGACATGACTGTGACCGTTGCCATCATGCCAAGCAAGTTCATGTTTGTAATTTGCTCCTTGGGGCGCCAACCGATTGATGGCGTCCTTGAGATCCTCTATTACGCCCGGCTCATATTCTATTGTTGTTATGGACCCTGTGGACCCCACCACGTTGCAATTAAGCGTACCAAAGGAGATTCCGCTCACAGCGACAATTCCCTGCAACCTGTCTGTTATGTCTACCATGTCTACCCCGGTTTTAAGGGAAACTGAAATCTCATCCCAATGTATGCGTACTGACTGCTTACCCATGATGTCCCTCCGATCTTAAATTGATGCCCGGTATCATACTGAGAAGTATTCCTGCTGAAGAAATACGATTCAGACAAGGCCCAATTGATAATACAAGGAATGTTAACCAAGATTATGCACCCTAAATATCGAAAAAACAATTTTCTCAAAATCTCCAAGGAATATTTTTTCCTTTCAAAATCAATCAATCATAAGGCGCAAACAGTTAGAATTTCCTTGAATATTTGAAGCCGACAGCGGTCGGTGATTTCACCTAATGCATAATACGAGTTTATGAGATCTGTGCTGCTCTTTATAGCCCCCTTTTGCCGCTTCCGAGCATGGAAACCCCGGTCCGCTTCCAGCCCTTCTCGCCTCAATAAAAAAACACCTTGACTTTGAGCCTAGCTTAGTGTTACTTATTCTCAGTTTCTATAAAAATAAACTTTTCGTATCTATATGGATATTCTCATTGGCAATGGTGCCAGGAGGCAAAACATGGAACAGCTGATCATATTTTTAATAGTTACAGGCGCCTTTATATGGATCGTACAAGACTTTACGAGGAACGTAAAAACGAAACTGTCTGCAGGGGGATGTCCAGCATCATGTGGATTCTGCAAAGGGACAGGAACCAGCTGTGATAATTCAAGGTTGTTGTCCTGTAAAAGCAGTTCAACAAAGCCATCAAGGCTAGATCAATTTCCCCGAAATTATTGAAATGGTGAAAATCCTTTGCAGTGAGGGTTGAAATGGCAGCTTATTCAAAAAAATTTAATTAACAAATCGGACCTTCCAGAAAAAGGTCCAAAACAAAATCCCTAAAACATCCTCTTATTCCTGGTGAAGGGCCCATGCCGTAAGGATATGGGCCCTTTAATTTAACGACTACAGTAAGCTATCTTTTTTGCTGAAACTGATAACGTTTCCTGTCTAGATCAATGAAGAACACCTTGAAAAATTTATCTCACAGAGACCCAACCCTTTTTCATTTACACTCATCCCCTTTTGGTTTATTTGAAGTGATCATTTGGCACCTCTCTGCCACGAGAGCATAAAAACTATTTTAGAAAGTTATTACGTTTACCCGGAAGGAGTTATAAAATGGCGGAAAGCATCGATGAGATAACTATACAATATGAAGATGAAGAAGGCAGATTGCTGGTAAAAGAGCTAGACAAAAAAATACTGACCAAGGGGGCGTGGACCACCATCATTTTTCTTTACCAGGAGATGAACAAGAAAAGTGGTGAATACGGCGAACCCAAGGCCTCCATCAGGAGATACAGAAAAAGTGGCAACTTCTTCAGGCAACAGAGTAAATTCAACATTTCCAACAAGAAACAGGCCCTGCAAATCGCGGACATACTCAACGAGTGGTTCACCTGATATTCAATAAGGCCCGTTACCCCGAATTATGCACTTCAAACGCTGAAAAATGTTTTTAGGTTCATAACAAGCGAATTACTAATCAATGAGAGAGTCTGTCCTGCAAACATTGTTTTAGTGTTTTAACGTAGTTAGTTAAGGACAAAGCGCAAGGATGTGCCGAGTTTACCAAATCTACTGAGTTGTCAGACACTCTAAGTAGAGTAGCAGGTCTTAAAGTCTGCCGTCTTGCTCCTTCGGTAGACTCGGCAGCTGCACAATCCGGGTTGATACAGGCAAACGGAGGGGCCTTGAGTTCAGACACGCGCTCGTAAAGGAACGCCTTTTCCTACCCGTCTTCCACCACATAATCCTTTAATTTTTCAAGAAGAGATTCAGGAAGTTCTTCCTTGTATAAGAAAGCCTGCGCCTCTTCTCCTGTAATTTTCTCTTTTATGTGAAGAGGAAGGGCACGTAATGCCGCCATCCTCTCAGGATCAGGCTTTTCTTTTCTTGGACCAGTTTTTCCCTTGACCACGTATCTTCCCCCGTACAATTATCATAATTAAAAAACTTTAATAAAAAAGTTCCTATTCCCGGACAATACTAAAAAGTGGATCACGCACCAAGATAAAATTCTGTTTTTCTATATTTTTAAAAAGGGCTTATCAAATATGACAAGAGAGAGTATTATTGATATTTACTCTCAAACTGAAACGACCGGATGAAGTGGAGCCAGGAAAGGATGCTACCAGAACAATCTCATATTACTGCCCCCTTTGCATCGCTGGGCAGGAAAGCCATATCGTTTATTAACGAGCTGGGAGCCATTTTTCTTTTTTTTCTCCACGGCCTTATCCTAATTTTTTCCCTTCCCTTCCAGGCTGAAAAGACTATCCAGCAGGTATTTTTCATAGGGGTCAAATCGTTGCTCATCATATTCTTGGTGGGCCTTTTTTCTGGGATGGTGATGGGCCTTCAAGGCTATTACACCCTTGTCAAGTTTGGCTCGGAGGGACTGCTTGGAGCTGCGGTAGCCCTTTCTCTCATAAGAGAACTGGGACCTGTTCTCACTGCCATAATGATTGTAGGCAGGGCTGGTTCATCCATGGCAGCTGAAATTGGAATTATGCGCATATCGGAGCAGATCGACGCCCTGGATACCATGGACATAAACCCGGTACGTTTTCTTATAAGTCCTAGGATCGCGGCATCCTTCATCAGCTTTCCTTTGCTAACGGCATTCTTTGATGTAATCGGAATCATTGGCGGGTATCTCACTGGGGTAATCCTGCTTGGCATTAATCCAGGCATCTATTTTTACAGGATAGAATCAAGTGTCGCCATGGAAGATATAACTGGAGGATTTATCAAATCCTTTGTATTTGCGGCCATTGTTTCCACAGTATGCTGCTACCAAGGATATTTTACCCATCTGAGGCCGGAAGGCTTCGGGGCAAAAGGTGTCAGTCTAGCTACCACTTCTGCAGTGGTGCTTTCGTGTGTACTTGTCCTTGTAGCCGACTATGTTCTAACATCCTTTCTCCTGTGAGGCGGAATGTGGCTGTTCCATTGATAGAACTTAAAAAGGTAACCAAACGCTTCGGGGATAGAACGATCCTCAATGAAGTGGATCTTACCATTTACAAGGGAGAAGTAACCACAATAATCGGAAAAAGCGGTGTTGGGAAAAGTGTACTCTTGAAACACATTATTGGTCTGCTAAAGCCTGACTCAGGGGAAATTTATTTTAACGGCGTAAACATCGCGCAGATGACTCGCCATGAACTCAAACAGTTCAAGCAAAAAATCAGTTATATGTTTCAGAGCAATGCGCTTTTTGATTCGCTTACTGTCTTTGAAAACATAGCCCTTCCTCTTAGAGAAAAGACAAAACTTAATGACAAGGAGATCAAAAAAAGGGTAATGGCCAAGGTTGAACAGCTTGAACTTCAGGAAGTGACCAACAAATATCCTTCCCAGATATCAGGAGGTATGCAAAAAAGGGTAGCCTTGGCCCGGGCGCTTATCAATGAGCCTGAAATAGTTCTTTTTGACGAGCCTACCACCGGTCTTGATCCCTTGAGAAAGAATGCCGTGCTGAGCATGATCTCCCACTACCAGAGACGGTTTGGTTTTACAGCAATCATGGTTAGCCATGACATACCAGACGTATTTTTCATCTCTAACCGTGTAGCCATTATTGACAATGGAAAGATAATTTTTCAAGGGACCCCCATTGAGCTTGAGCAATCGGACAACCAGATTGTCCAGCAGTTCATAAGAGGTGAAGAGGGCCTGAGGGACGCACTCACCGGTCTGAACACCAAGCGCAATATTGAAGAAAGGCTCAAGGTCGAACTGAGCAGGATGAGCCGTTATCAGGATACCTTCACAATAGTACTTTTCGAAATCAAGAATCTTCAGCAGGTAACCCAGCATGTAGGACATATTGCGGCCCATAAAATTGTTCAGTGTCTGGCAAACTTGCTAAAGGATCACTTCGGAACTTCTGGGATATCGGCAAGATACGGTCCAAACGAGGTTCTAACCGTACTTCCCCACAAACATCTTGACGAAGCCCAGAAAATGCTTGATGAATTAAGTCTAGATTTGAGGGAAAAGGCCATAGTACAGGCAAGCAGTTACCCTTCAATATGTTTTAATTTTTCCATACTAGCCGGACTATCAGAGGCGCGTTCTGGAATCAGCCTCGACGAACTGATTTCAGAGGCCCGGCGGAACACAAAACTCATAGCAAAACTGGATTGTAAAAAAGGTGATAGCACGCCATGAAAAAATATTCCATGGAAACCTTAGTGGGTATTTTCGTCTTTATAGGGCTTTTGTGTGTAGGTTATCTCACAGTAAAGCTTGGAAAGATGCAGCTTTTGGGGGATAATTATTACACCATCTATGCCAAATTTGAATCTGTTTCCGGACTCAAGAAAGACACTTCCATAGAGATAGCCGGAGTCCAGGTTGGACGTGTAAGCAATATAACCCTGGATCCAGAAGAGCAGGTTGCTGTGGTCACCATGAAGATTAAGAAAAATGTGCCTGTTAGCGATGATTCCATAGCCTCCATAAAAACAAGTGGATTGATAGGTGATAAATACATAAAAATAAGTCCTGGGGGCTCGGATACCCTGCTCCATGATGGAGATATACTGACCGAAACAGAATCCGCTATTGACCTTGAAGATCTGATTAGTAAATATATTTTTGGAAGTGTTCAATAATTATCAATAAAAAATTATGTTGGTGAATCAAGCCATGAAACAAATAGCGATTCTTACATATCTTGTCCTTTTCATCCTATCTCCGTCCACCTCTTTTGGTGAAGAGCCTCTACACTTTGTAAAAACATCAGTGGATGAGGTCATCTCCATTTTGCGCAGCGACAAATACAAGACAGACGAACAAAAAAAGCTGCGCAAGAAAAAACTTGAACAGCTTGCCGACACGCTCTTTGATTTCAAGGAAATTTCCAACAGGGCTCTGGGAAGAAACAGAAGGAAGTTTACTCCTAACCAACTAAAGGAATTCAATATTCTTTTTCCCAAACTGCTCAAGGAATACTACATAGACAAGATTGAAAATTACAGTGGCGAAAAAGTAATCTATGGTAGTACAACCAAGATATCAGCCAATAAGTATCAAGTTAATACGAAAGTAGTTACCTCTTCCAATGAGATTCCAATCAATTACCGGCTTATGATCAAGAATGGCAAGTGGAAGGTTTACGACGTGCTAATCGAAGGCGTCAGCATGGTAAAAAACTACCGAAGTCAGTTCAACCAGATTCTGCGACGAAAAAAGCCTGAATATTTGCTGCAACAGCTGAGAGAAAAGATAGCAAAACAAAACAAACAAAAAATGGCTGCTGTCTTGGTAAATCAAGTTTTAAAGGCAGAAGGTTAGCAGTGAAAAAGTGTTTTATCGCCTTGATCCCAGCATTGGTTTTCTTTTTTAATTCGTCAATTCAATTTTATCCTGCCATTGCGGCCGAAACTATAGTGACCGACAACACGAAAACATCTTCAACTGACACCGTCGCAGAGCCAGATGACAGTTACGTTGACGAGTGGGAGGAAGAAGGAACTCCTCCTGCCATTAGTGACCCCCTTGAACCATGGAACAGGGCTGTATTCAGCTTCAACGACACCTTCTATTTCAGGGTATTAAAACCGGTGTCAGTGGCATACGGAAAAGTGATCCCTGAAAAGACGCGGGTTCATATAAAAAAGTTTTTTTACAATCTGGAATACCCGGTAAGGGTAATTAACGAATTGCTTCAATTCAAAATCAAGGCGGCTCAACAGGAGACATTTGCTTTTATAGTGAATACTACATTTGGCGTGCTTGGCTTCTTTGATCCAGCCAAAAACTTTACCACCCTTCAATCCTATCCGGAAAATACCAGCCAGACCTTTGCCTCATGGGGAATAGGAAATGGCTTTTACATCGTGTGGCCATTTCTTGGACCTTCCACAGCAAGGGATACTTTGGGCTTTGCCGGCGACTATGTACTTCAACCTATAAGTTACATAAATCCCCTTACGGCATCATTGGGTGTCAGATCATACGAAACAATGAACCAGACATCTCTGACAATAGGAGAATATGAAGACTTGAAGGAATCCTCCTTTGATCCTTATATCGCCGTAAGAGATGCCTATATACAGCACCACAAGGCCTCGGTAAAGGAATAGACGCGGATCGCCGACTGCATAATCCGGGTTTCTGTGCTGCTCCTTATCCCGAATTATTCACTTCAAACATCCAAGGAACATTTAAAAAATGTTAGGCATTTGAAGCCACAAGGGGCTCGCAATTTTACCAAATCTCGGGTGTTGTCGTGGGCTTGAAGTACAAAAAAGTACCTCTGCCCCTCCGCCTTGAATCTTCGGCCGACTTGCGAGCTGCATAATATGGGTTTATAGCCCCCTTTTGCCGCTTCCGAGCATGGAAGTCCCGGTCTGGAAAAGGCCCTATAAGGGTGGCGGCATGGAGGCCGCCACCGGCCGTTGGGCCATGGATGGCCCTTCGGCCGGCCCCGGTCCGGGGCGACACGCGCAGGAGAAAAGCGGCAACCGGGGCGCCCTTTTCTTTGGTTCGTTTCTTTTGGGCGAGCAAAAGAAATGAAC
>CAZUIH010000062.1:0-13709 GCA_964620365.1 uncultured Desulfobacterales bacterium | reverse complement strand
AAGGGTAAAACTTGGTGGAGGAATCCTCAGTGGGGTGGGCCTGTTCAAGAGATCCCTTCCAGGAGACGATTAGTATTAATGATATCTGTTATGGGGACTACTTGCTGGTGTCGGTAAGAATTGACGAGAGAAAGGTCCCTGCTGCCGCCCTGAAAAAATATTGTGCGGCTGAAGAAAAGCAGATCATGGAAGAGAAGAACATGAAGCGTATTCCAAGAAAGATGAAGCAGGAGATAAAGGAAAGGGTACGTATAAGGCTTCTTCAGAAGGTTCTTCCGGTCCCAAAGGTCTATGATCTGTGCTGGAACGTAAGCAGCGGGCTGGTTTTTCTTTTTTCCTGTCAGGAAAAGGCCCAGGCGTTGGCGGAAGATCTCTTTTACAAGACATTTGCCATGAGGTTGAGTCCTATTATACCATTTACCTGTGCTGTCCAGCAGCTTGAAGGTTCTGACAAGCAAGAGCTTCTGGGCCAGCTAAGACCAGAGATATTGATATGAAACAGCAGCATGACATAGTTGATCTTTTGAGGGAAAAGCGCTTCCTGGGGCTCGAATTCCTTACATGGCTTTGGTTCAAGTCCGAAGAAAGGGGAGGGGCCGTAATGGTAGCCAGCCTTGGGGACCTTGCTGTCTCGTTTGAGCGTTTCATAGTGCTGGAAGGCGGCGAGCAGGATTCAAGTGAGACACTTACCATCAAGGGGTTAAACGCCAGACTAAACGAAGCCAAGGCCGGCCTGAGGAGCGGCAAAAAGGTTTCAAAGGCCCATGTGAGGTTAGGCCGAGGGAGCGAAGAATGGAGCCTTACCCTGAACGGAGCCACCTTTGATGTAAGCGGGTTGAAGATAAAGCACGTCATGGGTAGCCGCGAGGAAGAAGATGGTGATCTTTCTCTTGAGGCCAGTGTGATTGATAAGGCGGCAATGATTGAGCACGCTGTCGAGACGGTGGATTCGCTTTTTGGTGAATTTCTCAGGATAAGGTTGGATGAGGCCGCCTGGCAACAGGAAAAGATGCGTATAAAGGAGTGGGCCCTGCGGGAATGAAGAGAACCGTTCTTTTTGTTGTTCCGATTGTCTTGCTGGTTTGCATGCTTTCCCCCCCTACCAGCGGCGCCCAGACACTTTTGGCCTCCCTTGAGCCTGAAAAAATATTCTACCTGCTGGATGAGACCGTGGTTACAGCCTCCCGGTATGAACAGCCCAGGTCCGAAGCCCCGGCTACTGTCATAACCATTAACGAACAGACTATACGGGAAAGGGGTTACAGGTATCTGGTCGATGTGTTGAAGGACCTTCCTGGCTTTGACATCCAGGAGAAAATTGGGGGGCAGGCAGGTGGCACCTACGTGATTCAAAGGGGGCTTTGGGGAAACAACAAGATACAGGTTCTCAAGGACGGAATACCTCTCAATCCGGCAAATGGCACCCACCTGGTCTACGGACATCATCTGTCGGTAAGGGGGCTCAAGCGTATAGAAGTCATGTATGGCTCTGCCTCCGCACTTTATGGTGCGGATGCCTTCTCTGGAATCATCAATCTTATAACCAAGGATGTTGACGCCGATAGACAGGCGGAATTCCAAGTCCAGGGAGGCAACAACGATTCGGCAGATGGATATTTCCTCGTAGGCGCAAGGCCTTTCTCAGACGCCACTTTTCAGATATATGGCCATGGGTACCGGACAAACGGTTTCGACATGCGAAAAGAATATGATTCTTACCGCTTGGATGATGGATGGGGAAACCTGACGCCATTCTATGAGCCAGACAAGCCCTTTGAGAATCCTACCCAGGACTTTGACATAACCGTTAAGGCCACCCTTGGCGAGTGGAAGCTTACGGGAATGTACTTTCATACTCGCCAGCCCAATAATGTACAGACCCCTTATTATACGGGCAGATCCCAGCTTTCCAAGGACAAGGCCGAGATAAATACCTATGATCTCCATCTTGGCCACATGTTTCAGATTGGCAAACACGTAAAATTTTCGAGCATCTTGAACTGGCAGTTCTATGAGCTTGATCCGAACAGCGACTATGGCCGCTACACATTTGACAACTATATCTATGAACGTTCAGAGGCATGGCGATGGGAAGAGCAGGGAGAGTATTCATATGGCAGCAGAAACAGGCTTATTGGTGGATTCAGTGTCGAGAGGGTAAGCACCTTCCCATATATCAATTCAAGAACCCCTTTTGACAGGGGGGATATCTATGATGGGTGTCCTGTCGACCACATCGTTACTGCCGATGGAACCACTATAGATGTGGAGCCTGTGGAAGAAGAACATTATTGGATCTACGGTGCATTTATCCAACTTACCCATTGGTTATTGCCTCATACCTCCATGTCAATGGGAGTCCGTTATGATTTGGATACATTCAATCACCTGGCTTCGGTAAACCCGAGGCTGGGCATCGTACATGAATTGACAAAAGATCAGCAGATAAAGTTTATGTACGGCACTGCCTATATTTCACCCTCCGTCTATTTTCAGAAAAAAAGGTGGGCAGACGGGCCTTACGTCCATATACCTTCTGAGTGCTTGGACAAGAAGCTCGATTCTGAAAAGGTCCAATCCTTTGAAGTAAGTTATTCGGTCAAAAAGGAGCTGTTTTCTTTCAATGGAAGCGTCTACTTTACCCAGGCGCGAGACATGATTCAGGAAGCTGGAGGAAGGCTTGCCGGAAATACCGTCTATTACAAGGATGGAAGGATATTCGACAACGCAACCCTGGAATTCCCTGTAAATTCCGGTATCCAGACCAACATAGGGGTTGATTTGTCGGGAAACATACTTTTGGGGCGTCACTGGTCCGCTTATTTGAATTACTCATTTATAAACAGTCGCATCCACTTGAATCATCACGAGTACGACGCCCCCAAGATCTCTACCCACAAGGCAGGATTCGGTTTCACAGGACTGCTGTGGGATCATTTGTCTTTACACATAAGGGGGCATTGGTGGAGTGGTATCCACACGCAGTCATCCAATCCCCTTTATAGGGGAGGAAAGATAAAGGGACAGATGATCTTCGATGCCAACGTCAGATGGATTAACTTGCTGCCGGGCCTGGATATGGTGCTTACCATCAACAATCTTTTTGATGAGAAGTATTTCACGGCAGGAAGTGAGAGTGAAGATCATACTACAGGGGCATCTTTACCCCTTGTTCCGCAAAATCCCAGAGAAATTTTGTTAGGTATTTCTTATAGATTTTAACTTTGTGGTCGTCTGATTTTTGTTTGGCCATTGGTAGCCAAGCCTTGATATGGAGACAAAGTACACTTTACAATTAATAATTGGAACTGTCCTGATAGTTGTTTGCTGTCTGGGCCAAGCCCTTTCTTTTGCCGAAACAACTAAATCATACAGAGTAGTAATCCTTACTTCGAGGCAGACGCAACCACACCGTGAGGCCGCATCATGGATAGTTACCACCCTCAGGTCTCAGCCTGATTTGAAAATACAATTGATAAAGGAATACACCCTTTTCGGCTGGAAGGGAAAACGTGCTCAGCTTGCCCGTCAGCTCATAGAGGACAGGCCTGATATCGTTTTCTCCCTAGGTACCCCTGCCGCCATTTTCTCGAAGGAGATCTTGCCTAACAGGCCAATGATATTCTTGTTGGTGCTTGATCCCGATTATTTGGTCAAATCCAGGGTCAATCTGGCCGGGATAGGGATGGATGTGCCCTTGGAGAGAAAGATTGCCCTTTTTCAGAAGATCATAGGTAGAAAAAAGATCGGGGTCCTTTTGCGAAAGGAAAATAAACAAATAACCCATATCGAGGAGTTGGCTAGGGAAAATTCCTACTTGGTCATTCATTCAATAAGTAGGGGTGAGGACTTGCCGTCAGGCCTTGAGATCCTGCTCAATAAAGGTGCCGAGGGGCTTGTCATGGAGCCTGATCCTTTGCTTTACGGTTCCGTTCAGGCGATTCGCTATACGCTTTTATGGGGTTTGAGGCACAAGATACCAATTATGGGCCTTTCCAGGAGTTTCGTGGAAAATGGTGCGCTTTGCGCGCTTGAACCCGATTACAAGATGATGGGGGTGATGGCTGCCAATATGGGGATAGGAATACTGTGCGGAGACAGAAGCGATGAGTACGCAGTAGAGGAACCGAAATCTTTTATCCTTAGCATTAATATGAGGACTGCCAGAAGATTGGGAGTCAAGGTCCCGAAATCTGTACTATTGGAAGCGGGGACGATAATCGAATGAAATTCGGAATTGGTGCCAAGATTATAACCATTTTTCTTGGGACTCTTCTATGTCTCCTGGTTGTCATAGGCTTTTTGTATACTCAAAAGGGGACTTTCCTCTTGGAACAGGAGCTTAGGGAAAGAGGTGAGGCGATAGCCAAGTATGTGGCCCATGCGAGTGAATATGCCATACTTACTTGGAATAAAGGCCTTTTGAGCGACATATCCAATGTGCTTGACCAGAGGGACGTGGTGGGCCTGGTCGTCATGGACAATGAAGGCAATACGCTGATCAGGGAAGGAAACACCACGAAAAATGAAAATGTCATGGAAATTACAAGTCCTGTAATCGTCAGCAGGAGCATCTACCTTGAGGACGAAGGTGTTTTTTTCCCGGAAGACGAGATGGAACCGGAGGTGATAGGTCAGGTTGCCATATATGTGTCCAGGCAAAGCGCCATAGAAAAGATGAATGAGCTTCGCAGGTATGTGATCGTTTTGTCTCTTTTCACTCTCGCAATTTCCGGTGCCCTTGGAGTCATGCTCATCAGGATCAATCTCATAAATCCCCTTGAGGAACTCTTCAAGGGGGTTTCCAGGCTGGCTGATGGCGACTTGGATTTCAGGATCAATGTCCATACAACGGATGAACTGGCCGAGCTTGCCGAGGCCTTCAATACCATGATGCGTTCGCTGAAAAACCATATAGAAAAACGTATTGATACGGCGCAGGATATAATTCAGAAGAAGAACCTGGCCATGCTTGGAGAGCTTTCGTCAATGTTACTTCATGAAGTGGGCAACACCCTGAACCGGTTTGGAGTCATCAGGTTTCGTCTATCAAGGGAAAAGCTTTCTAAAGAAGGAAAGGAAGTCCTGGAGGATTTTGAAAACGAGCTGGGGAGTCTTGAGAGGTTTACCAGGAATGTCTCTTTTTTTTCCAAGAAACCAGAACTTCGCCTTGAACAGATAGAGCTTAAAGACCTGCTTCAAAGTCTGGTGTCATCCATGCGCCTGATGGATCAAAAGGGGTTGAAATTCGAGCTGTCACTCCCGGACGAGCCATGTTTTGTGATGGCTGACAGGGGGATAATAAGTCATGCCTTTGCTAACATACTGAAAAATTCCCAGGATGCCTCTGCTGAAAGGGGTAGAGTGAGGGTGTATGTGAGAAAGAGTAACGGTGAGGTCCACATAACCATTACCGATTATGGCGTTGGCATTCCCTGGGAAAATCTGGACAAGATTTTTACCCCCTTTTTTACTACCAAGGGACCACTTGGTACCGGCCTTGGGCTTGTCATTGCCAAGTCCTTTATAGAGGCCCACGGCGGATCAATAGAAGTGGACAGTCATCCTGGCAGGACAAGTTTTACAGTTGTCTTGCCGATAGCATGGCCTTCATGATTGACCCACAGGATATCGAATTCGAAGTGCACGCCGCATATGAATTTTTCAGGCTAGGCAGGTCCTAGTTTCCCCTTTGAGAGACGGAGTTTTTTGTTGACAACCGGGGAAAGGGATTCCATTTGGTGGGTTATGATTAACAGACCCTTGGCTGGCACATCATTCAAGACGTCGACAAGTCTCATGGTCATTTCACTGTCCAGTCCTGCCGTGGGTTCATCCAGAAGGAGGACATCGGGCTCCATAGAGAGTATTGTTGCAAGGGCTACCAGCCGTTTTTCTCCTCCTGAAAGCTGGTATGGCACCCTGTCCCGGAGGTGGAGAATGCCGAGTCTGTCCAGGGTATTTTCTGCCCGTTTTTTTGCCTCTTGATGGGAGAATCCGAGATTGAGGGGGCCAAAGGCCACGTCTTCCAGGACCGAGGGTGAAAAAAGCTGGTCATCAGGGTCCTGAAACAGCAGGCCGATATGTCTTCTGGCATAGCGGAAGTCCTCTTCAGACTCACATTTTTTTCCGTAAATTACAACCGATCCATGGTCAGGTCTCAGGATTCCAAGAATGATGTGCAACAGGGTGGTCTTGCCAGCCCCGTTACCCCCCAGCAGGACGACACGGTCACCCTCTGACATGGAGAAATCGAGTCCGTCAAGAACCTTCATGCCGGATGTATAGCGGAATTTGATGTTTTCTAAACGTATAAGTTCCACGGGCTAGTCCTGTCCATTAATATCAGGACAATACAGAAGAGGAGTCCCAAAGACAATATCAGTATGTCTTTTTTGGCGATTTTAAAGTGGGTAAGAAGCCAGAAGGTCCCGTCGAATCCCCGGCACAGCATCGCATTGTAAATGCGCTGTCCCCTGTCGTAACTCCGGACGAACAGAGTGCCTAGCAGATTGGCATATGTGCGGTACGTGTGCATGTTTGCCCCTGGTGAGAAACCGCGAAGCACCGCGGCCCTTTTCAATTGTTCCAGCTCCTCCTCCAGCAAGTGGAGATATCTCCAGGAAAAAAAGAAAAGTTGTACCAGTTTTGAAGGGACACGCAGGTGCGCCAGTGCGTGTGCCAGGGAAAAAACGGTTGAGGTGGAAAGGAAGGCAAGATTAAAGAGGACTATGGCATTGCATTTTATTGTTATGGCAAGGGCCTGTTCTATTCCCTGCTGACTTATGTGCAGTGGTCCAAGGGACCAAAGATATTCGCCGGGCGTGGTAAAGGGGATGACCATCCACAGCAGGAGTATGAACAGGTTGACGGCTGAGAGCCGTTTAAGGGTGTCTTTCGGGGCGAGTGCGGCGATCCGCACCAGTATCACTGCCCCGGCAAGGGCGGTCAGCTGGGCTGTATAGGCCTTTAGCGCGATAATGGCAATTGAGACGGCCAGGGCCAGGATTATCTTGACCCTCGGATCGGCTCTGTGCAGAATGGAGGTGCCTTGGGCGAAGCGTTCACATGTCATGGGAGGCGGAGTTAGGACCTTGTCTCCTTGTTCCTTTCCTTTTTGGCTAGAATATACATTGCCATACCCATTAATCCAAATATGTATCCCAGGCCGCCTATTATGTCCTGTGGTCTGACCTTGCTCTGTTCTTCTGCCAGCCTGACGATTTGCATCTCAATGGGCTTGAGCCTTTTGTCGAGCAGCCTGTCAATATCATCTATTGTGATGGAAGTGGTGACAGCAGGTGATGTTTTACTTGAAACGTCCCTGGCCGGTCCGGTCTTTGCCAGTTCGGCTTCTCCTTCCTGATCGGCAGTGACAGTTTGTGCTTTTTGTTCTTCGTCCTGCTTAGGAGATACGCTGATGTCGGCTTCGGCCTTGTGGCCGAGACCCGCTTCCAGGACTATGTGAAAATTCCCCTTGTGTGGCGGGGAAAAATTGAATTCCCCCTCTTTATCCGTGGAAAGGGTTGCTATCTCTTTACCCTGCTCGTCAAAGACACGGACTGGTACATTCACAGCCTTTTTCCCACTGGCATAATAACCTTCGCCTTCTATTTTTTCCCCGTCATACCACACGAAGAGGTTGACTCTGTGGGCGTGGGCATGATGCGGGATAAGAAGGCAGGATGCAAGCAGGGTCGTTACCAACAGGATTGCAGCCTTGTAGCCGGGGCCGGTTTTTTTCGAATCGAAAAACATTTCAGGCCGTACCCTCAGCAGAAAAGAAACTATTGCTGCGGAAATGATTCCTTCAATAATCGAAATGGGAATATGGGCAACAAAGATGAGCTTAGATACTGTCATAAAACTGTCTCCGGAAAAAAAAAGGGATAGGGCGACCATTACGCCACTTAACAGTACGGAAGCCATGCCTGATACTCCAGCAAGACCTATTGAGATAAATTGCCTTTTATTGCTGATGACTGGTCTCGCCACAGCCCCCATGATTACAGCCGGAAGGGCCATGTTCAATGTGTTTATCCCCAGGGTGGTGAGCCCCCCAAACTGGAAGAGTATTGCCTGAAGGGTGAGACCTATGAAAATTGCTGGAAACGCGCACCAGCCAAGGAGTATCCCCAGAAGGCCGTTCAGTATCAGGTGTGCATTGGAGGGGCCAATGGGCACGTGGACAAGGGATGCCACGAAAAATGCCGCTGTAAGAAGGGCGACCTTTGGAATCTCATGGGGAGACATTTTCCTTATCCCCACGGACAGTCCGACTAATGTTCCAGCCGCCCCCGTCAGGAGAACAGGGGCGGACAATACGCCTTCAGAAATATGCATGAATTACCTCATGTCCCTGGTCTTAACCCAGATTACAGCGCCGAGTTCAATGGGAAACAACTGGCCGTCATGTTCCAGTTTCTCAGAGGCCTCGTTCAATGCGGCAAAGCCCCACCATCCAGCCCTGGGCATGGAGTAACAAAATTTGCCCTCTTCGTCAGTCTGGACAACCTGGGTAACATAGGGGGCTGCCGGGGCTTTTACCTTACTCCCTTCATTATAGTATTCGATTTCCACGTCACTTTTGCCCGCTGGTTTTCCCTCCACAAGGACCTGTCCGCAAAAGAGATTCCCGGTCCAAAGACCATAAGGCCTGGTCAATGGTACTATTTCCGTTTTCAGTCCAACGGGTTCATTCCACCCTTCTTCCAGTCCAAAGCCATTCACGATCACCTTGGTGTAGTGCTGAATAAACGTCTCCTCAGCGGGTTCCCAATAGGGTTTTGGAATGACGTAAAAGAGTTGGTCCCCAGGCCTTCTGAGTTCATAAACACTTTTCCATGTGGTATGTCCACCCATTTTTTCGCTGGTGAGTGTCTTTGTAAGATCCTGATCCTTACCCCTGGTTACCACCCCGAATTTCAACGGTTTTTCCATTTCCATGAATTTTTGCTCAAATGGATGCATGAATTGAATTGAAAGGGTAATGGACCTTGAGTCGTCTCCTTCAACTATGTCGTCAGAAGGAAGTATTACTCCAAAGTGAGCTAATGAAATATAAGCATTGAAAATAAATGAGAAAAAGATGATAAAGGCAAGACCGTATCTCTTTTGCATCTTAACAAAACCTCCCAAAAATTTTAGAGAACATTATATTAGAAGCGAAGCGTAGTCAATATTTGAATTTTGTGTCACTAGAGGGAATTTCAATTCATCCGAATTATATTGGAAATCTTGACATGCGGATAATGTATGGTAAAAGAGACACCACAAACGGGCCGTTAGCTCAATTGGTAGAGCAACTGACTCTTAATCAGTAGGTTCGGGGTTCGAGACCCTGACGGCCCACCAATGAAATCAAGGGGTTAGGCTATATGGCTTAACCCTTTTTTTTGTCAGGGATACGCCATCGAGCAGAAAATAAGGGATTATGGCAGGGCAAGGAAGGAAAATTCAGGAGTTTTTTTACTTTAAAAGAGGTACGGTTACATATCGGTCATGTATTGCATTTCGCATGTATGCCTCGCACGCATAAAAGCGTCGGAAATCTCTTTTTTATCAGGGCAAAAAAATGATGTGCTTCAACGTCTCTCAGGATTGATTTTTTTCCTGCCCGTTCTGGCTGCGTAGAAAATTTTTTTTCTGTAAGTGTATTGTCTTAAACATTAAATATTAGCAAGATTTCGCTTGCGGAGTTTTTTGCTTAAGATCATCAGATGATTTATTCGACCAACGTTTTTAACAATTTCTCAATAGATATCCCCTTTATCCTTGTCTTTTCAATTAATTCTATTAGCTCTTCTGATAGAGTCATCCTAATCAAAAAATCTCTTTCCTCAGAAGAAAGTTCGTCCAATTTTTTGCCTGCATGTAGTTCCTGAATCGAAACAACGCCTCCATTTAAAAGAATACCTAAATAATAAAAAGTTAGTTTCCTGCTCCCGTGGATAATTTCGGATAGACGTGATGGGTTAAGGCCACGTAACTGGTCCTTACAGACATGTTTTAGTCTGCGTTGCTGCTTCAAACGCAATAGCTCTCTCATTATTATTGATTTAAATTCTGCTGGTATTTCTTTTTCCATGACTGTCAACATGGTGTAGCCCTCTCTTAATCTCTCTCCTAGGCCAATGATAAGTTAATTTATTCTAACAGTACAGTATTATTGCACCTGTGAAATATCCCGTAAGCATCATCACAGGGTTGCGGGTCACTCCCTGCACCAGGGAAAAAGAAACAATGTGGTGAGACTGAAAGAGTTTTTCAAACCTTGGTAAAGAGTCTTAAAAACTGGTTCATCCGGGAAATGAGTACCTGTAGGAATAACTTGAAGAAGGACATGGCAAGAGACATGTTGTTTGAGAACAATCGAACAACAAAAGGAGGTCTCTGCCATGTCCACGTCCATATTGTATCACGCTTTTGGCCTCAAGGGAATTGAATATCGTGCCACTCATTACCATGGGCGATACGTGGTGTTTTCCGCAGAGATGTCCACTCGTAAGGTTGTCTGCCCGGCAGGGGCGATAAACTTTGCGGATACCGAGAAGATACACCGCCTCTCTGTGGGTTCCATCATACTTGCCCCGGGCTTTGAGTGTTTCAACCCCTCGGAGGCAAACGTCTGGGGCTACGGCATGTACCCGAATGTCATCACCTCGCTGCAGCTGGAGCGTTATCTGTCTGCCTCCGGCCCCACTGAAGGTCATCTGGTTCGCCCCTCAGACGGAAAGCCCGTCAGGAAGATGGCCTTTTTGCAGTGCGTCGGCAGCCGGGACCAGAACACTTGCAGCAATGAGTACTGCTCCTCGGTCTGCTGTATGTACGCAATAAAGGAAGCGGTCATTGCCAAGGATCACTATCCGGATCTTGCCACTACCATCTTTTTCATGGACATGCGCACATACGGCAAGGACTTCGAGCGTTATTACCATAAGGCAAGGAGTGAGCATGAGATAAGGTTCGTACGCTGCCGGGTTCATGGTGTGGAACCTCATGGCTCCAGCGGGGATCTTCGCCTTCATTACATCAATGAAGAGGGGAGACAGATCGAAGAATACTACGACCTCGTGGTTCTGTCCGTGGGCCTTGAGACCCCGCAGAGCGTGGCAGAGCTGGCCAGCAAGATCGGTATCCAGCTCACTCCGCACCACTTCGCCGCAACCTCTGCCTTTACTCCGGTGCTTACATCAAGGCCCGGCATATTTACCTGCGGCTCCTTTGCAGGACCCAAGGACATTCCACAGTCCGTCATGGAAGGCTCTGCCGCAGCAGCCGGGGCAGCAGAGGTACTGGCCCCTGCCAGAAACAGTCTCACCAGGAAGAAGACCTTCCCGGAAGAAAGGGACGTATCCCAGGAAGAACCCAGGATAGGGGTGTTTGTATGTCACTGTGGCTCCAATATCGCAGGGGTTGTGAATGTCGAGGAACTAGCCGAATACGCAGCCACTCTTCCCCATGTGGTCCATGTGGAACGAAACCTGTTCACCTGTTCCCAGGATACCCAGGACATTATGCGCAAACGCATCGAGGAAAAGAAATTGAACCGTATAGTGGTTGCCGCCTGCACCCCCCGTACCCACGAGCCACTTTTCCGGGAGACCATGAAGGCGGCAGGCCTCAATGAGTACCTCTTTGAGATGGCTAACATCCGCAACCAGGATTCCTGGGTCCACTCAGATGACCCCAAAAAGGCCACGGAAAAGGCGAAGGATCTGGTTCGCATGGCGATAGCCAAAGTGGCCCCTCAAGTCCCTCTTCAGGCCGTGAGCGTGCCAATTACCCCTGTAGGCCTTGTGATCGGCGGAGGCCTTGCGGGCATGGTAAGTGCCTTGAGCCTAGCTGAGCAAGGCTTCGAAGTGCATCTTGTAGAAAAGACCACGCGTCTTGGAGGAAATGCCAGGCATCTGGCCTACACCTGGAACTACGAAGACATCCCCCGGCATCTCCAGAAGATTGAAGAAAGGCTGCGTTCCAATCCGCTTGTTCACCTGCATCTGGGCTCAGAGGTGGTGGATGTCGAGGGGTATGTGGGCAATTTCAGGACCACCATTCAGACCAAGGGAGAGAAGAAGGTCATTGAACACGGAGTGGGGATCATCGCCATAGGCGGTCGGAGGCTCCGACCCAATGAGTATGGCTACGGTAAGATGGAGGAGGTGTTCACCTCCATCGAGTTCGACGCTGTGCGCCGCCTTGGCGATTTCCGGGTGAGAAAGGCCAAGTCCTTTGTGTTCATACAGTGTGTGGGCTCAAGGGAGGCGGATCGTATGTATTGCTCCAGGGTTTGCTGTACCCATTCCGTACAGTCTGCCATAGATCTCAAAAAGGAGGACCCTTCCCGGGCTGTGTACATTCTATACAGGGATATGAGGACCTATGGCCAGAGGGAGTCTCTGTACAAGGAGGCAAGGGAGCTAGGAGTGGTCTTCATCAACTATGAGCTCCACGGAAAGCCCAAGGTCACAAAGGCCGAGAATGGCGTTGATGTGGAGGTATGGGATCACGTGCTCCACCGCCCGCTCGTCATAAATGCGGATATAGTTGTGCTTGCAACTGCCATTTTGCCCAATCCTTCGGCAAAGAAGCTGGCCAAGCTCTACAAGGTCTCCGTGGATTCAGATGGATTTTTCCAGGAGGCCCACGCCAAGTTGCGTCCCGTGGACTTTTCCACAGACGGCCTCTTTATGGCAGGGCTTGCCCACTATCCTAAGCCGGTGGAGGAATCCATCGCCCAGGCCAAGGCAGCAGCGGCCAAGGCGGCCACTTTTCTTGCCAGCAAGGCCATCGCCCTTGAGGCGATCAAGGCCTATGTGGATCCTGAACGCTGCGACGGCTGCGCCCTGTGTATAGACGTCTGCCCGTACCAGGCCATAAGCCTGGTGGAAGGCACTGATGAAGATGGAAAGTCCAGCAAACTCGTCTCTATCAACAAGGCCCAGTGCAAGGGATGTGGCCTGTGCCAGGGAACATGTCCCAAGGGAGGGGTGAATGTGGCAGGGTTTACCATGGAACAACTGAAGGCGCAGGTGGCGGCAGCCCTCGCTGCCTGACCCGATAATTTGAAGAGGAGTGTCATCATGAGCTACGAGCCGAAAATATTGGTCTTTTGTTGCAACTGGTGTTCATACGCCGCCGCTGATCTCGCGGGTATCTCCAGGATGCAGTATCCGGTAAACGTGAGGATTATCCGGGTTATGTGCTCCGGCATGGTTCATCCCGAACTGGTGTTGACGGCCCTGGACACCGGAGCTGACGGCGTGATGGTCCTGGGGTGACACCTGGGAGAATGTCATTACCAGGATGGTAATTACAAGGCGTTGGCAAGGGCGGAAATGGTAAAGGAGCTGTTGCAGGACTATGGCTACGAGCCGGAACGCTTCCACATAGCCTGGTGTTCATCAGCAGAATCGGACAAGTTCGTCGAGGCCGTTACCAAGATGATCGATCAGGTCAAGTCCCTTGGGCCTCATCACAACAGCCTGACCAGGAAGAAGGCTGCGTAAACAGGAGGATGTTATGGCAGTAAAAGTAGCGTCAGAGTGGTTGAGTGCCTGTTCTGGCTGTGAGATCGCGATCCTTAATATGGGAGAGGCCCTGGTGGAACTCCTGGAGGATCTTGATTTCGTTCACATCCCGGTTCTTATGGATCATAAATACTTCGGCCAGTGCGGTGAGGAAGAGAGGCTGGAGATTCCGGAGGCTGA